>CALXGE010000064.1 GCA_944387775.1 uncultured Oscillospiraceae bacterium | reverse complement strand
CTGGGCGGCTCCATCCTCCCCGGCGTCACCCGTGACAGCACCATCACTCTGCTGAAGAAGTGGGGCTACAAGGTATCCGAGCGCAAGCTCTCCATCGATGACATCGAGGCTGCCAGCAAGAACGGCACGCTCCAGGAGGCCTGGGCCACCGGTACCGCCTGCGTCATCTCCCCCATCGGCTACCTGCGCTATAAGGGCGAGGACATTGTCATCAACAACGGCAACGTGGGTGCTCTCAGCCAGAAGCTCTACGACACCATCTACGGCATGCAGACCGGCGTGGTGCCCGACGACATGGGCTGGATCGTCCAGATCTGATTTTTCCCAAAGGAGCAGTAAAAAGGCCCCGAAGCACAATGCTTCGGGGCCTTTTATTGCTATACAGAAGCTTTTAACGGACTTCCAGCTTCAGATTCTGGAGCCGGAGGACGTCCTCTGCCACCAGGAAGGTGGTCCCGTCCTTCAGCACCGCGGGAACCATCAGATCCAGCTCAACGCCACTCTCCTTGGAGTAGGTGCTCTCATCGGCGTTCAGGGCATACAGCACCTGGCCCTCTGCATCCAGCACCTGGATGGTACGGCTCTCCCGGTCCCATTCGGTCTTGCCACCCAGGGCTTCCACCACCAGGCGCAGGGGGATCATCAGTTTGCCGTCCTGGACAAAGGGCTCCGTGCCCTCCGCCAGCTCCACGGCTGTCCCATTGACGCTCAGCTCACCGGGAGCCGCATACAGCCAGCCGGCATACACCACCGCAAAAGCCATGGCCTTTGCCACGGTACCCTGGGCTTCACAAGCTGTCTCACCGCTCTGACGCCAGGTCAGCAGCACATCACCGGGCTTGAGGCTCTCCAGAGCAGGCTCCGCAACAGATTCAGAGGCCAGCAGCTCCACATCCTTATCCATATGCAAAACGGTTTCTGCGTCTACACGCACGTCATAGCCTTCGCCGCAGGCAGCCACGCTCTGGACCTGTACCAGAGAGGGAACATCGAAATCAGCAGGAATATTGCACAGGATCAGCTGGGCAAAGGCCTGGGGCGGAAGGCTCATGGTCATAGCCGGGCCCACATAGGCATATACAACGTCATTCTCTTTTACCTGATCAAAGGACACCGTTTCACCGGTAACCGCATCCAGCACCAGTGTCTCCTCGCCCACATTGAGAATAATGTCGGAGTAAATGTCCTCCTCATTGCTGTTATTGAGGTGGACACGGTTGTCACCTACTTCTACAGCTGTACCCCATACCCGGATCATGGTCTGATCCGTAACCGGAGTAATCTCATAGGACGGCTCAGTTGCTGCCGGCGTCTCAGCGGCAACAGCTACGCTGGTCAGGAGAAGAAAAGACAAGCAGAGACTAACAATTCGTTTCATCTTCATGGGGAACGCTCCTTTACTGTATTGATACTGCTTTGACGGAGGTCCCATCCTATTTGTTCCCACAAAATGCAAATAATACAGAGCAAGAATTTTTCCGGCAGGAACCTGCGGCGCCGTCCCGGCATATAACGGGCATACCCCTTGAGGGAAAGGAATTATTCTCATGCTTGATAATACCATTGTTGACGGCGTGAATGCCGTTCAGACCTGCCCTGCCGTAGGCTACCAGTCCGCATCCGTCTGCGTTCCTGTTACGGTGACCCCCTTTGCCCAGGCCGGGGCCACTACCACCAAGTGCTGCGGCTCTCCCGTAGTCACGCCCGGTCGGGTAACCTGTGAGGGTATTCGCAGCGGCGCCTGCGTGTTCACCATCAGCCAGGACATCTGCGTGTCCGTGCCGGTGGAGTTCGGCGCAGAGGCTACCGTGGGCGAGGCCTACGTCAACTGTGGCGGCGCTTCCTCCGAGGACATCTGCACCGCCTGCGAGGCTATTCCCGTCCTGCCCGACACCACGCTGCCGGATTCCGGATCCGTGCTGCCTGAGGCATAAGCCGTCAAGGGGCACCGCCCTTCTGCCGGATCCGTCCGGCATAGCACCAACAAACGGAGCCGCCTGTATAACAGGCGGCTTCTCTCTCTTTCTCCGTACTGCAGCAAGCGGTCCTATACACCTGGGGAGGCCACAGGTCCGGCTTTCTTAGCCCAGGATCCGGCAGAAGTCGGCCATAGCCTCGGAGATCTTCAGCTGCTGAGGACACACCGCCTCGCAGCTGCGGCAGCCCACGCAGGAACCGGGCCGCTTGTCCTCCGGAAAGGCGGACAGGGCCATAGGCGCAATGAAGCCGCCGCCGGTAAAGCGGTGCTCATTGTACAAAGCCAGCAAATCAGGGATATCCAGGCCCTGGGGGCAGTGGGTAACGCAGTAGCGGCAGGCCGTACAAGGCAGGGCAGCGGTGCTGGTCATACGCTGTCCCAGAGCCGTCAGGACCTCCCACTCAGCCGCGTCCAGCGGCGCTTCGGTCTGGAAGGTCTCGATGTTGGCCTGCATCTGGCTCAGGTCGGACATGCCGGACAACGTGACTGTCACGCCGGGAATGCTCTGGAGAAAACGGAAGGCCCAGGCGGGAACAGTCTCCTCCGTGCGCAAAGCCCGCAGAGTCGCAGCCTCCTGATCGTTGAGACGGGCCAGGCGGCCACCCCGGAGCGGTTCCATCACCCACACGGGAATCCCGTACTGCGCCAGCAGCTCCACCTTTTCCTTGCCGCCCTGGAAGGTCCAGTCGATATAGTTGAGCTGCAGCTGGCAGAACTCCATGTGCTGTCCATAGGCCTCCAGGAACCGCTTGAGCACCGGCATATTCCCGTGGCAGGAAAAGCCCAGGTGGCGGATGCGGCCCGCCTTCTTCTGCTCCAGCAGGTAATCCAGAATACCATACTGGGGATCCAGATAGGCGTCAATATTCATCTCACATACGTTGTGGAAGAGGTAAAAATCAAAATACTCTGTCCCGCACTTCTTCAGCTGCTCCTCGAAGATCTCCTTCACCTTGCTCATATTGCTGAGGTCGTAGCCGGGGAACTTATCCGCCAGATAGAAGCTCTCCCGGGGATACCGGGCCAGGGCTTTGCCGATGGCAGTCTCCGATTGGCCGCCATGATAGCCCCAGGCGGTGTCATAGTAGTTGACCCCACCCGCCATGGCGCAGGCCACCATCTCCTCCACGGCAGTCTGATCCACTGCGGCATTATCGCCCTCCACAACCGGCAGACGCATGCAGCCCATACCCAAGGCAGACAGTTTCAAACCCTGAAATTCCTTATAGATCATCTTTTCTGCTCCTTTCTCGTGTGTCCATACCGATCCGCACTCTGCCCGCTGGCTGTTCCCTGCTCCGGCGCAGACGTTTTCTTCAGATCTTGTCTCTCACACACTATCACGGAAAGGGGGGTGTGTGTCAAGATATTTTTGTTTTTCTTTTCAATAAATACGACACAGACCGTTACCGGTCTGTGTCGTATTTTGTCGTATCATTCAGGCGTATTTTTTCCTTTTTCAGCCCAGCTTCCTGTAAGCTGCTCTCCTATGAGGATCAGTCATCGTAATCCACATCCCGGCTCACGATATCGCCGGTCTGGGCATCGATCTCAAAATCGTACTCCGTCCGTCCATTGCGCAGCTCCAGCTCATACACCTGCCGGCCATCGTCCCAGTCCAGCTGGCATTTCACGACAGTGGTTCCACCGGGTACTTCCGCCAGGGCAATTTCCTTGGCCCGCTCACTGGAAATAGTGCTTCCAGAGGTCCCGCCCTGGTTCGTCTGGGTGGTGCCGGTGGTGGGAATGCGGAAGTTCTCCAGATCCCGGTCAGAGCTGCGGATAGCGCCGGTAACCGCGTCAATATCGTAGTCATACTCTACATTCCCGCTGTAGAATTCCACCTCGTATTCCGCCCGACCATCATCCCAGTCCAGCTGTGCCCGCAGGAACACCGCATCTGCCGCCTTCACACCGGCGTCCGCCAGGGCGATCTCCTTGGCCCGTTCAGCAGAAATATAGCTGCTGGTGCTGCTCCCCTGCTGCACTGCACTCTTGTCCGCCGTCACCAGGATAGCCGTCTTGGTGGCAGAATCGTAGCTTACATCCATGCCCATGGCCTCACCGACTGCCCGCAGGGGCACATAGGTGGTGCCGTTGTACAGGAACACAGATACCTCATTGCCCTTTGCATCCCGCGGAACAAAAGTGGCCCCGTTGAGGGAGATCTGGACACCCTCTTCCACCTGAATCGTTCTGCTGGCAGTAGCCGCCATAGCGGAAACACTCAGTGCTGTAACCGCCACCGTCAAAATCAATCCCAGACCAAAGCCTCTCCAAAAACCAGTCTTCTTCATTGTTGTTTCTCCTTTTCATTTTTTGTAATTTGCTTTGCTGCCATAATAATGCGGAAGGGCTTCGTTTTATTGCACACAAAATAAAAATTTTTTGCGGGCCTCTCTGCCGGACTCACATTTTTGAAAGCATCGCTGTAAACATTCCCATAAATCCATCCATACCATGGCCAGATTTTCTTGTCTTCCGTTCTCCTGCGGCAAAATAAAAGGCTGCAAAAATCCATCACAGAGCTGTGAAGGATTTTTGCAGCCTGAAAACAAACGGCACCTGGCCGGGATCCTGTTCTTTTCTCGCCATCATATCGGCACTCCGTCTCGCAGGGCCAGACGGTACTGGTCCTTTTGATCGCCTTTGGCCTTGTACAATGCACCGTCAGCCAGGCGATAGAGCGCATCGTAGTCGTCGCCCGCCCGCACAGGAGCCCCGCCAATACTGACAGAGATCTCCTGCTTTTCCACAAGAATGGTATGGGTTTCCATGCAGATCCGACCACAGACAGCAGCAATGTCTTCTACTCCCTCCACCGAGGGGAAAAACGCAGCAAACTCATCTCCACCCACCCGGGCAAGAATGCCGCCATCCCCCACGACATTCTGCATCAGGGCGGCAAACTGCCGCAGAATTCGATCACCCGTCTGATGCCCGTTGGCATCGTTGACCTTTTTAAAATTATCCAGATCCAGAATGAGGAAGGCACCCATCTGATTCGGCTCCATTTGCTTCAGATGCTTAACCACCAGCTTGCGATAGGCCGAAGCATTGTAGAGGTGTGTCAGGCTGTCCTCCATGGCTCTTTTGCGCAGCACCCGACTCACACGCTCCTTTTCCCACAGGAAAAAGAGCAGAAGCCCTGCCACCAGCAGGCCCAGTGTGCCAATAATGGCAACAGATTCCAGCGGATAGTCCACCATAATATCTGTTATGGTCATCTCCCGAGGCGGATTGACGTTCTGGTTGATGATGGCCTGGAGATTGGCTGCGGACAGCTGATAGATAGACTTATTGAGAATCGAGATCAGCTGGTGGGGTGTAGGCTTGGGCAGGCCGAAGCAAAGGGTGCGAGGCGTATAGGACTGGGGAGTCAGGTTCAAGGCTCTATAGTGGGGATCGTTGAGATAGTATTGGGCTGTATAGAGGTCGACATAGGTGTAATCCGCATTGCCTGTCTGGACCGCTTCAATGCACTGCCCCATGTTGGAATAGCGGGTCACATCACCTACGTAGTTTCCCTCTGTGTAAGTGCTGACCTCTGTCAAGGCCAGCTGTTGTCCCTCCACAGGGCCGGAAAAGCCCGGTCGGGCCAGGAGCATATACGGCGATGAAGTAAAGCTGCGGCTGATGGTCAGGTTCCGCTGACTGGCAAAGCTATAATCGTAGGGCATGGCGGCCACCATCTGAACCTCGTTGGTCTCCATTTTCTGGAGCAGTTCGTCCCACGAGTTCACCGTGACAAAGGTAAATTGAAGTCCCGTCTCCTGAGAAATATGACGCAGCAGGTCCACAGCGATACCGCAGAACTCCCCTGTCTCAGAATCAAAATACTGGTACGGCTCGTTGTGATCCAGAACAGCCACCACATAAGGGTCTGACTGCTCAATAAATGTAGTCTCCTCCAAGGTCAATGCCTGACTGCCGGCGGCAAAATAGGACATATACAGCTCACGGGAATAGGAGGGGTTGGCCTGCTTAATATAGACCACCGCATCGTCAAGCTCCTGTAGAAGCTGCTGATCCCCGGCGGCGAAGTACAGGGCCTGCGGCGAAAATTCAGCCACAAGACTCATATCGGGGATATATTCCAGGTTGGAGTTGAGCATGGCATCCGCTTCACCGCTGCAGACGGCCTGGATCTGCTCATCCACAGTCCTGCACAGTACATACACCGGCTGCACACCGATCCGTTCAAAAAAGTCGTCTGCCGCCGCCTGCATGCCGCTGCCCGCCAAAGCTGCCACCCGGAGGGTACCGCTCAGTTCCAGCCCCTGGTAGACAGCATTGGGTACCTGGAGAATGGTCATAGCGGTGGCGTAGATGTTCTGGGAAAAATAGATTCCCTCCGTCGCATCATCCTCGTACTGGACTGGTGCCACCAAATCGGCTTCTCCGCGGCGGACCATATCCAAGGCCGCCTCCAGCCCATCGTCATAGCTGTCGGACACCTCCAGAACCTCATACTGCCAACCTGTGTACTGGGCAATCTCATGGAGATACTCCATGGTGTAGCCAATATATCCCTGGTGGGTATCCCGGTCGGTTTCATTGGAGGATCCCGGAATCGCAATTCGGATGGTATCCCCCTGGTCCCGGTCCCCGGAGGCAGACGCGGACGCCAAGGCAGTGCTCATGGCCAGTACTATCATTGCTGCCAAAAGAAATCGGCTTGCTCTTTGAAGCATGCGCATACCTCCTTATTGCAAAATACGTCTGCCTCTATACTTGCATTGTATAGAAGCATTGTCAGAACTGCTCAGCGGGGATAGGCTTGCTGTAGTAGTACCCCTGACCGTAGTCACAGGCCAAACTACGGACCAGTTCCTCATTTTCCGGTGTCTCGACCCCTTCGACAACTGTCTGAATGCCCAGTTTCCGCGCCAGCGCCAGCACCGACGACAGGACTTCCCGCTGCGTGCCGGAGGTGTCATTGACTACGTCGGCCAGGAAAATCCGGTCCAGCTTCAGTTCATTGATGTGAATCTTCCCCAGTGCATTTAAAGAAGAATATCCGCTTCCAAAGTCATCCATAGATACCCGGAAGCCAGAACCGTTGAGGCGCCGGATGGTCTGGTTGAGCGCTTCAATGTTGTCATAGGCCAGTCCCTCGGGAATCTCAAGGATCAGATATCCCGGGGGGATGTGATAGCGTCCGGTGATGTCCAGCAGCCGCTCAGCATAGTCCTCCCGGAGGAAAAGGGATTTGGTCTGGTTGACGGAAATGACCATGGGCGCCAGGCCGGCATCCATCCACGACCGCAGAGCCCTGCACACCTGCTCAACCATATAGAGGTCCAGCTGCGCACAAAATCCATTGGCTGCAAAGAGAGGGATAAACTGATTGGGCATCAGCATACTGTGGTCCCGGGGCTTCCACCGCACCAGAGCCTCTGCTCCGTCGATGTGTCCGGTGTGCAGGTTCATCCGGGGCTGCAGATAGAGCTGATACTCCTCGCTGGCCAGGGCCTCGTGCATGTGGGTTTCGATATAATATCGCAGCTGGGCCTCTTGGTACAATGTCTTATCAAAGACGTAGACTGTGTTCCTGCCCTGTTCCTTGGCGCGGGCCAGAGCAACCATGAGATAGCTCAGATTGGCAGAGGCACTGTGTGCCGGGGAATCCGCCAGGAATACAGCGCCGCAGTACAGCGACAGCGGATGGCCCTCCAGAGATCCGGACGCTTCCGTGCTGATTCGGGTAAACAAGTTCTCCATTCTGGTACGGAATGTATCAACATCCGATGCCTGAAGCAGCAAATAAAAGAGATCCGCCGACGCCCGGCAGAAAAATTCTCCGTCAGCCATTTCCCTGTCCAGAATCGCTTTCATACAGCAGAGTATCTCGTTGGCACGCTGGGGACCATAGATGTCATTGATGTACTTGAAGTCCCGAAGGTTGACAGCCACCAGAGCCGCCTGCGTCCGCCGGTCACAGCATTCCTGCAGAAGCTCCCGGAAATATGCCTCATTGTAAGCCCCCGTCAGCCCATCGTACATGGTCAAGTGCCTCAGCTGCTTCTCCGCTACCAGGGCCTTTGCCGTCATACGCTTACTGCGGAAGGTGAGAAGAAGGATCAGCAGCAGAATCAGAAAAATTGCCGAGGCGCTCAGCAGCATAATACGGTTGGCCAGCAGCCATTCCCACGCCGTGTAAGTCGGCTCCTCACCGGAATACCGGTAGATCATCGCCTGCCGGGCAGCATCTGAGGTGGAGGTAATGTACTGATTCAGAATCGTAACAAAACATTCAGGCACAGCATCCGTCACACCGAACACATAGGAAAAGTTCTTCAGGTTGGTCCAGTCGATGATTATTATCGTAAACCACGGCTTTGCGCAGGTAGCAAAAAAGGGAGTAGTAATCCAACTGGGCCCCCAGAGAGTCTGTACGGCGAATCTGATCCAACGTAGCCTCCGTGTTAGCCTGAAAAGCTATGTCAGCCGGGTGCTCATGGGGCTGAGAGTTGGAACAGGCTGTAACACTGAAGCTATTGAAAAAGGGAATGGAGAAGCGCATACCACCCTGGGAAGATAGCGCAGAGTTGGTAGCCAGGCAGGCCACCACATCCACCTCGCCGCGGGAGATCATCTCCATGGCCTCCTCAAAGCTGTCTGCCACCACCGCCTCATACTGCAGGCCTGTGATTTTAGCGAAGTTTTCCATATACTGTACAGCAAACCCCTGCAGCTTCCCATTGCGGATATATTGATACGGGGCGTTACCGTCAAAAAAGAGAACTTGCAGGGTCCCCAGAGATGCCAGAAAATCCCGGTGCTCTTGGGAGATCTGGAATGGGCTGGCATGTCGAAAGTAGCGATCATAAAGTTCATTTTGCAAATTTGGTTGGGAGCGATTCAAGCTGCGCATAGCTCCGTCCAGCTGCCGCAGCAGCTCTGTCTCCCCCGGTGCCAAAGCAAAATAGTAGGGTGTAGGAGAAAATCGCCCAATCACGCGGAAGCCGTCGGTCACCGACAGATCGGCCTGAATCATGGCGTCGGCCCGGCCCGAGCGTACGGCATCAATCATTTCCTGATAGGTGTCGCATTCCACCGTAACGAAAGAAAAGCCATATACATCAGCATAATAAGTAAACTGCGCCATGCGGTCCTTATAGCCGGGATAGGTGGCTACACGAATATCGTTCCAGTGGGAAAAATCCTCCTCCAACCAGCGAAAGTCATCCGACTGTACCGCCAGGACGGTATATGTCGTGCCATAGCCGTAACCGGGGTAAAGAAACATTTCCTCCAGCTGAGCATTCCGGTTCATGGTGCCCATGATATCGATCTCTCCGTCCCGGAGCATATACATAAGGGTGGAGAGCTGGGTATCCAAATCGCCCTCAACCTGGACAAACTCAATTTCCCAGTCGGTGAACATTTCCAGCTGATCCAAATAATCCACCAAATATCCGGCGTACCTGCCATTTTCATCCAGGTAAGAAATCCCCGGCTGAACAGGAAAGCCGATGCGTACCACAGGTGTTTCTTCCGCCGCCGACGCCGTGCCCAACAGACAGCCAGCAGCTAAAAAAGTCAGCATCACAGCGGTTGTCCACAAAATGCGCCAGAGCCGGCACTGGGTGCGGCGCATTGCTGCACATACCTTCATGACCCAATAATCCCTTCTCTTTAAAAAAAAGAGGCAGCAACTCCGCTTCACTTGCTGTCCTCTGATGTATCTATGAAATCTATTGGTATTATACTATTTGGGGCGTAAAATATCAAGCGGACCTATTGATCAGCAGTGTTTTCTTTCCGCCCTGCGCAGGATCCGTTTCCCGCGTCACACAGAGCACCACCTGATCAGCTTCGTTCTTCTTCAAGCAATACCGGCGGCTTTCACCTACAGGGACAGGACGCGCTTTTCTGCCGCCAGCCTGGCCGAATACCCTCCCACACCAATAAAGGAGGCGGAGCTTTTGCTCCGCCTCTTGGCATAAATATGGGCAGCACAGATCGTCCTCCAGCAAGCAGCTGATACCATCCGGAGCTACAGCACCAGCCGCAGACGAAACCAGCCATCTGTCAGATCAAACTGGCAAACAGCCCCATTTTTTCTGCAGAAAGCAGAGATGGACTGCACACCCAAACCGTGTCCCGCTTTTTGTGCAACCGGCAGGCCGCTGCTGTCAAAGGTAATATTGCCGGCACAGGGGTTGGAGATTTCCAGCATGATACTGGGGGTTCCCACCATCTTGCAGCGGATTTCCCGCTGATCCCAGGGCAGAGCCAAATTGGCGTGGATGGCATTTTCCAGAGCATTGGCCAGGACAACAGCCATCTCCCCCTCATCTATGGACAGCACATCCGGCAGTGAGATGGTTGCCTCTACCCGGATACCCTGATTTTGGGCCTGATCAAAATAGGATGAAAATACCGCATCCAGCACCGGCGGGCGGCACCACCGGATAGCCTTCCCTTCGTCCAGGCGTTTTTGGGCGGCATCCAGAAAGTCCAGCGCCGCAACTTTGTCTTCCCGTGCTACCATCTCTGTGGCAGTCTGGAGCCGGTGGCGGAGATCGTGGCGCTCCATACGGATGGCGTCCTCCGCAGCCCGCACCGCCTCCATCCGACTTTGCAGGGCAGAGAGCTGCAGAGCCGATAGCTGAGCCTCATAATGGGCGCTGTTTTCTTTCTGTACTCGCTCAAAAAAGAGATACATTAAATAGTAGGCGCCGCTGCATACCACAAGCATGCCATAGATCAGCACCATAAGCTCAACAGAATTCTCAAAGTTATTGACGATGTACAGCAAGGTGATAAATGCGGCGAACGGGATGAGGCAGAGGATTCCCCAGCTGCGATTGAGCTGATGAAGCATTTGTCGGTATGCAATGCTGAACCGCCGCAGGACAAAGAACATCAGGAAGAAGGAAAAGGTGCGCACGGCAAAGGAATAGTACTCGCAGTATTCATTTTGCTTGAGAAGCATTGTGGTCAGCATGGCATTTGCCGTTCCGATGCAGCCAACGAACAGGCCGGTAGCAATGCTGAAAACGGCGCGAAAATCCCGATACTGAGAGCACCAGAGTGTGGCCAAAATATAAGGGAGCGTCACAGTAAAGAAACCCACGCGATAATATACATGCCAGAAATTCAGGAAAAGCAGCCCGATTAGGTTGGAGCCGACAATCAACACCGCCGTAACGATCCATCGGGTACGCCATACGGTGACTGGTTTGCGAAAATCGACCAAAAGTATCACAAAGCTGCCCAAAAAAGCCTGTGAGACCCCAATATAGAGAGTGTGGTATAAGTCCAGTTGCACCATTATCCCTCCTTCCATTAATGGACACCAATGCATCGGTTTTTATCATCCCGCAGTTTCCACCGGCATTTTTGCACTCCTAGGACGATAAAATTAAGATAACATGTGACAAAACCGCCGTCAAGTGACCGTAACGGCAGCTCCCAAGAGATACCCGTTGCCCATCTGCTGTTGGGCCTGTCCGCATGAAACGCTCCCTGGAAACGGGCCCATGCTAAATCAAAAATAGAAAGCTCCCGCTTCCGCGGGAGTTTCCTGTCTGTGGTGTTCCTTTGGTCAGCGGGAAAAGGAGAAAAGCGCGAAAAGAGTATGCTCCAAGAAACGTTGCAAAGTCAAATAAAAACACCGGAAATTCTGTTGAATTTCCGGTGTTTTTGGTGGAGACTGCTGGACTCGAACCAGTGACCTCCTGCGTGTGAAACGAATCTGGTGTCAGTTAACATCTCATT
>CALXGE010000063.1 GCA_944387775.1 uncultured Oscillospiraceae bacterium | reverse complement strand
CCCGCCAGGCCTCCCACCAGGGCCGCCAGCAGCAGTTCCGTCAGCAGCAGGGCCCCTTGGCCCCCCTCCCGGCCCAGGGCCGCGAAGAACTCGGGGAAGATGCCCAAAAGCTCGCTCATGGCGCCGGGGACCAGCAGCAGGATGGAGCACAGCGCCACGATGATGCTCACTGTGCTGGCCACCAGGGCGCAGATGGCCTTGGAGGCGATCAGCTGCCAGGGCCGCACCGGTAGGGTGAACATCAGGTACCCCTCGTCCCCCAGGAGCCCCAGGTAGAAGCGCTGAATGATGAAGATCAGGGCGATGACGAAGAGGGCGATGAGGATGGCCACGTATACCAGCATGGCCACGCCGGAGAACAGCTCCCGGGTCACGTCGCTGCTGTCGAGGCTGCCGATGGTGAAGCGGTTGAGCAGGGCCATCACCAGCGCCGCCGGCCAGATAAAGGCGAACTGCTTGCCCATGGAGCGGAAATCATATTTCAAGAGCTTTCCCAGCATCAGAATGCGCCTCCTTCCATACCCGCTGTCCGAAAGACCTCCCGGAACAGAGCGTCCACGCTCTTTCCCTCCCGCTCCCGGATGGCGTCCACGTTGTCGTGGAGGACCACCTGGCCCTCCTTGAGGAAAATGGCCTCGTCCAGTACCTGCTCGATGTCGGAGATCAGGTGGGTGGAGATCATCACGCAGCCCTCCTCGTTGTAGTTGGTGAGGATGGTGTTGAGGATATAGTCCCGGGCGGCGGGATCCACTCCGGCAATGGGCTCATCCAGCAGGTACAAAGAGGCCTTCCGGGCCATCACCAGTACCAGCTGTACCTTCTCCTTGGTGCCCTTGGACATGGTCTTGAGCCGCTGGCTGGGCACCACGCCCAGACTCTGGCACATGGCGGTAGCCTTGTTGCGGTCAAAGTCGCTGTAGAAGTCGTTGAACAGATCCAAGAGGTCCGAGGCCTTCATCCAGTCGGCAAAGTACATCCGGTCCGGAAGGTAGCTCACCAGAGCCTTGGTGGCAGGCCCCACCGGCATACCGCCGATGGCGATATCCCCCTCTGTGGGCTGGATCAGTCCGCAGAGCAGCTTGATGAGGGTAGTCTTGCCGCTGCCGTTGGGTCCCAGAAGCCCCACGATCCGGCCCCGCTTCAGCTGGAGATTCACTCCGTTGAGGGCAGTTTTGCTGCCGTATCGCTTGGTCAGTGCCGTGCAGGTGACCAACAGCTCGTCTGTCCGTATCAGTTGTTCACTCATTTCTCCCATTCCTCCTTTAATAGCGCCACGGCCTCCTCCCGGGTGTATCCCAGATCGGCCAGAATCTGCAAGCATTCCGCCACGGCCTCCCGGGCCCGCTTCCGCCGGGCCGCCTGGATCACCGCGGTATCCTCCGTTACGGTGCGCCCGGCAGTACGGCTGCCTACCGCCAGACCATCCTGTTCCAACTGGGCCATGGCCCGCTGCATCGTATTGGGGTTTACCCCCGCCTGGACCGCCAGATCCCGCACTGCCGGCAGCCGCCCTCCGGGGGGATACTCCCCCTTCAGAATCCGCAGCGTGATCTGCTCCGTCAGCTGCTGCCAGATGGGGCGGCTGTCCGTTAGTTTCCATTCCATGCCGCGCCTCCTGCTCCTTGTATGATATGGATATGCCGAATATCCCCGCCTGTGGGAAATATCTATGGCTGTATGCTTGTATTAAGCACTTAGTACAACAAGACAGTAATACACAAGGGACTGTTTGTCAATAGGTTTTGGGAAAATATTTTTTCCTGCCGCATAGATATAGGGTGAGGTGGCATGGATGGAAAAAAAGAAACGCGAAAACAGTGTATTGACAAGAGCGGCGGAATTATTCGATCTGCCGGCAGATCTGGTGGCGGGCCTGCCTCATGTGGAGGTGGTAGGCAGCGGTCATTTCTACCTGGAAAACCACCGGGGTATTCTCTCCTACAGCGGGGAGGAGATCGACATCAATGGCGAAGGCATGGTGATCCGGGTGTTTGGCAGTGGATTGGAGCTGGTGAGCATGACCGGCGACGCCCTGCGGATCCGGGGCAGCATACAGCGGGTAGAATGGGAGAAGTGACATGCTCAAGGAGATGATGAACCTTCTGAAGGGGGAGGTCACCGCCCGGGTGGAGAGCGGCTTCCCTGAGCGGGTGCTGAACCTGTGCGGAGAGTACGGTCTCACCTTCTGGGATCTCCGGTGGGAGAATGCGGCGGCCTTTACCTTCACCCTTACCCGTCGGGATTGGAAGCGCCTGCGGCGGCTCACCGCAAAATTGGACTGTGAGCTGACGCCGCTGGGCTGGCGGGGCACCCCTTTTTTTCTGGGGCGGATGCGCTACCGCTATGGCCTGTGGGTGACCCTGGGACTGTGCTCTCTGCTGCTGCTGTGGGGCTCCTTCTTTATCTGGGATATTGAAATTGAGGGCAATGAGACGGTGCCGGACCGGGAAATTCTTCGGGCACTGGAGAAGTATGACGTGGCCTTCGGCACCTTCGGCTATGATGTCAACTCCTTTCAGCTGCGCAACGACCTGCTGCTGGAGCTGCCGGAGCTGAGCTACATTGCCATCAACGTCCGGGGTAGCCGGGCCTATGTCCAGGTCCGGGAGAGAGTGGACGCACCGGAAATTATTGATAAGCGTCAGCCGGGCAACACTGTGGCGACAAAGGACGCCCTGGTGACTGCCATTGAGCCCTGGAACGGGGAGAAGGTAGTCCTGCCCGGCACCATGGTCCGGGCGGGACAGCTGCTGATCTCCGGAGTGGTGGACAGCGGCTACGGCGGCAGCCGGCAGGTGGCGGGTATGGGCAAAGTCTATGGCCGCACCTGGTACACCCTGCGCTGCCGGGTGCCGCTGACTGTGGAGGAAAAGGTCTATACGGGGGAAAAAACGGTCCGCCGGGCGGTTTTATTGGGAAAAAACCGGGTAAACCTCTATATTGGCAGTAGCATTTCCGGGGATACCTGTGATAAAATAATAGACTGGAATCAGTGGGAGCTGCCGGGCGGGCTGGTGCTGCCGGTCACTGTGGTGACGGAGACCCTGGAGGAATATACCCTCACGGAAACCCGGCGCAGCCAGGAGGAGGCCCAGGCTTTGGGCACATTGACCTTAGACCGCCAGCTGGAGGCCCTGCTGGGGGATGGAGAGCTCCTCAGTCGGCAGATCAACAGCCAGGTAGAGGGGGACACCCTGCTGGTGACCCTGACTGCCGAGTGTGAGGAGCAGATTGGCAAGTTCGTTGAGATACCAAAGGAGTAACATGGCAGATGGAACAAAGGATAGAGATCGAAAGACTGGAGCAGGCGGTGAATATCTTCGGCTCCTTTGATGAAAATATTCGGCTGATTGAGGCGGAGTTCGGGGTCGTCGTCACCAACCGGGACGGCGAGCTGCGGGTCAACGGTGAAGCGGAGGCCACCATGCTGGCGGCAAAAGCCATCAACGCTCTGCTGACCCTCTCCAGCCGGGGGGAAAATATCGGCGAGCAGACCGTCCGCTATGTGATCGGCCTTGCCCGCAGCGGCCAGGAGGACCGGGTGGGAGAGCTGACCCAGGATGTGATCTGCATCACCGCCAAGGGCCGCCCGGTGAAGGCCAAGACCATCGGCCAGAAGCGGTACGTGGACTCCATTTTGAAAAATACCGTCACCATCGGCGTGGGCCCTGCCGGCACCGGCAAGACCTATCTGGCGGTGGCGGCGGCGGTGGCCGCCTTCCGGGACAAGAAGATCAACCGCATCATCCTCACCCGGCCCGCCGTGGAGGCGGGGGAGCGGCTGGGCTTCCTGCCCGGCGACCTCCAGAGCAAGGTGGACCCCTACCTGCGGCCCCTGTACGATGCCCTCTTTGATATGCTGGGGGCGGAGACCTATCAGAAATATCTGGAGCGGGGCAATATCGAGGTGGCGCCTCTGGCCTACATGCGTGGTCGGACTCTGGACGACAGCTTCATCATTCTGGACGAGGCCCAGAATACCTCCCGGGAGCAGATGAAGATGTTCCTCACCCGTATGGGCTTCAACTCCAAGGTGGTCATCACCGGTGATGTGACCCAGATCGACCTGCCCGCCGACAAGACCAGCGGCCTCAAGGAGGCCATCCGGGTGCTGAAGAACGTGGAGGGCATCGGCATCTGTGAGCTGACGGACCAGGACGTGGTCCGCCATGTGATGGTCCAGCGGATCATCAAGGCCTACGACGACTACTATAATAATAACAGCCGGGGGAAGCGGAAGTAGTGGATCGGGGTGGCACCCCTGGGTGCTTGTCGACGGGGGCTCCGCCCCCGGACCCCGGGGTTGCCTCCGGCGGGCCCACTTTTGGACGCCCAAAAGTGGGCGGAAAAACCGCTGGGGAGACCCCAGACCCCCGTTGTTTGTTCAATCGGTCAATATCGGATTTGATACCGGGCAGCCACTGAAATACCTCTTGGCCGCTGGCCCCTCGTAACCGGTGCGGTGCTCCACGCACTTCGCCTGACGGCCCTCGGGCTGATAGGTGTTTCGTGTTGCGCAAAACAGATTAATCTATCTCTTTAGCAGGGCGTCAGCCGAAGCCGGACAAGCAGCCCACCACAGATCAGATGCCCAAAAAAGCTGATTCAGTGGCAGGGCAGTATCAAAATTTGATTCAGACCGATTGGACAAAAAAGGGGGTCCGGGGTCTCCCCGGCGGCGTTTTGGTCACTTTTTCGCCGAGGAAAAAGTGACCCGGGTTTGGGGCCGGGGAGGCCCCAATAGCAGGCACCGGGGCGCGCAGCCCCCGCCAGCAAGCCCCAACCTCAGATATAACAGAGAGAGCGATCAAAAGGAGAACACCACCATGGCGAAACGACACTACATCCCGGTGACGGCGGACGTGCCGGGGGCGGCCAGCGCGGGCAACTGCGCCCTCATCCGCAAAGCGATCCGCACGGCCCTGGCCCTGGAGGGGGTCACCGCCCCCTGTGAAGTGGATGTCCTGCTCACCGACGACGCGGGCATCCATCAGATCAACCGGGACATGCGGGATGTGGACAGGCCCACCGATGTCCTCAGTTTCCCGGAGTTCGACCTGACGGCGGGCGAGCCGCCCCAGGCGGAGGACGACGATTTGCTGGATCCGGCTACGGGACTGCTGCCCCTGGGGGATATGGTGATCTCTATGGAGCGGGTGAAGGCCCAAGCCAAGGAGTATGGCCACACCAACCGCCGGGAGCTGGCCTACCTTACCGTACACTCTGTGCTGCATCTGCTGGGCTACGACCACCTGGATGAGGGCCCTGAAAAGGCCCGGATGAGAGAACGGGAAGAGGCCGTTATGGCGGAGCTGGGCATCTCCCGGTAATTGCCTGTACATAGGAAAATTTTTCGCGGTAAAAGTGTTCAACGCCGCGAATGAAACAAAAGAAAGTTGAGGATCATCTATTATGAACGAGATCAAAAAAACAGCAATGATCGCTATTGTGGGCCGGCCCAACGTGGGCAAATCCACCCTCACCAATGCCCTGGTGGGGGAGAAGGTGGCCATCGTCTCCAGTAAGCCCCAGACCACCCGCAACCGTATCTGCGGCGTGGTGAACCGTGGGGATACCCAGTTCGTGCTGCTGGACACCCCGGGCCTTCACAAGGCCCGGACCAAGCTGGGGGACTATATGGTGAAGGTGGTCCGCCAGAGCGTGGCGGATGTGGACGGCGTGTGCCTCCTGGTGGAGCCCATCGCCAAGATCGGCGCCCCGGAGCAGGCCCTCATTGACCGCATTAAGGAGGAGAAGCTCCCCGCCGTGCTGGTCATCAACAAGATCGACACCGTGGAGAAGCCCCAGCTGCTGGAGGTAATGGCGGTGTACGCTGCCGCCTGTGACTTCGACGCCATCATTCCCATCTCCGCGGAGAAGGGGGATGGACTGGACATCCTCATGGAGCAGCTCCAGAAGTATGCTGCCGAAGGCCCCCAGCTGTTCCCGGAGGGCATGACCTCTGATCAGCCGGAGCGGCAGATCGTAGGGGAGATCGTTCGGGAGAAGCTGCTGCGGAATCTGGACAAGGAGATTCCCCACGGCACCGCCGTGGAGGTGACCCGGTTCTCTGAGCGGGACAGCGGGATCATCGACCTGGATGTGACCATCTACTGTGAGAAGGCCAGCCACAAGGGCATCATCATCGGCAAAAATGGCGAAATGATCAAAAAGATCAGCAGCCATGCCCGCCAGGATATTGAGCGCTTTATGGGTACCAAGGTCTATATGGAGACCTGGGTGAAGGTAAAGGAAAATTGGCGGGACAACGTGAATTTCATCCGGGATGTAGGTTACCGGGAGGACTGATGGTCAGGGTGGTAAATTCCCCCGCCACAACTTCCCATGGATGTCCTGTCTTCTGCCTGCCCACCATAAGAATGGGAGGCGGAAGTGTATGGATGAGCAATTTTGGACGCTGTTTCAGGAGACCGGTGCGCCGGAGTTTTACTTGATGTACCGGGAGGAACACCGGGGCGATACCGACGGGGCGTGAACGCCCCTACATAGAAGAAGGAGTGCCATGGCCAGAGAGCGGACAGTGGTAAAAGGGATCGTCCTGCGGGGCGTGGATACCAAGGAGAGCGACCGGATCCTGACGGTGCTGACGGCGGAGCTGGGCAAGGTGGCGGTGGTGGCTAAGGGGGCCAGGAGCCGCCGCAGCCGCATCACCGCCGCCACCCAGCTGCTGGTCTACTCCGATATGGTCCTCTCTGAGAGCCACGGCTGGCAGATCCTCAGTGAGGCCAACACCATTGCCCTCTTCGATGGCGTACGGCAGGACGTGGAGCTTTTGAGCCTTGCCAGCTACTTTGCAGAACTGACAGAATCGGTCACCTTGGAGGGGACGGAGTCCGGGGAGATATTGAGCCTCCTCCTCAACGCCCTGTACGCGCTGGGAGAACTCCACAAGCCGCCGGAGCAGGTGAAGGCCGCCTTTGAGCTGCGGCTCATGTCCCTGGTGGGCTTTGCTCCGCTGCTGGATGGCTGCGCGGTGTGCGGGGAAGAGGACCCGGCGGAGCCGGTACTGGACATCCGGGGCGGCGTTCTCCGTTGTCGCCGCTGCGGAGGAGAGAATGCCCTGTCTCTGACGCCGGGGGTCCTGGCCGCCATGCGGCACGTGGTCTACGGGGAGGCCAAACGCCTTTACAGCTTCACTCTGCCCCCGGAGGACCAGCGTCGAATGGGCCTGGCGGCGGAGTCCTACGTTCGGGCTATGCTGGAGCGGGCTTTCCGCACCTTGGACTTCTATAAGTCTCTGCGGGTGATGTCGCCCACGCCCAAAGAGGGAAAAACCACAGACAATCAGTAATATTTTGCCGAAAATATACGGTTCGTATTGAAAACGAGGCTTTTGTCGGAAACGATGAGCCTTGTTCGTGCATGACCGTGATTTTCAGGAGAAGTAACAATGAGCGAATTATTTGATAAATCCATCCGCACGCTGGAGCTGCCGGCCATTTTACAGATGCTGGCGGACCAGACCAGCTGCGAGGCCACCCGGGCTAAGGCCCTGGCGGTGACGCCCTCCACCGACAAGCAGGAGGTGGAGCGGCTCCAGGACGAAACTGATGTTGCCCGGGAGATGATCGGACAGCGGGGCAGCCCCGCCTTCTCCGGCATCAAGCCGGTGGCGGAGAGCCTGTACCGGGCGGACCGGGGCGGCGCCCTCAACACCCGGGAGCTGCTGGACATCGCCGGGGTGCTGCGCTGCGCCCGGCGGATCAAGGACTACTGGGGGGACGGCGGCGGAAAAAAGACCGCCGTGGACCACCTGTTCAACTCTGTAAAGGGCAACCGCTTCCTGGAGGAAAAGATCACCACTGCCATTCTGGAGGAGGACGTGATCGCCGACAATGCCAGCCCGGAGCTGGCGGATATCCGCCGCCACAAGCGCAATGCCGCTGCCAAAGGCAGGCAGATCCTTCAGAAGATTATCTCCTCCTCCAGCTACAGTAAGGTGCTCCAGGAGGCCATCATCACCCAGCGGGACGGCCGCTTCGTGGTGCCGGTGAAGGCGGAGTTCCGGGGCAGCATGCCCGGCCTTGTCCACGACGTCAGCTCCAGCGGCGCCACCATCTTCGTGGAGCCCATGGGGGTGGTCCAGGCCAACAACGAGCTCAAGGAGCTGGAGGCCAAGGAGAAAAAGGAGATCGACCGGATCCTCCGCTCCCTCTCCGCTGAGGCCGCCGCCTATCAGCGGGATATCCTCTGGGACTATGAGATGCTGGTACAGCTGGACCTGATCTTTGCCCGGGGCCAGCTGAGCTATAAAATGAACGGCAGCCGCCCGGAGATCCGGAGCGACGGCTGCGTTACCCTGCGCCACGCCCGCCACCCCCTGCTGGACAGCGCCAAGGCGGTGCCCATTGACCTGGAGCTGGGCCGCCGGTTCGACACCCTGGTGATCACCGGCCCCAACACCGGCGGCAAGACCGTCAGCCTCAAGACTCTGGGCCTTCTCACCTTGATGGCCCAGTGCGGCCTCCACATTCCGGCGGACTACGGCAGCGCTGTCAGCGTATTTGAGCGGGTGCTGGCAGATATCGGTGATGAGCAGAGCATCGAGCAGAGCCTTTCCACCTTCTCCGCCCACATGGTGAACATTGTGAAGATTTTGGAGGAGGCAGACGGCCACAGCCTGATCCTCTTCGATGAACTGGGGGCGGGCACCGACCCGGTGGAGGGCGCGGCCCTGGCTATCGCCATTATCCAGCACGTACGGGAGAAGGGGGCCAAGGTAGCGGCCACCACCCACTACGCGGAGCTCAAGACCTTTGCCATGACCACCAAGGGAGTGGAGAACGCCAGCTGTGAGTTTGACGTGGAGACCCTCCGGCCCACCTATAAGCTCCTCATCGGCATTCCCGGCAAGTCCAACGCCTTTGCTATCTCTCAGCGGCTGGGGCTGGACCCGGCGGTGATCGAGACCGCCAAGGCCCAGATGGACAGCGAGTCCATTCGGTTTGAGGACGTGCTGACTCAGCTGGAGGCCAAGCGCCAGAGCTTGGAGAAGGACAAGGACGAGGCCGAGCGGCTGCGGGTCCAGCGGGAGGCCGACGCCAAGCGGGCCCGGGAGTTCCGGGAGCAGATGGAGCGGGCCAAGGAGAATGCCCGCACCCGGGGCGAGGCCGAGGCCCGACGGATCATCCGGGAGGCCAGAGCCCAGGCGGAGCAGGTCATGGCAGAGCTGGATCAGCTGCGCCGCCAACAGGAGAAGGCTGCGGACTGGCAGAGTGTCAACGACGCCCGGGCCGCCATTCGGGGTCAGCTGAACCAGGCGGAGGAGGCCCTCCATTTTAAAGAAGAGAAGGAACCCATTCCTGCTCCCAGCCGTCCCATTCAGGTGGGCGACCTGGTGGAGCTGGGCGGTACCCGAACCAAAGCAACCGTCACTGCCGTGAACGGCGATAAGCTGCTGCTGCTGGCAGGGCATATGAAACTTACCGTCAAAGCCAGCGAGGTGCGCCTGGTGGAGGAGGCGGAGGTCCAGGAGAAAAAGGCCGCCCAGCGCCAGGTCCAGACTACCATCCGCCTGGCAGGGGCCCGGGCCGCCTGCAACGAGATCGACCTGCGGGGCATGATGACTGACGAGGCGGAGCTGGCCGTAGAGCGGTTCCTGGACAACGCCGTCATGGGCAAACTTAACGAGGTGACCATTATCCACGGCAAAGGCACCGGCGCCTTGCGCAAAGCGGTCCAGCAGCAGCTGCGCCGTCACCCGAGAGTAAAGAGCTTCCGCCTGGGCCGCTACGGCGAGGGGGAAGATGGAGTAACCGTGGTGGAGCTGAAGCAGTAAGCTGCGGAAAGGCGGTGCTCTCCTGCACAATTTTGCCGGGAGCGCGTAAAATAGTAGGGAGCGGCCGTGAAACGAATGAATTCCGCGTTTTTAGGGAAAAATCTTTTATATTGAGGCGGATTTCAGGAGATAATCTGACGAAAGTGCGGGTTTCTTGTAAAATTTCCCACAAAATAGTCGCTTGCCATTCCGAATAAAAGGATAAATTTGTGGAATGTGCCGTTGACGGGAAAAGAGAAATTTGCTAACATATCAGTATATTCCCGAACTGCGGATAACAGCTTGCAGAGATTGCGATAGAAGAGGAGAATAGAGGCCTATGTATACTCAGGAAGTAACCATCAATAACGAGGTCGGTTTGCACGCGAGACCTGCCACCTATTTCATCCGCAAGGCCAACGAGTTCAAGAGCGGTATCTGGGTCGAGAAGGACGAGCGGCGCGTTAACGCCAAGAGCCTGCTGGGTGTTCTGTCCCTGGGCATCGTCAAGGGTACCACCATCACCCTGATCGCCGATGGTTCCGATGAGAAGGAAGCTGTGGAAGCTCTGGCCGAGCTGGTTCGTTCCGGCGACTTTGGTGAATAATTGGACGGCGGATAGAAGACTGTTTCGGTAACACGAAGCAGTCTTTTTTCTTTTTCAGACAAAAGGAGAGACACGATGACCAAGGCGGAACTGCTGGAAAAGGCCAACAGCCTGCCCCTGGCCCCGGGGGTATACCTGATGCACGGGGAAGACGGCACCGTGATCTATGTGGGTAAAGCAAAAAAACTAAAGAACCGGGTGAGCCAGTACTTTCAGGAGAACCGGGGCCACGACTTCAAGACCCAGACCATGGTCGGTCAGGTGGACGACTTTGAGACTATCATTGTCCGCACGGAGTTTGAGGCTCTGGTGCTGGAGAACGCCCTCATCAAGCAGTACATGCCCCGGTACAATATCCTCCTCAAGGATGACAAGGGCTACCCCTTTGTCCGGCTGACCCGGGAGACCTATCCCCGCTTTTCCATGGTCAGCCGACCGGCGGCGGATGGAGCAAAATACTTCGGCCCCTACGGCGGGCGGTATGAGACCCGCTCCGCCCTGGATGCCATTGCCGCCGCGTTGAAACTGCCCACCTGCAGCCGCCGCTTCCCACGGGATATCGGCAAGGAGCGGCCCTGCCTCAACTACCACATGGGTCGCTGCGACGGCTTCTGCCGCTCTGTCATGACTGCCGAGGAGTACAACCGGCGGATTGACATGGCGGTACAGCTGCTGGAGGGGAAGATCCGCTCCGTCACCGAGCAGCTGATGGGGGAGATGGAACAGGCGGCGGAAGACCTGCGCTTTGAGGAGGCCGCCGCCCTCCGGGACCGGATCCAGGCGATCAAAGTCCTCAGCAAACGCCAAAAGGTCATTGCCGGGGTCTGTGCCGACACCGATGTGTGGGGCCTGTACCTGGGGGCTAAGTGCTGCTACGCCGTCCTCCACTACGAGGAGGGGCAGCTCACCGGCCGGGAGGCGGAGCTCTTTGCCGCCTCTGTACTGGAGGACCGGGGCGAGATCCTGTCTGCCCTGCTGCTGCAATACTACGGCGGTCGGCCGGCTATCCCGAAGGAAATCTGTATTCCGGTGGATATTGAGGACCGGGAGGCCCTGGAGCAGCTGCTGGCGGAGAAGGCGGGCCACAAGGTGGCTGTGAAGATCCCCCAGCGGGGGGAGCGGGCGGAGGTGCTGTCCATGGCGGAGACCAACGCCCGGGAGGAGGCGGAGCGCCAGACCACCAATACGGAGCGCTCCGACAAGACCATGGAGCTGCTGGGTAAGCTTCTGGGCCTGGGGGAGCCCCCAAAGTGGATGGAGTCCTACGACATCTCCAACACCGGCGGGGAGGATATCGTGGCCTCCATGGTGGTGTTCCAGGGCTCTCGGCCTGCCAAGGACCGCTATCGCCGCTTCCGCATCAAGTCCCTGGAGGGGCGGCCCGACGACTACGCCTCCATGGAGGAGGTCCTTACCCGCCGTATCCAGCGGTATATGGAGGAGGACAAGAAATTCATGCCTCTGCCGGACGTGTTCCTCATCGACGGCGGTGAGCAGCACGCCAAGGTGGCCCAGCGGGTGGTGGAGCACTTCTCCCT
>CALXGE010000062.1 GCA_944387775.1 uncultured Oscillospiraceae bacterium | reverse complement strand
GGCATGATCTTCTGGCAGGCCCGGATACCCATGAGGTTGGCGGGGTTGTGGAGGGGGCCCAGGGGGATGCACTTCTCGATAGCGGCGATGCAGGCGTCGTCGATGATGCAGCTCTCGGTAAAGGCCATGCCGCCATGGAGGACGCGATGGCCCACAGCAGCGATCTCATCGGTGGAGGCGATGACGCCCTTCTCGGGATCCACCATGATGTCCAGCACGGACTGGATAGCCTCGTTGTGGGTGGGCATGGGGATGTCCATCACTACGTTCTCACGGCCGGGGACCTTGTGGGTCAGCCGTCCGTCGATGCCGATGCGCTCGCACAGGCCCTTGGCAAATACCTCGCCGCCATCAGACTCCATGAACTGGTACTTCAAAGAGGAGCTGCCGGCGTTGATAATCAGAATTTTCATGAGTAAATTCTCCTATCCTTCCCTGTTGTTATTGTTTTGTTAATTTTGTTTCCGTACTGTGACTTGCATTTACAGCAGGAGACGTTTAGAATAGTCACGATTCCTATTGTAGACCATTCTGACCGGTTAGACAACTGTTTTTTCGTAATTTTTTCGGAAAAATTCCTGAACCGGCCTTGTATGCGCGGGGAGGAGGAACAGGCTGTGGCCGTGGCGGGCATCATCGCGGAATACAACCCCTTCCACCGGGGCCATCAATGGCAATTGTCCGCCCTGCGGGGACAGCTGGGCCAGGATACCGATGTGGTAGCCGTCATGAGCGGTAATTTCGTCCAGCGGGGAGATCTGGCCATTCTGGAGAAGACTGCCCGGGCGGAGGCCGCCATCAGATGCGGAGTGGACCTGGTTTTGGAGCTCCCCACTCCCTGGTCCTGTGCCACGGCGGAACGGTTTGCTCAGGGGGGTGTGGCGCTGCTGGCTGCATGTGGGGTGGTGACCCATCTGGTTTTTGGCAGCGAGTGTGGGGATCTGGATGCCCTATGGAGCGCTGCCCGGTGCCTGGATGGGGAGGAGTACCCTCTTGCTTTGCGTCGCCTCCTGGCCACGGGGATGACCTTTGCCGCTGCAAGACAGGCGGCGGTAGAGCAACTGACGGATGGCGGGGGAGGCTGTCTCTCTCAGCCCAATGACAATCTGGCGGTGGAGTATCTCCGCGCCCTAAGCCGCCTGGACAGCGCCGGAGGCCTGGAGCCTGTGACCTTCCGCCGGGTGGGTGCAGCCCATGACAGCGCGGAGCCGGGGGCCTATGCCTCCGCTTCGTATATTCGGAGCCTGATCCTCTCGGGGAGCGGGGACTGGCGGGCGAGCATGCCGGAGGAATCCGCTGCTGTTGCCGCCAGGGAGATCGCCGCCGGCAGAGGACCAGTATCTCTCGCCCATTGTGAGCGGGCAGTGCTTGCCCGGCTGCGGACCATGGAGGAGGAGGACTTCGCCCCCTACGATGGCGGAGGCGAGGGGCTGTACCACCGCTTTTACCGGGCGGTCTCTGAGGGACGAAACCTGCAGGAGATCTTGGAGGGAGCAAAAACCAAACGATATACCCTGGCCCGGCTGCGGCGGTTGTTGCTCCACAGCTATTTGGGTGTTTGCCCGACTGCGGCGGATATGCCGTCCTACCTGCGGGTGCTGGGGGCCAATGAGCGGGGAAGGAAGCTTCTGCGTCGGATGGCGACAGAGGCGTCTTTGCCGGTGGTTACCCGACCGGCTGCGGCGAGAGCTCTGGGGCCGGAGGCCCGGGCTCTCTTTGACCGGGAGGTCCGCTGTACGGATCTCTACACATTGGCCTACCCTCAGCTGAGCCAGTCTATCCCAGGCAGTGAGTGCATGAATGGACCGGTGATGCTATGATCCTCCTGGGGAAAGGAGATTATTATGAAACGATGGAAAGCGGTGCTGATGGCCTGTCTGCTGTGTACTGTGGTAGCATGCGGCGGCGTCAACAATGCTGCCAATAACATGGCGATACCGGACACGGTAAAGAACACAATGCTGCTGCCGCCGGACACGGAGCCGGAATACGAACTGACTCCCCTGACAGAGAAAAAGAGCTATACCGCTGAAGATGGTACGGTTTTGGCTGAGTGCAGCTATGCGCTGCTGACGTTGCACGTCAGCAATCAGGACGAGTTGTCAGAGAGAACTGCCCAGCAGGCCCAACAGACGGTTGAGAACTTTAATGAACGGATAGACAAGCGTATGCAGGATGCAGTGTCTTTCAGCCAGGAGCTGGGGGACATGGCGAGAAATGCTTATGAGTCCGGATATTTCACCTTGGCTTACGCGGACGAGGCGTCTGCTTCCGGTGTGCGGCAGGGACAGATCTACAGCATACGGATCAACTCCTATAGCTATTCCGGAGGTGCCCATCCCAACAGCTATACCGACAGCTATCTCTTTGATTTGAAGCTTGGCCAGTTCATTGACCCTGCTCAGGTAGCGGACGATCCGGTTGCTTTTCAGAAGGGGGCAGCGGAGCTGCTGCTGGAAAAGGCCCAGGAACAGGACGAGGATGTCCGGGCGGGGTTTTATCCGGAGTACGCAGATGTCATCTCCCGCTGGTACGAGGGCACGGTGCTCTTTGACAGCGAGGGCATGACGGTAGTCTATTCCCCCTACGAGTTGGGTCCATATGCTTTGGGGACTGTTGAACTGAAGGTGGGATACGACGAATTGACGGAGCTGCTGGGGCCTGGCGGCCTGGAGAGGCTTGGCCTGGCGGAAGAAAATCCGGAATAAGCTCTGGGACATAACAATATCAAAGGTATAGAGAAGAGAACCGTTTATACGGTTCTCTTTTTTTGCGCTGATTCCCCCAATGAATGGCAGGAATAGGATTGCCCCGGCGATGCATAGACTAAGAGGAACAGGTACACAGCCGCCGAAACGGCGGAGCGGGAAAGGAGCGACAGCTGTGGAGAGAAGTTCCACTGGAGGATATCGGGCGAAGCATCTGCAAAGGAGAAGCAGCGGGAAAAAGGGACGTTCAACCCCGGTTTCCCGTGAGGGACGTGCTGTAATTCGCCTCACGGTGTGCGGTGTGATCTTTGTGCTCCTGGTGGCCGTCAAACTGCTCTTTCCCCAGACCGTCAGCCGTCTGGCCCAGACGGCGGGGGAGCTTATCGGCCGGGATGCTGATTTTGCGGAGGCATTTGCCGCCATGGGCCGGGCAGTCAGTGGGGAGGAGACCGTGGGTGATTCCCTTCAGGATGCTTATACGGCGGTATTCAATCCGGCGGACGAAAGCGACGCCGTACTGGCCAATGCTGGTGCTGAGATAGAAGAAAATCATCTGGATCCTGCTGCCAAGCTAATGCGCTTTACAGAAGTTGAGCTGCCGGAGCAGAAGGAGACAGTGGCATCCGATCTCGAGGTGTCTCTGCCGGAGAGCACTGCTGCTGAACCTCAGCAGGCATCTGAGACAGAGAAGCAGCCCCAGGAGACGGCCCAGACGGAGGCTTTGGTGGAAATCGCAGCGGAGGAGACACAGCCGGAGGTGGAGGAGACGGCCACCGCCGCGGCCTCTCAGGTCTACACCATGCCCGCCCTGCCGGAAAACGCCAGCCTGGAGCAGCGGAACCTGGGCTTTGCCCATACCAGCCCCATTGTGGCGCCGCTTACCTCCCCCTTTGGCTGGCGGGAGCATCCGGTCAGTGGAGGGACCCGATTCCACTACGGGGTCGATTTGGGGGCGGCCACCGGAACCGATATCTGTGCCTTTGCCGATGGAACGGTCTACGCCACCGGGGACAGCAGCAGTCTGGGCTACTATATTATGATCCAGCATGAGGATGGCTATATGACGTTGTACGCGCATTGCAGTAAAATTACGGTTACCAGCGGCGCGGTGACCATGGGGCAGAAGATTGCCGAGGTGGGGGAGACTGGTATTGCCACCGGGCCCCATCTTCATTTTGAACTTCACGACGGGGACCTTTATCTCAACCCCATCTACTATGTGGAGCTGGCGTAAGCTTTCCGTTACCTGGGGAGCTGTGGGCCTGCTGGCCCTGGCGCTGTTCGCCGGGGCTGGGGAGGTGCTGCCGGTGGTGGTGCTGTCCGCCCTGTGCCATGAGCTGGGTCATCTGACGGCCCTGGCCCTGGTGAAAGCCCCAATAGAGCAGATCCGTCTTACCGCCTTTGGGGCGGAGATCCGGGCGGATACCCGGTACCTGCCCTACGGTCAGGAGATCGTCTGCACTCTTGCGGGACCTGCGGTAAATCTCGTTCTGGCGGTAGTATTGGCCAGGATCGCGGGGGAGTACCTGATGGCGGGAGCCAACCTGTTTCTAGGGGTATTCAACCTGCTGCCCCTGCCCTCTCTGGATGGAGGCAGGGCCCTTCATCTGGCCATAAGCTGGGGTGCAGACCCGCTGCTGGCGGACCGGGTGTGCCGATGGGTGGGCCTGCTCTGCGGTGGGGTGCTGGCGGCGGGAGCTCTGGTCCTGGTGGTGCGCCACGGAACGGGGGCGTTTTTACTGCTGGGGGCACTGGGCGCGTTTATCCCCCAATTACCTCTTGCAAAACGGCAGGAAAGTCGCTAAAATAGTACTGTTTATCCTGGGGTGATGTTGCCTGTACAGCATCCTCTCGGGAAATGGATTGACAGTACCAAGGAGAATCGCCGTGGACAAGAGACTGGAGCGCATCCTACCCCGGGTGCAGAAGCCGGCCCGTTATGTGGGCGGAGAATACAACGAGATCAAAAAGGATAAGAAGGATGTGGAGCTGCGGGTAGCATTCTGCTTCCCGGATACATACGAGATCGGTATGTCCAATCTGGGCTTCCGCATCCTCTACGGGATCATGAACAATATGCCCGGTGTGTGGTGCGAGCGGGTATTTGCCCCCTGGGGGGACATGGAGGAGGAGCTGCGGAAGGCGGACATTCCTCTCTATGCCCTGGAGTCCGGGGACCCCATAGGTGACTTCGACGTGGTGGCCTTCTCTGTGGGCTATGAGATGGCCTACCCCGCCATCCTCAATATGCTGGACCTGGGGGGCATCCCCCTCCACGCCTCCCAGCGGACGGAGCTGGCTCCTCTGGTCATTGCCGGCGGCACCGCTATGTACAACGCGGAGCCCCTGGCGGACTTCATTGACCTGGCCCTCATCGGTGAGGGAGAGGATGAGGTGCCGGAGCTTCTGGAGCTGTACCGCCGGGCCAAGCGGGAGGGATGGACCAAGAGCCGCTTCCTCCGGGCCGCCGCGGACATCCAGGGGGTGTATGTGCCCTCTCTGTACGATGTGACCTACAACGACGATGGCACCGTCCGGGCCATCACGCCGCTGGACGGCGCTCCTGCAAAGGTGTACAAGCGGGTGGTCCACGATATGGACAAGTCCTACTTCCCGGCAAAGACCATCGTGCCCTCCACGGAGGTGGTCCACGACCGGGTGACCCTGGAGCTGTTCCGGGGCTGCATCCGGGGCTGCCGGTTCTGCCAGGCGGGATATGTGTACCGTCCGGTCCGCTGCCGCAGCCGGGAGCAGGCATTCCAGTACGGCGTGGAGGCCTGCAAGGACTCCGGCTACCAGGAGATGACCCTCAGCTCTCTTTCTACCAGCGACTACCCCGGACTGGTGGGGCTGTGCGACGACCTGGAGCAGTTCTGCCGGGAGAGCCATGTGAACCTGAGCCTGCCCTCCCTGCGGGCGGACAACTTCTCTATGGACCTGATGCAGCGGCTCCAGCGGGGGCGGAAGGCGGGGCTTACCTTCGCCCCGGAGGCGGGTACCCAGCGGCTGCGGGACGCCATCAATAAAAACCTTACTGAGGAAGATCTGCACCAGAGCCTGCGCACCGCCTTCTCCGGCGGCTGGAATGCGGTGAAGCTCTATTTCATGCTGGGCCTCCCCACGGAGACCGACGAGGATGTGCTGGCCATCGCCGAGATGGCAAACCATGCTCTCCACACCTGGCGGGAGTCTGCCACCAACAAAAACCGGGGTGTTCGGATCACAGTGTCCACCTCCTGGTTCGTCCCCAAGCCCTTCACCGCCTTCCAGTGGGAGGGGCAGATCACTCGGGAGGAGTATGAGCGCCGGGTGAAGTTGCTTCGCAACGCCATCACCGCCAAAGCGGTGACCTACAACTGGCATGACGGGGACACCAGCTTCCTGGAGGCGGTGCTGGCCAGGGGCGACCGGCGGCTGGGAAAGGTGTTGGAGCTGGCCTTTCGGAAGGGCGCCCACCTGGACGCCTGGAGCGAGTACTTTGACCTCTCCCGCTGGGAGGAGGCTTTTGCCGAGTGCGGCCTGGACCCCGCCTTCTACGCCAACCGGGTCCGCAGCCAGGAGGAAATCCTGCCCTGGAGCGTGATCTCCTGCTATGTCAGTGACAAGTATTTGTGGCATCAGCGGGAATTGGCTTACCAGTCTGTGCCCACGCCGGACTGCCGCACCCAGTGCAGCGGCTGTGGGGCCAATGTTGTAGAAGGGGGGGAGTGCAGCCGTGGCTAAGCTTCGTTTGTTGTTCCGCAAGGAGGGCCGGACGGTGTATATCTCCCACCTGGACCTGCTGCGCACTTTCCAGCGGGTGTTTCTCCGGGAGGGCCTGGTGCTGCGCCACTCCCAGGGGTTCCATCCCCACCCGCTGCTGTCCTTTGCCCTGCCGCTGCCGGTGGGGCAGTCCAGCGACTGTGAGCTGCTGGATTTTGAGGTGGACGGCCAGGTGGACTGTGCCGCCTTGCCGGAAAACCTCAACCGCTTTATGCCGGAGGGCATCGTGGCGGTGGACTGCTGGGAGGCGGTACGGCCCATCCGGGAACTGGATGCCCTCCGCTGCCGAGTGGAGCTCATCTACGACGGTGGCGTGACGCCGGAGACCGTCCAGGCGGTCCAGGATCTGTTTGCCCGTCAGGAGATCGTTATCCAGAAGCGGACCAAGCGCAAGGCCATGGCGGATGTAGATATCCGCCCCCTGATCCGCAGTCTGGCTTTTGCCGCAGAGGGAGATGCGCTCTGCATAGATGCAACTGTGGCTGCCCAGAATCCGGGGCTGAACCCGGCCCTGCTGGCTGTGGCGGTGGAGACCTGTCTGCCTGAGCACGCGCCGGACTTTGTCCGGGTCCAGCGGCTTTCGTTGATGGACGGTCAGGAGATGCCGTTCCGGTAGAAGAAAAATTGAGATTTGACCGGTACCATAGGTTCCGGAACGCCGTCGGGCCTTTGCCCGCCGGACAAAGGCCCCAGCCGGGAAGATACTTCCCGGCTGGGTACGGAGGAGGAAACAAGCATGGGGAGAGAGTATGATGCAGGCGTTTTGGGCAGGTGCATCGTTGTGATTCCTGCCCTGAGCCCTGATCCCAAGGTGACGGATTACGTCTCCGCCCTGCTGGACAAGGGGTTCCGGCAGGTGGTGGTGGTTGATGACGGCAGCGGCGAAGCCTTTGCCGGCACCTTTTATACCCTGGAGGGGATGGAGGGGTGCACCGTCCTGCGCCACGAGAAGAATCGGGGAAAGGGCCGGGCTCTGAAGACCGCCTTTGCCCACATCCTCAACTGCCCACTATGGGAGGGCTCCGCTGTAGTCACTGCCGATGCCGACGGCCAGCACAGTGTGGAGGACGTCTGTGCGGTGGCTGCCGCTGCGGCAGCGGAGGAGAAACGCTTGGTCATGGGCGTGCGGGACCTGAGCCTTCCCAATGTGCCTACCCGGTCCAAGATCGGGAATCGGGTCACCAGCTGGGCCTTCCACCTTCTCTATGGTGTACGTCTGGAGGACACCCAAACAGGACTGCGGGGCATTCCCTGGGGGCTTCTGCGCTGGTGTGCGGGGATCGAGGGCGATCGCTTCGAGTACGAGATGAATATGCTCATCAAGGCGGCCAGGGAGCATGTGGAACTGCGGCAGGTGTCTATTGAGGTGATCTACTACGACAACAATGCTGGTTCCCACCTCCACACGGTCCGGGATGCCTGGCGGGTCTTTTGCATCCTGATGGCGGGCCTTGGCTGGTACACGGCGGCGGCAGCATTGTCGGCGGCGGCGGATGTGCTGACCTTCTGGCTGGGCAGTGCAGTGATTTTCCGCCCTTTGTCGGATCTGGCCTGCTACTGGTGGTCCACCCTTACCGCTCGGGCTTTGTCCTCTACTTTAAATTACAGTCTCAACCGCCGATATGTCTTTGGCGCCAAACCCCGTCCTCGGACAGTAGTGCGCTATTACTGCCTGTGGCTGGGGCAGCTTATGTGCTCCTATCTGCTGCTGCTGTTCATGACGGTGCTCATTCCGTCCCTCCCGCCGGTGGTGAGCAAGGCATTGGTGGATATCCTGCTGGCGATCGGCAGCTATCAGATCCAGATGCACTGGGTGTTCCGGGAGGAGGACGAGGATGAAGAGAGGTAAGCTCTTTGCCTTCAGCCGCTTTTTTGTCCGGCTGAAGATCGGGCGGTGGACAGCGGAGGTAACGCCTCCTACCGGTCCTACGGTCTATGTCTGCAGCCATGGCAATATGGCGGGGCCTCTGGCCACACTCTGTTGGCTGCCTTTCTCAGTGCGGCCCTGGGTGTTCCATGTGTTTACCGATAAAAAGACCTGCTATAAGCAGTTTTCTGGTTATACCTTTTCTCAGCGCTTTGGTCTGCCGCAGCCTCTGGCCAACCTTTTAGCCGGGATTGTTTCCGGCTATGTCAGTACACTTATGACCTCCACCGGGGCTATCCCGGTGTATCGCGGATCGATCCATATTGGTGCAACCTTCAAGGAGACGGTGGCGGCTCTTCAGGCGGGAGACAGCGTCCTTATTTTCCCGGATGTGGACTACACCGACGACAGTGATACCATTGGCGCTGTGTACGATGGATTTCTTCTGACGGACCGATTCTGGCGCAGGGTATCAGACGAGCCTTTAAACTTTGTACCTCTGCGGCTGGACCACAGCACTCGCCGTATTACCGCCGGTCCTCCGGTGCGGTTTGACCGCGAGGCGGATCAGAAAACGGAACTTGTTCGGGTACGGGAGGCTCTCCGGCAGGAGATCAATGCCCCAGAGCAGGTGTGATGGAGCGGCTTTAAGAAAAAACAGGGGTTTGTTAAGAAAAAAAGCAGATTTTGATAGAGGAAAACTTGAAAATCATGGGCTATGCTCTTAAGCAGAGGCGGCAAAGCCGCCATATCCGCGTGAGGAGTGTAGCCCATGAAGCTTGTACGCAGTTGTTATCAGCAGATCCTCTATCGTTTTGCTCATCGTCCTCCCATGCAGCCCAGGCAATGGTTGGCTCTGGCGGCAGGTGGTATAGTTTTGCTGCTGTTCCTGGTGGTATTCTGGTTTGCTGGCCGACCAATCCTGGCGTTGGCAGGAGACCCGGACCGTTTTCGGTCCTGGGTGGCAGAGCGGGGCTGGTGGGGACAGCTGGCCTTTGTGGGAATGATGGCGCTACAGATTTTTGTAGCGGTGATTCCGGGGGAGCCGCTGGAGCTGGCGGCAGGCTATGCCTTCGGCGCCTGGCTGGGAATGGGCCTATGCTTGGCAGGGGCCGCTCTGGGCAGCATCGTTGTGTTCCTGCTGGTCCGCAGCCTGGGCGTACGGGCAGTGGAGGCATTCTTTCCCAGAGAGAAGATCATGGAGCTGTCCTTTTTGAAGGATGTGCGGCGGCGGGATGTGCTGATCTTTACCCTGTTCTGCATTCCGGGCAGCCCAAAGGATCTTTTGACTTATGTCTCCGGCCTTACGAATATCAGTCTTGCCCGGTGGCTGCTGCTGACCACTCCCGCCCGGATTCCGTCCATCGTTACCAGTACAGTGGGGGGCGATGCTTTGGGAGTAGGAAATATTCCTTTTGCCATTGCAGTATTTATGGTGACACTGCTGATCAGCGGCGGGGGCATTCTGGCTTACCGCAGGATCTGTCGGACCAGCGCCGTACGAGAGCAGGCGGGGAAGCCTGCGGAGCAGGAGAAATCGTGAGAAAAGAGGATTGCTTATGCCAGCCACGCTGTTGATCGTAGATGATGAGAAGGACATCCGGGACATGCTGTCCAGTTGCTTTCGCCGCCGGGGCCCAGCCCTATATCGAGACGGTGTGGGGGTGTGGGTATCGATGGAGAAAGTAAAAGGCCGCCGTCTGCGGGATATGGGCCTTCGCCCCACCTATGTGGTCTACACCCTGACGGCCTTTGTGTTGGCCACTATGCTGTTGTTCCTGCTGACCCGGTGTCTGGACAGCATCCGGGTTGGGCTCTACTATGAATATAAGGAAATGGCCACAGTCTACCCGGTACCTCCCGGGGGTGATGTAGATATCACCTGGGATGCGGTGTCCCATGTGACGATTTTGAACTCCGAGGGACAAATCGTGGAGAGCTTGTCTGTGGATATGTCTCAGAACAAGTTGGAGCAGAGCTTTGACACGGAAGAGATGACCTTTCAGGTGGTGGTCACGCCGGTCTACAGCGACACAGACCGGGTCTTGTATGTGGTCGCCGCGGCCCTGCAGCTCATTCTGGTGCCGGCCTGCTACGGCGGGGCGGCCATCCTCTGCGCCATTTGGTTTTATGGGCGAAAGCTGAAGCAGCCCCTTGCCATTTTGGACGCCGCCTCCGCTCGAATTGCTGCCGACCAGCTGGATTTCAAAGTGTTCTACGACAGCCGCGACGAGATGGGACGACTGTGCGCCTCCTTTGAAAAGATGCGCTCCGCCCTTTTTGACAACCAGCGGACCACCTGGCGGCAAATGGAGGAGCGCAGCCGTCTCAACGCCGCCTTCTCTCACGATATGCGCACCCCCCTCACGGTCCTCAAGGGCCATGCGGGGATGCTGCTCTCCGCTCTGCCGGAGGACAATATCAGTCGGGAAGAGGTGATAGAGGAGGTGGGCACCATGGCCCACCACATTGACCGGCTGGAGAGCTACGTGGAGGCCATGGCCCGGCTGCGGCGGCTGGAGGGCCTGGAGGTCCGCCGGGGACCGGTGGACCGGGGACTGTTCCTGGCCCAGCTGCGGGACACAGCAGAGATTATTCGGGGGAAGAAGGACATTACCTGGGAAGTCCGGGGAGAGAATACTTGGTACATTGACCGGGAGGTAGTTGCTCAGGTAGCGGAGAACCTATTGGTGAATGCCTTCCGCCACAGCAGAAGCGCCGTGCAGGTGCGGATCTCAGCGGAGGAGGGGACGCTGTGCCTGGTGGTGTCCGACGACGGACACGGCTTCTCCCGTCGGGCTCTGGAGCGGGCTACCGAGCCCTTCTACCGGGAGGAGAAAGGGGGCCGGATGGGCATGGGCCTCTATATCTGCCGCCTCCTCTGTGAGCGGCACGGCGGCAGCTTCTCCATCTGCAACAACGCCAAGGGTGGCGGCGTGGCCTGTGCCAGCTTCACTATGTGATAGCCCCCTGGAGGACTACGGTTCCGGGATTCTGCGGAGGGTAGCTCGGTGTTTGAACCTGGGAAAAATGTGAGAAGTATCAGCTGTCTGAAGGAATGGTTATTCCTTCAGACAGCTATTTTTATGCGAAATGGTGCATATGGTGTATTTTACGCGGCTGGATGCTGTCACTGCTGGCTGGTGGCCTTCCGCCTGCGCTGCGGGGAAAATCCTGCTGAATTTTTGACGGGATTATCGGTTGTGCACAAAACACGTGGCAAAAATAGACATATAATTTAGAATAAATTTGCATTGCATAAATAAACATTACGCGATAATATATATTCATAAATCAACAACCCCAACGGAGGTAACTGTTATGAATAAGAAGGATATCAAAAAGATCGTGCTGGCCTATTCCGGCGGCTTGGATACATCCATTATCATCCCCTGGCTGAAGGAGAACTACAATAACCCTGAGATCATCGCTGTAGCCGGCGATGTGGGACAGAATGACGAGCTGGAGGGCCTGGAGGAGAAGGCCATCAAGACCGGTGCCAGCAAGCTGTACGTTATGGACCTGGTGGACGAGATGGTAGACGACGTCATCATCCCCTCCATGATGATGGGCGCCAAGTATGAGGACTACCTGCTGGGTACCGCCTTTGCCCGGCCCATCATTGCCAAGGGCCTGGTGGAGATCGCCAAGAAGGAGGGCGCCGACGCCATCGCCCACGGCTGCACCGGCAAGGGCAACGACCAGGTCCGGTTCGAGCTGGCCATCAAGCGGTTCGCCCCCAACATGACCATCATCGCCCCCTGGCGGGAGTGGGACATCAAGGGCCGGGACGAGGAGATCGACTACGCCGAGGCCCACAA
>CALXGE010000061.1 GCA_944387775.1 uncultured Oscillospiraceae bacterium | reverse complement strand
GCCGTTAGCTCAGCTGGATAGAGCGTCTGGCTACGGACCAGAAGGCCGGGGGTTCGAATCCCTCACGGCGTGCCAAAAAAGCCACTGATTTCACAAGAAGTCAGTGGCTTTTTTGTATTTTACTTTGTATTATCGAAATCGAAAGCCAAGAAAATTTCACCTGGCACCAGAGAAACAGGTATTACCAGAAAGAAAATTCACACTTTTTCTATCCATTGCCCCCATTCTATGCTATAATAATAAAAAAGATCGCTGCTGCGGTGAAGTTCTGTTTCTGATTGAGACCAGCCGTTCCCGCAAGGAGGTTTTTATGGAAATGATTCTTGAACACATGGTCTGGGTTTGGGTGGCTGTCATGGCGCTGGCCGCCTTTGTGGAAGCAGCCACCCCCATGCTGGTGTCCATCTGGTTCTCTGTGGGCGCTTTGGTTGCCATGCTGGCAGCTTATTTCGGCGCCTCCATCACAGTTCAGCTGCTGCTGTTCGTATTTGTATCCATTGCAGCTCTGGTGGGACTGCGCCCTCTGGCCAAACGCTTTATTGACCCCCATATTGTTCCCACCAATGCCGACCGTCTGCTGGGCGGTGAGGCCCAGGTAACGGAGACCATCGACAACGAACGCTCCGCCGGCGCTGTGTACATTGACGGCAAGACCTGGACCGCACGCAGCGAGGACGGTAACATCATTCCCGCAGGAGAACAGGTAGAGGTCGTCCGCATGGAGGGCGTCAAACTCTTTGTCCGCCCCCGGGCCGGCGTCGTGGTAGGGTAAGATCTGTATCTTTTTGCCCCGGAGAGGGCATACCAGCTCCATAGGGACAGCGCTGCCGTCCCGGAAAGGAGCCGCCACTATGGTAAAAAAAGAAAAACGCTTTATTCCCTCCACCGATCCTATGGCCAAGGCCATGACCATGACCAATTGCCAATCTGCCAAAACAGATCCCCAGGGCAGCTGGACCGGCGTGCCCACTGATCCGGAAGAAAAACCGGTCCAGGATGCTGACGATCTGTAGTTCTTTTTCCGCAATAAAAGCACTGAGCCGGGGACCCTGCAAGCAGGGTCCCCGGCTCTTACAATTCTCCATCTGTTTTAAGCGCGCTTGAGAAGACCGACACCGATGGGATGCGGCCCGGTGTGTACACCGATGGTAGCCCCGATCTGGTACACTCCCAAGGAAGTAAGACCGCAGACCTCCCGGAGCATGGCCAGCATATCGTCCCGGAAAGCTTCTGCCTCCTTTTTGTCATAGCCGTAGCCAACAACAAAACGGTAATTTTTCACGTCCTCCCCGCAAGAGGCCAAATGCCGGCGGGTAAGCTCCACCAGCCGCGCCTTTCCCTTTTCTCTGCTGCGGAAAATCCCGGCTGGAAAGATCTCCCCCTCCTTCAGGATGATGAGGGGATTGATACCAAGGGCGCCGGTGACCACAGAGGCCACCTTGCCGATTCGCCCGCCCATCTGCAGGTAATCCATACTGCCGATGGTGAAAATAATCCGGCCGGTGGGAATCACCGTCTCCAGCCGCTGGAAGGCCTCCTCCAAATCGCAGCCCTCGTCCCGCAAACGGACCGCCTCCCGGACTACCTCGCCCTGGAACACCGTATTCACCCGGCTGTCCATTATCCGCAGTACACAGTGCGGGTACTCCTCCCGCAGAATTCCCGCCGCTGTGACAGCACAGTTATAGGAGCCGCTGAATTTCGTGGTGATACAGATACACAGCACCGGCGTGCCTGCCGCGGCAAAGGGACGGAACACCTGGATATAGTCGTCCACCGACGGCATGCTGGATTTGGGGAATACTCCGGGATGATCCACCATCTCCTGGTAAAAGTCCCGGACTCCCACGTCCACGCCCTCCTTACGGTAGGTCTTATCATCAAAAGAGACATAAAAGGGGACCAACGTTACCGATAATCGGTCGGCCTCCTCCTGGGAGAAATCGCAGGAACCATCACTGATCACGGCAAAACGGGATGACATGGGGCTCAGCTCCTCTGTACAATAGAATAAATCACAGCGCCAAAGCGCATAAATATTATTTCTATTATACACAGGCAGCGCCTGCCATGCAATATGAAATTTACGTCTCCTCAGGCCAGAGCCTTTCCCAGCTCCCGGCAGGCGGCGGCCCCTGCGTCATCAGGTGCCTCACAGCAGATCACGCTCTCATGCGCCAGGGGAATTCCAGCCTTGGCGCAGCGGTCCTCCCACAGGCGCATCCACTCTCCGTCGCCCCAGCCGTAGGAGCCAAACAGAGCCACAGGCCGTCCCACCAGTCCCGCCTCGCATGCAGAGAACATCGGTTCAAACTGGGTGTCCTCCAGCTCTTCCGCCCCCATAGCAGGGCAGCCAAAGGCAAAAGCGTCAAAATTCCCCAGCTGCTGCGGAAGAAATGCCTCCGCCGAAAAAATACTGGTCTCCGCCCCGGCACCTCTTGCGCCCTCTGCTACCTGGCAGGCCATGGCCTCCGTATTTCCCGTACCGCTCCAATACACCACCGCTACACGTTTCATGGCAAATTTCTTCCTTTCCTTGCTGTTGATATGGTTATACCGCTACTGTCAGCTCCTCCACGCTTCGTCCGGCATGGAAAAGCCGCAGGTACACCGTCCGGCACTTCTCATATCGGGAGAACTGCCGTCTGGCCGCCTGTTCATCTCCGTAGACCTTCCAGCAGCCGGTACATTTGCAGTTCTTGCCCCGGTTCTCCATGAATCCCTCCACGTCCTCCAGGGGATACCCCAGAAAGAGGCCGATCTCGTGGGGAAACTCCTCTCCCTCTCCCAACCGCTGCCGCAGCCGCTCCACAGCCCCCTGCGCCGTCAGGTCGCAGTAGCCGTACCGTCTCAGGAAGGCAGCTACGCAGGGGCGCGCCAGATCCGCCGTCAGCCGCTGCGGCCGGAATACGTAGAGAAGGGTTCCATTCCTGCCCCGCCTCAGAACAGTCAGGTACACGCCCTTTCCCTTCAGCCGGAAATTCCAATGGTCGATCTGCCGGCAGAGGGATTCCTCCGGTAAATGCAGCACTGTAAACAGGCTGCCTGTCTTCAAGCTGGCCAGGGTCGGCGCGCAATGGGTCACCAGGCTCTTATCCAACACCGCTGTCATTCCTTTCTCAGCAACTTAATTGGTTTTGGTTAGCCATCGCTAACCAAAACGTCAAATAAATAGTTAGTGCCAGCTAACTTATGCTGAAGTATATCACAGCCTTCTATATCCGTCAAGCGATTTCTGAAAAAACGGGCACGGACACCGCCAAGTGTCCATGCCCGCTGATTCACTTCCGTCTGCGGCGAGGCCGCCGGACATCTCCCGCGCACTCCCGCAGCTGACGGGCCGCATCAAAAAAGCGCTCCCGCACTCCACCGGGGCCGCAAAATTGTCCCGCCATAGGGCGGCACATTTTTCCATGAGATTCATAGGCTGCCCGACTGAGAAGGACCGCCTCCTCTCCTCTATCTCCGGAGAGAAATACCGGCTCCCCGGTCCGGCGGCACAACTCCAGCAGCTCACCTGTATGGCCCTGCAGATAGGATACAGACCGTTTTTCCGCCATCAGGACACCTCCCTTATCATTCGGTGCCCGCTGCAGCGGGCCCTTCCGGACAGCCGCCTGTACGGCTTGTCCCATGGAGATATCCTATCACAGTTCACAGGAAAAAAAGGGCGAAAGGAGACAGTGCCCACCTACATCCGCATCAGGCGGCTGCAGGCTCTCCCCAGCTCCTCCAGGGTGCTGCAGGGCGCCATCTGGCACAAAGAGGCCACGGTCTGGATACTGCGGACATAGGGCCATTTCCGCTCCGGAATGGGGTTGAGCCACAGCACCTTTCCCGCCTGCCGCTTGGCCTCCTCCAGCCCGGCCAGGGCCCGGGGCAGGTCAATGGTTTTGGTGTCCGACAAGATCAGCAGCGTAGCGGAGGGCCCCAAAATCGGAGGCCTCCGGGTGCACAGCTGCTCCAGGGCAGTACCCAGGTCCGTGCCTTTTCCGTAGAGGCCGGAAGATCGGACATAGTCCCGGAAGGCATCCATATTCTGCAGGGCAAATGCGTCCACCTCGTGGAGCTCCTCAGAGAAGAGGAAGATCCGGGAGGCGTCGGACACCTCCGACAGGGACTTGAGAAACCGCAGAGCAAACTCTGAGAACTGCAGCATAGAGCCGGACACGTCGCAGAGCATCACCAGCATCCGCCGCTTGCGGCGGGGCCGCCGGAAGGACAGGTGGACGAAGGTCCCTCCCGTCTCCAGTCCTCGGCGGATGGTTTTTTTGAAATCCAGACCACCGCTGTGTCCCCCCTGCTGGCGCCGTCGGGACAGCTGGGCGTTGAGCTGCTGGGCAATCCGGGCGATAAGCGCTGCCGCCCGTGGGATGTCAGAATCCTTGAATCCGGAGATGTCCCGCCAGAGCAGGGCCAGGTCCGGGTCCACCTCCTCACAGCCCACCGCCGCATCCTCCATCATCATCTGCTGCTCCAGCAGAAAGCGCATGAACACGGAGCGGATGAAGTTGCTGTAGAGCTGGGGACTGCGCTCCATATTGTCCTTGGTTTTCTCCATGAACTGACGGAGGTACTCCCGCTTCTCCTCCGGCATGCGGATATAGGTCTCCCGCAGGTCGTCCCTGAGGTCCATGGGCTGCCCCCGGACCTGGAGTTCCTGCTCTGCCTCCGCCTGGCGGCGGGAGAGCTCCTCCGCCTCCGCCGCCTGCCGGGCCAGGTTGGCCTGCCGCCGCTCAGCACTGACAAAAAAGCCGTCGAAGGCCCGGTAAAAAACCTCCTGTTCCGGCCGGGACTTGGCATATACTGCGCAGAGCGCACTCCGCACCATAGCCCGATCGGTCAGATCCAGCTCCTCCAGGATCTGGCAGGCATCTGCCGTCTCCTGAAGTCCCACCGCCAGTCCCTCCTGCCGCAGCAGGGCGGAGAAGGCGGTGAGCTTTTCCACATAGACGCTTTCGCTCATTGCTGCTCCCCGTGGCCGCAGGTCCCGCAGTGGCGGTGCTCCGCTGCACCGGCGGCCATGACCTCCAGATCCTCGCTGCTCTTGAGCACAAAGCCCTTCGTCCGCTCCGCCGCCTCCGGCGTCAGGTCGCTGACCCCCAAGGCCTCCAGAGCGGCCACCCAGTCCAGGGTCTCGGCGATGGAGGGCTTTTTGAGGATGGCCTGGTTATCCCGCAGCGCCTGGACCGCCTTGGCCACCTGGACTGCCAGATGTTCGTTGACGTTGGGCCGGCGGGCCTTGATGATGGCCACCTCCTTCTCCAGATCGGGATACTGGATATAGAGGTAGGCGCACCGGCGACGAAGGGCCTCGCTGAGGGGTCGGGTCCGGTTGGAGGTGAGGACCACAAAGGGGACGGATCTGGCGCGGATGGTGCCGACCTCCGGAATGGTCACCTGCATCTCCGAGAGAAGCTCCAGGAGGAAGGCCTCAAACTCCTCGTCCGCTTTGTCGATCTCGTCGATGAGCAGCACCACCGGCTCCTCAGACCGGATGGAGCGCAGCAGGGGCCGCTCCAGGAGGTACTCGTCGCTGAACAAAGATTTCGTCAGCTCCTCCGGGGACTTGGCTCCCATGTGAGCCTGGATGGAGAGAAGCTGCTTTTGATAGTTCCACTCGTAGAGGGCCTTGCTCTCGTCCAAGCCCTCGTAGCACTGCAGCCGCACCAGCTCCCGGTCCAGGGCGGCAGCCATCACTTTGGCAATCTCCGTCTTGCCTACGCCGGCAGCTCCCTCGATGAGCAGAGGCCGTCCCAGCCTCAGGGCCACCAGGAGGGTAGTCACCAGGCTCTCGTCATAGATATAATGGGCGGCATCCAGCTTCGCCCGCAGGGTATTCACATCCATAGGGATCTCCTTCGTCAAAGAATTAACAAGTGATTTTACTATACCATAGATTCGAAAAATTGCAACCGCTTTCTGCCGTCTCTTCTGCCCTCGCCTCCCAGTAAAGGATAAGGCACTCATAGAGCATTCTCATAGAAATTTTCCAGATCCCAGCACGAAAAAATTCCCCGGGAAATCCCGGGGAATTTTCGTTATGTGTCCAAAGAAGCATGATCCGCTTCCCGTCGGGCAATGCCGAAGAGCAGCATATCCAACATCTCCGAGGAGGTACGCACCATGGTCCCCACATCCATGGGATTCTCCTCCCCATGGTAGTGTGCCAGAAAGGTCATAAATACATACTCCAATCCCCGGAAGTAGCGGGACACCGCCTCCTGTCCCAGGCCTGGCCGCAGCTCCAGCCGGGACACCGTCTGCTGCAGGAAATCGTGGTTGAGACGGTCCAGAGGTTGATGAAGCGTTTGAATCTGCTCTGTCAACTGGCGGGGCGGATGAAAAAGAGCGGTCTCAAAAACGACCTTCTGCCGGGGATTCTCGCGAAAGTAGTACTCCCGGGCCAGGAAGTACCGCTGCACAGCCCGCTGGACGTCCTCCCGAAGGATGTCCTCCATCTGGCCCCGCAGATATGCCTCCAGGCCTTGGAACGCATCCTCCACGCACAGGAGAAACAGCTGATCCTTTCCCGTATAGTAGTGGTACAGCATCCCTTTGGAAATCCCGTGGCGGGCGCACAGCTGATCCACTGTGAAGGCTTCATAGCCGGAAGCGGAAAACTCGCTCTCCGCTGCCTCCCGGATCATTTGCCGGCTTTTGGCCTGCCGCTCCTTCTGCGTCACGCTCCCGCGCCTCCCTTTCTCAGCTTTTCGCCGGAGGACGCTTCCCCTCTGCCCTCAGGGAGCTCCCCGGCCCATTCAAATCCTTTTTTCGCCAAATATACGGCAATGAACTCGTTGATCACTGCCGCAGCGGCAATGGTTCCCTGGAGCAGCGCCGCGCATTCCGGCGCCGACCCCTGGAGCACAGACACCGCGATACCTGTAAACACCAGGGATACGCCGGAGTGGGGCAGCAGCGTAAAGCCCAGGTATTTTTTCATGGTATCCGGCGCGTGAGTAATCGCCGCGCCAAAATACGCACCGCTGTACTTGCCCACCGCCCGGGAGAGGATGTACACCGCCGTATACAGTCCCGCACCGAAGATCAGGTGGTAGTCCAAAGGCGCGCCTAAGTTCAAAATCAGCACGATCAGGGATACCCCGATCACCGGGTTCATCACAGTCATGATCTCCGCCAGCTGCTCCTCAGAGATCATATTGGCCACCGCTGTGGAGAAGGTCATCCCCAGCAGTAGGAAATTCAGTACCTGCACCGGGAATACCCAGGTGTTCAACACCAGGCCCAGCGCCGCAGTTCCTAAAATCCCTCCAATCAGGATAGCCAGAGAGGCCTTTTTGCCGGTATGCCGACGCAGCAGCTGTCCGGTACACCAGCCTGTAGCCGCCCCCAGAAGGACCGGGAAGAACACTAGAAAAATCAGCAGAAACACCGGGATGTCCTGGGTAGAAATGGAGGCAGCCACCACAGCCACTACAATAAAGAATACCAGAGAGCCAACCAGGTCGTCAAGCACCGCCATAGGAATCAGTGTATTGGTCACCGGGCCGGATGCTCCTGTGCCGCTGACAATGGAGAGTGACGGCGCCGGAGCGGTTGCCAGGGCAATGCCGCCGAAGATAAAGGCCAGGTACACCGGCACCTCCGTCAGCCAGAAGATCACGCCAAACACCAGGCTCACCACAAAAAAGGTGCCCAGGGACTCGGTGACTGTGGTCACCAGAATCTGCTTTCCGGAACGGCGGAGCTTGCTCCAGATCAATTCCGTGCCGATCATCAGGCCCACCGTACACTCCAAAACACTCTCTGTCACCTTGTACCACTGGGCGTCCAGCAGAGGCTGGCTGATCAGCCCCAGGGCATGGGGGCCCAGGGCCATCCCCGTGATCAACCATCCTAAAATCGCCGGCAGTCCCAGCTTGGCAGCCCCTTTTCCCAGGAAATAGGCCACAGCCATGGCCGCTAAAAAGCGGAGGATATCCAACAGGATCATGATTCGTTCTCCTTTAGACAGCAAAATTACAGACGGCATCGTCTATTTTCTGTAGTATAGCAGATATAGACGATACCGTCTGTAAATTATCTATGAACTTTTTCCCTGTGCCACAGCCGGAGATCCGATAGATACCTGTCAGCTGTGAAATTTATCCCCGCAGATAGTCCAGGATCTCTGCAGCGTTGGTGTCCGGCTTCACCTTGGGCATGACCTTCTCGATGACACCGTTCTTGTCGATCACATAGGTGGAGCGCACCACCCCCATACTCACCTTGCCGTAGAGCTTCTTCTCCTGCCAGACACCGTAGGCCTGGATGGCGGTGAGCTCCGGGTCGGACAACAGCACAAAGGGAAGGTCATGTTTCTCCGCGAACTTCTGGTGGGAGGCCACCGAGTCCTTGCTTACACCGATGACCACCGCGTCCAAGGTCTTAAATTCCTCATAGGCCCCCGCAAAGGCACAGGCCTGCCGGGTGCAGCCCGGGGTGCTGTCCTTGGGATAGAAATACAGCACCACCCGCTTCCCTGCAAAATCGCTCAGGGAGACCATCTTTCCCTCCTTGTCCGGCAGGGTAAAGTCAGGTGCTTTTGTTCCTACTTCCAGCATATCATGCTCCTCCTTTGATGAATGTATAGGTAGTATCCCCGGAATGCTCCGGGGAAAACTGGTAATCCAGCTCTGCAAAATTCCGGACAGCCTCCGGCTCCTCAATATGGTTGGCAGCCAGCCAGCGCACCATCTGGCCCCGGGCCATTTTACACATGGTGCCCTTCTCCACCACCTTTTCTCCCTGTAGCTCTCCAAAAATACAGGTAATAAACCGGACAGAGGGCGGCAGCCAGGGCTCCACGGAGCGGCTGTATTCCTTGGAAGCCAAGTTCAACACGCAATCTGTTTCCTTCGTTAGATGCTCCGCCAGCTTACCACCCCAGAAGGCGTACAGATCCCGACAACCATCTACGGAGAGCCGAGCCTGCATCTCCAGCCGGTAAGGGGTCACACCGTCAAAGGGCCGGAGGATGCCATAGAAGCCGGACAGGATCCGCAGGTGCTCCCGAATATATTGGAGCTGTTCCTCCGTAAACACCCCTGGTGCCATGTACTGGTACTGGATGCCCTCATAGGACAGGATGGCCGGAGTCAGGCGACAACGGAGATCCATGGATTCTAAACGCTCCACATTCTGCCGGGCAATGGCATCGTTGCACCGCCACAGGGCCTGGAGAGCTTCCGGAGTCATCCCCTGGAGGGTCGTCTTCAGCCGCTCTGTCTCCGCGAGGAAAATCGGCAGCCCCTCCGGGGCGAAGCTGTCCACGTCCACCTTCATTTTTTTCGCTGGGGAAATAATGATCTGCATGGTCGCCCTCCCCTACTTGCACTCAGAAAACGTATAGGCCTCCTGCAGCCAGCTCAGGAGCTTTTCGTCCACTTCTTCCGGTCGGGACACCAGCACATGGTGGGTCCAGCGATTGGGGTAGGGCTCTACCGCCACGGCGATCCGTGGATCCTCCACCTTGGTACCCAGGCCGAAGGTGACAATGATACACTCCTCCGGCCAGGTCTTTTTCCGCCGCAGGGGCAAGGACACCGCCGCAAACAGATGGCGGCCATAGAAGCTGATCTGGCTCTTCTGGACCTTCACCGCCGCATCTGGGAAGAGCCTGTCCGTCTGAGCAAAAACCGCCTCATACAGCGGCAGCGCCCAGGGTTTGCCGGCAAAAAATGCTAACACATCTGTCTCATAATAGTCAGGCAGCCGCATATTTCGTCCTCCCCGCCATTGCGTCTTATATGTGGGGCAATCATACCACACCCGGCCAAAAAAGTACATACCAGCGTGGGGGCTGCCTACAAAAAGTCCGCCGGCGGTTTCCCACCGGCGGACTGGCATCGATTATTCCGGCAGAGCCGCCTTGAGCTGAGCCAGGTCCTGAGCGTCCGGGTGGCTCACAGCCTTGTAAAAATTCTCCAGCATGGCCGTGCGCCGGGGACTGTCCTCCATGGCCTCGTAGCGGCGGCGCACCGCCGGGGGCATCTTGCCCTGGCACATGTAGGTCCCGATGACCTTCACCTCCGGGCCCAGCTTTTCCTTTACCCGACCCAGGATCTGGTCAAAATAGGCGGCCGCGCCTCCGAATCCGGCTGTTCCGAAGAGAAACACCTGCTGATCGGTGAGGCGCTCCAGAAACCGGGCGGTCTGCTCGTCGCAGGTCCCCTTGTCGGTCCAGAATCCTACATAAATCCGCTTAGCGGACAGAGCTTGGTCGTCAGGCTCTCCAAAGTAGCAGCACTCCGCCTGAGGCAGCGCCTCCCGGATGGTCTGGGCCAGCATGGCGGTGTTTCCCGTAGGACTGCTGTAGACAATAGCGTAGCTCATTTTATTTCCTTCCTTTCCTCATAGATGCAGTGAACACCCTGGTGGGCCATCATACCCCCCAGGCACCTCTTGTTGCAGCGGACGCAGCGGCGGATCTCCTCCGCCCTCCCGGAGCGGACCTTTTGGGGCCAGTCCGGGTCGGCGATCAGCTGGCGGCTCATGGCGGCACAGTCGATCCGCCCGGACCGCAGCTGCTTCTCCACGAAACCGGGATCCGTAAGGCCACCCACCCCGCAGACGGGCAGGCGGGTGAGCCCGCGCACCTGGTCACAGAACGGCAAAAAACACCCCTCCGCCCCGAAGGCGGGGTGGTCCTTCGGAGGAATGGTGTCCCGGAGATCCCCGTGGTCGGCCAGCGTCACATGAAAGCTGGTGACCCCCGCCGCCTCCAGCATGGGCACAAAAATCGGCAGTTCTTCCTCCAGGACCCCCGCCCTTCCATAAGGTGGACGCCGCACCGACAGCTTGTAGTCGATGGGCACCTCCGGCAGCCGCCGGCGGACAGCGGACACCGCCTCCACCGCGAAGCGGGCCCGGTTCTCAGGGGAGCCGCCGTAGCTGTCGGTACGGTGATTGAAGAGAGCGGAGCTGAAGCTTCCGCACATCCGATCTCCGTGTACCTGGACCATGTCGAAGCCCGCCTGCAAAGCCAGCTCCGCGGCCGTGCCGAAGGCCTCCGTGATCTCCTTCACCCTCTCCACCGGAAGGCCGGTGATGTAGGGCCCCACCTGCTGATTCAGTAGCGGCCGAAGTTCCTCCCTGGAGATCCGCCCGGTGAGCACGCCGGGAACGTACCGCAGCATGGCCTTGAAATGGGAATCGGACTGGTGCAGCTGGGCGCACAGCCGACAGCCCTCCCGGTGGACGACATCCGCCAACGACCTGTAAAAGGCCTGCCCTTTGGCGGTATACAGGGAGGGGACAACGCCGCCGGGGAGCACCGGCACATCGCCAATAATGATCATGGCGCAGCCCCCGGTGGAAATCCGTCCCAGCCGCTCCAGCAGCTCATGCCGGGGCAGGCCCATGCTGGTAGGAGCAAAGATAATCCGGTTTTTCAGGGTCAGTCCGCCGTAATCCAGGGGGCTGTTTATCATTTCATACATGGGGAAATCCCCTCTTTTCGGGTCACTTTTTCCAGGAGAAAAAGGAGTTGCTCCCGCTCCGTATCATCCAGAGCGGCCAGAGCCTCCTTGTCCCAGTCAGCAAATACCTGGTGGCTGACGGCAAATGCTTCCTGCCCTTTGGCGCTCAGATCCAAGTGGTAGGCCCGGCCTGATTTTTCCCGGATAAGAAAGCCCTCCTCCACCAGCCTAGTGACACTGCGCTGGGAATAGCCCCAGTCCAAGCCCAGGGCAGCGGTCAGCTCCGCCTGGGTGCAGCCCGGATGCTTGCCCACGTAAATGATGGGAAACAGTGAGCCGAAATTTAGCTCTAACGCCTGCAGCCGGGCAGTGGTGTAGGCTACAAAGCTGCGGTGAAATACCGTGGCATAGTAGGCCAGAGTCTGAAACATACGGCATTCATCTCCTTTTCTTGACTAAGTCAAGTATAATGCATGTGCTTGACTTAGTCAAGTATATGTGTAAAAAATATCGCCCAAAAAGCAGACTTCATGATAGCACAGTCTGCACAACACCACAGAATTTGCGGCTTCTGCCCCCAAAAACAACTGCAGCCCAGCGTATAAGTTGTGATTCGGAGCAGGGGAGCAGCAAAATGCGCTCCGATGAGTGGATCAACCGACGTAAGCGGAGTCCAAAACAAAAGGGTCATCCTTTTGGATGACCCTTTTGTTTTGGTACGAATGGCGATACAGAACTTTTCAAAAAATCCCGTAATATCAACGGTTTCCGGGCTTGCCGGATAGCAA
>CALXGE010000060.1 GCA_944387775.1 uncultured Oscillospiraceae bacterium | reverse complement strand
GCCAGAGCCTCGTATCCGGTGACATAGGCGTTGGGATCGAAGGTCTTGGCGTCACGGCCCTTGATGTACTCGGCGTTGGCGCAGAAGTTGACGTAGCCGGCGTACCAGGAAGTGCTCTTGACGTCGTCGAACTTGTTGTAGTCAGCATAGATGCCGACCTGCTTGCCCTCCACATCGCCGGTGACGATGCGGTAGATGATGGTGGCAACCTCAGCGCGGGTGATGGAACCCTGGGGCTGGAAGCTGCCATCCTCGTAGCCCTGGAATACCTTCAGGCCATCGAGGACGGTCACGGCGGTCTCATAGGTATCCGTGATCTTCTCACTGTCCGTGAAGGCATTGGCGGTGGCCATCAGAGAGAAGCTCATGACCAGAGCCAGGACCAGTGCGAGAATCTTCTTCAGATTTCTCATGGTGGATGTTTCCTCCTTCTAAATTTTTCGGGACAGGAGTCTGTGAGCTGGATTTATTCATGACTGTTTTCAGCGCTTTTGGCCAGCACCAAGCCCCTTGCCGGGAAAAACAGACCGGCGGAAAGCTTTGAAAATACTATGTTTTTGCGATATAAGGAAAAAGTCTGGTAGCAAAAAGCCGGATGTTTGGTAGCAAACATCCGGCTTTCGTAAAGGGTATAAGGACAAAGAAACCTGAACTGACAAGGTCTTCAGGGTAAAGAACTTTGGTGGCAGTTTGGTAGCAATACAAAAGTTTTAGTTCTTAAAATACTGGTTCTAGAAATAAAAAAGTGTTTTTTGCAATAATAAAGCAAAATAAATTTTATAAAATACGGACAGAAATTTACGCGCAAAAAATATTTTCTGGACAAAAAGACCCGCCTGCAGATCTGGCAGAGTCTGCGGGGCGGGTCATGTCATAATAGGTCGGGGGAGCCGTCAGGATTGATGCTTAGCTGTATGAGCTTTGAAAGCCTCGAAGGTCTCATCGCTGATTACATGCTCAATGCGGCAGGCATCCTCAGCCGCTACTTCAGGGCTTACCCCAAGGGTTATCAGCCAGTCTGAGAAAAGGGTGTGCCGCTCGTATATTCTCTCGGCGATCTCCTGACCCTTTTCAAGCAGGGTAATATACCCATCTTTGCTCACATCAATATAGCCGTTGAGCCGCAGATTTTTCATCGCTACACTGACGCTGGGCTTGGAGAAGGACAGCTCGCTGGCAATGTCAATAGAGCGCACCTGGCCCAGACGCTTTTTCAGGATCAGGATGGTCTCCAGATAGTTTTCGGCAGATTCATGGATTTTCATAGATTATTTCGCCTTTCAGCATAGTCATTGGTAAGAGAAGTGGAGCTGCCCGCTCAGCATACCACAGAAATGGTTCTGGGGCAAGCCCGCGGAGGAATCCGAATCAGCGTTGCTCCTGGTCATAGACAGCCCGGCTGCCGCCGATAAATTTGGGCCTGGTCCTGGCGCACAGCAAAATAGCCTGACCGATGTGATCCAACTGCAGCCGTACCGGTACCGCTACATCCCGCAGGTGCATGCCAATGAGGGTGCCGCCGATGTCCATACCGGCGTGTGCACGGATGTGCTCTACCGCAACGGGATCCTGAAAATTATCCCAGGCGGTGGTGGCAAAGGAGCCGCCAGCTTTTGGCTGGGGGTGGACGCTGACTGGCTCATAGCCGTACTGCCGGGCACAGTCACGCTCAATGATCAAAGCACGGTTCAGGTGCTCGCAGCACTGGGCTGCCAGGTAGAGCCCCTTCTCCTGCAGCAGAGGATAGATCCCCCGAAAGGCGGCCTGGGCGGCCTCCAAGCTGGAGGCGTGGCCGATCCGACCGCCCAGAATCTCGGAGGAGGAGCAGCCAACTACAAAAATGTCACCAGGGTGAAGCTTAGCAGCTTCCAACAGCTCTGCAGCGGCTTGGCGGGCCTGCTGCTCAATGACAGATACATCAAGCTCAGTCATAACAAACCTCCAGTTAGGAATTTGATAGGGAGGGAAGGGGACGGTCAGGCTGTTTCAATTCCCGCCAGACCACTAGAAGCATGGTGGTATAGCAGGCCACACCGCCCACAACATTGGAGACCGGTTCCGAGGCAAATACGCCGTAGGCCCCCAATCCCCACAGGTTCGGAAGCAAAAGCATAAGAGGAATGACCAGGATCACCTTGCGCAGCAGCGAGAAGAATACTGCGTGGCGGGCTTTTCCCAATGCCACAAAGGTACTCTGCCCAATCATCTGGAAATTCATAAAAACAAAAGTGGCATAGTAGATTCGCAGGGTCTTTACGCCCACCTCCAGCAGGGCGGGATCATCGTTGAAGAGGAGGATCCAGAACTGAGGCAGCAGCAGGACCAGCAGCCACACTACTGTGTTGTAAAGCAGGCCCGACCAGGTGATGAAGACAATACACTTTCTGACGCGGCTGTATTGTCCCGCGCCGTAGTTATAGCCCATTACCGGCTGAGCGCCCTGGGTGAGTCCTTGCAGAGGCTGGCATATAATTTCACGGACGGAGTTGATAGCGGTCATAGCGGCCACATAGAGGTCGCCCATAGCAGTACCTTCCGCGGAACCGTAGGACTGCAGCAGGGAGTTGCCCAGTGCCTGGACCAGACTGTTGGTGACAGAGAAGGTAAAACCGGTAAGTCCCAGAGAGAAGATACGCTTCAGGATCGGGAGATCCAGAACCATATGCTCCCGTGTGAGCCGCAGGATTGCTTTTTTGCCACGCAGAAAGAGCAGTACCCACACTGCGGAGCAGGTTTGGGCGATGACAGTGGCCAGTGCAGCGCCCTGGATCCCCATATGCAGCACAAAGATAAAGATGGGATCCAGAATCAGGTTGATGACCGCACCCAGCAATACGGTCATCATTCCCGTGGACCCAAAGCCCTGAGAATTGATAAAAGGGTTCATACCCAGGGAAATCATCACAGGGATGGTACCTACCAGATAGATGAGAAGATATGCTTTGGCATGGGGCACTGTCTCTGGGCTTCCTCCCACCAGATAGAGGATGGGCTCGTGAAAGAGATAGAAGATGAGGGTCAGCGCGATGCCCAGCAGGAGCAGCAGAGAGAAGGAGCAGCCCATAATGCGGCTGGCCCGCTGGTTGTCCCCACGGCCCCGGGCAATGGAGCACAAGGGCGCGCCGCCGGTGCCGCAGAGGTTGGCGAAGGCGGTAATGATGTAAGTCACCGGCATAACCAGTCCGATCCCTGTGAAAGCGTCCCGCCCAATCCCCTCGATGTGGCCGATGAAGGCCCGGTCAACTACGTTGTATAGGACTACTGTGAGCTGCGCTACGGTCAGAGGGATAGCAAGGCTCAGGATATTTTTGGCAATTCCGCCTTCTGTAAAGTCGTTTTTGTGTCGCTGTGTGGCGTCCATTCCGTTCGGCTCTTTTCTGTCTTTTTTTTAATTGTACCGCATTTTCGAGGAAATGCAAGGGGATAAACAGAAAGGGCCGGTGGACGATCTGTCCACCGGCCCTGGACTTATTTCGTTTTTGTTGGGCTCACACCCGCCGCCAGGAAGCGCCTTCTTTGGTGTCGACGACCTCAATACCCATGGCCTTCAGTTCATCCCGGATCCGGTCCGCTTCGGCAAAATTCTTTGCCTTCTTGGCCTGGGCACGCTGGAGGACCAGGGCGTCCACGGCGGGATCGCCCTCCCCGGTGATCACAATACCGCCGTCAGAGGCGGCGCTGGCTTTGGCCTTGGCATCGGCCTCCCGCTTGGCGGCCGCCTTTGCCAGCAGATCCAGGCTCAGTACCTGGTCGAAGTCCGCCAGCAGCGCCAGCTTGGTTTCGTCGTTGGTCTTTACCTTCAGGGCGTCGTACAGAGCGGTGACGCCCAGGGAAGTGTTCAGGTCGTTGCCAAGTGCCTTGCGGAACTTCTCCTTCTGCTCGTCAAATACCGCCTGATCCACAGCGCCGTCGCCGGGAGTCAGCGCGGCAATCCGGGCGATGAGCTTCTGATAGGCACCCTGGGCGTTGTCCAGGTTCTCCCAGGAGAACACCAGGCTCTTGCGGTAGTGGCTCTGGAGGCAGAACAGCCGGTAGCTCAGAGGATCGTATCCCTTCTCCTCCAGCAGGGAAACGGTGAGGAACTCACCCTTGGATTTACTCATCTTGCCGGAGTTGGTGTTCAGGTGGAGTACATGCATCCAGTACTTGCACCACTTGTGCCCCAGATAGGCCTCGCTCTGGGCGATCTCGTTGGTGTGGTGGGGGAAGGCGTTGTCGATGCCGCCGCAGTGGATATCCAAATCCTCACCCAGGTGTTTCATGGAGATGCCGGAGCACTCAATGTGCCAGCCGGGGTAGCCTACGCCCCAGGGGGAGTCCCACTTGAGGGCCTGGTCCTCAAACTTGGACTGAGTGAACCAGAGGACGAAGTCGTTCTTGTTGCGCTTGTTGGTGTCCTCCTCCACGCCCTCACGGACGCCCACAGCCAGATCCTCGGCGTCGTGGTCATTGAAGATATAGTACCGCTCCAGCTTGCTGGTGTCGAAGTACACATTGCCGCCGGCCTGATAGGCGTAGCCCTTGTCCAGCAGGGTGGAGATGAGCTTGATATACTCATCGATGCAGCTGGTGGCGGGCTCCACCACGTCGGGACGCTTGATGTTCAGCTTCCGGCAGTCGTCAAAGAAGGCGTCGGTGTAGTATTTGGCAATGTCCATGACGCTCTTGTGCTCCCGCTTGGCGCCCTTGAGCATCTTGTCCTCGCCGGTGTCGCCGTCGGAGCTGAGGTGGCCCACGTCGGTGATGTTCATGACCCGCTTGACGTTGTAGCCCTCATAGCGCAGGAACTTCTCCAGCACATCCTCCATGATATAGGTCCGCAGGTTGCCGATGTGGGCAAAGTGGTACACCGTGGGGCCGCAGGTATACATCTTAACGATATCCGGGTGATTGGGGACAAACTCTTCTTTTTTATGGGTGGCGGAATTGTAAAGATACATAGGTGTTCTCCTTTTATCCGTAATGTTTTTTATTGGTGGAGCGCCAAAGGCAGGCCGTCAAAGGTCATGAGGTCAGTCCGTCTTTTTTTCTTCCAGCAGCTTTTCCAGTTCTGCGACTCTGCGGCTGAGATCCTCCAGCCGCTTGAGCGTGGGGTTCTCCACGCTGGTCTGGTCCACCTCATCGACGTAGCGGTGCACCTTTTCGCCGTTGACCCGGACGATCTGGGCGGGGACTCCTACGGCGGTGGCATTGGCGGGGACCTCCTGGAGCACCACAGCGCCGGCGGCAATGCGGGCGTTGTCGTGGATGGTGATGGGGCCCAGAACCTTGGCTCCGGCGCCTACCAGCACGTTGTTTCCCAAAGTGGGGTGACGTTTTCCGGTATCCTTTCCGGTGCCTCCCAGGGTGACCCCCTGGTAGAGGAGGACGTCGTCTCCCAGCTCCGCTGTCTCACCGATGACGATGCCGGTGCCATGGTCGATGACCAATCGGCGGCCGATGGTAGCGCCGGGGTGGATCTCGATGCCGGTCCAGAAGCGGCTCCACTGGGAGACGCACCGGGCCAGAAAGCGCAGCTTCCGGCGGTAGAGCCAGTGGGCAATGCGGTGGTAGATGGTGGCGTGAACGCCGGCGTAGAGGAGGAAGATCTCCAGCTTGCTCCGGGCGGCGGGATCACGCCTTTGGTATGCGGTCAGTGTTTCCCGTAACATAAGAAACGATCCTTTTCCTAGGATTCCATAGAGCGGCAGGAAAAGAAAAAGCGCCCGCCCCGTCCCTGTGGACGGAGAGGCGCGGTGCGCGGTTCCACTCTCCTGTTTCGCTCGTAAGGCCAGTATCGCGGCCCAAACGGAGGGCATTACCCCTCCCGCTCCCGGACGCACCTTCCCTATGCCTTCCGGAGGGCCGTTTACAGCCGGCGGCGGCCCCTCTCTGACCTTTTGGCACAGGTACTCTTTCCGTTCATTGCGGTACGCTTTTATTATATTATCAGCGGGGAAGGACGGTGTCAAGGCAATTTATCCGGGAATTGGGCCTTTTTCTTGCGGAGGGACAGGCGGTGTGCTACAATGGGACCAGCTTTGAAAACGGGGAGGGGAGACGACATGGACCGGAAGCTTCTGGAGGAGCAGCTGCGGGCGCTGCCGCTGGTGCAGTATGAATTTTTCCCCACGGATACGCTGGTATTCACGCCGCGGGTTCGGACGGTATGCGAGATGGAGTGCCCTCAGTACGGCAAGAGCTGGGCCTGCCCGCCGGGAGTGGGGACCGTGGAGAAATGCCGGGCGCGGTGCCTTGCCTACCCGGAGGGGCTGCTGATCGTGACCATGACGGAGGTGGAGGATATTGCGGATATCACCGCCACTCTTGCCACCCGGGAGGACCATGAGGAAATCACCCGGGAGGTCCACCGCATGCTGCTGGACCAGGGGGCGGAGGTGTACGTCCTCTCCACCGAGTCTTGTGCTATCTGTGAACACTGCAGCTATCCGGAAGCCCCCTGCCGCCATCCGGACAGGATGTATCCCTGCGTGGAGAGCCACGGCATCCTGGTCACCGAGCTGGGGGAGCGCTTTGGCCTGCCCTTTCAGGCCGGCGGCAATATCGTTACCTGGTTCAGCCTGCTGCTGTACCGCTGAGGGACAATAGAAAAGAGGCCCCGGACACGTTCACCGTGTCCGGGGCCTTGCATATTACTGCATCAGCAGGTCAGGCCGCTGTCTCTCCCTGGGAGAGATGATAGAGGAAAAATACCCCATCAGGGGCCCGGTACAACCCGGAGAGTCCCTCCCGAAGCTGCCAGCTAAGCCCCTCATAGTACAGGGGGATCACCGGCGCATCGTTCAGGAGGATGGCCTCGGCGTCGTGGAGGTAGGCATCCCGTGCCTCAGGAGAAATGGCCGCGGCGGCGGACTCCATGAGGATGTCAAAGGCCTCGCTGGCATAGCCGGAATCATTGCCGGCATTGGAACTGTAGAAATCTCCAAGGATGGCCTTGGCGTCGTTGTAGGCGGCGGAGAAGTCCCGGGCCGCGATCTGGAAGGGAGCCACGGGCTCTGCGTCCTCCGCAGTGCCACTGCCATCGGTGGTTTCCGGCTCTGCGGGAGTGAGCATGGCTTCGTATTCCTCCGCCGTTACAGCCCGGGCGGTTACCGTGATGCCAAGCTGTTCCTGCCACATGGCAGTTACCGCCTGGGCCACAGCTTTCCCGATATCGGAGGATACATAGATGTACTCCACCGCAGGAAAGCCCGTTCCGTCAGGATAGCCTGCTTGGGCCAGAAGACTACGGGCCTGGACGCAGTCGTCTTCATAGTCCGTGTCGGTGGTGACGGTGACCATCTCCAGACTGTGGGTCCGGAAATCCCAGAAGGTATCCGGCTCCTGGGGCTGTTCAGATTGGTTGGGATCCGGAACGCTCTGGGTAGTGGTCTCCTCCTCAGCCTCCTGGGCGGCGGTGCCGTAATCGGTAATGCCGTAGGGGAGAAGGCCGGAGGCGGCACGAAGCGTCAGATCACCGACGGCTTCCACCACGGCCTGGGTGTCGATGGCCAGCCGGAGGGCCAGCCGCACATTTGAGTCCGTAAAGGGCTCTACCTTGGTATTGAGGAGGAGGCCATAGGTAGCGGTCACCGGATCCGGCTGCCAGCTGCCACTGTTCGCCAGGGTCTGAAGGGTCTCCTCCGGCAGATTCAGAATCAGGTCCACCTCTCCATTGAGAAAGGCATCATAATCCTGATCGGCAGAGGCGGAAACAAATCGCAGGATGTCGGGCCCCACGGCGGCACTGTCATAGTAGGTCTCGCTCTTCGTAAGCTCCACCTGACCGCCGCTGAAGGAGGAGACGCAGTAGGCGCCGTTGGTAACGGTATCCTTGCCGCCCCATTTGCCGCTCTCCACCTGGTCCTGACGCACCGGCATGGTGTAGGCACCGGCGCATACCTCCTCCAGGAAGTAGGCACAGCTGCCCACAAGATTCACCACAAGGGTCTTATCATCGGGGGCAGATACCCCCAGCAGGGAGGTGTCTCCGGTTTCCTGTACGTCGCTGTATCCGACGATGTCCGAGAGCAGGGAGCGGTGTGGCAGGTCGTTGGCGGGGTCCGCCAGCCGCTGCCAGGCGGCCACAAAGTCCCCAGCGGTGACGGCCTGGCCGTCGGACCACTGAATGCCATCCCGAAGGATGAAGGTATAGGTGGCGTTTCCGGCGTAGTCGGTTTCCACCTCATAGCTCTCCGCCTGGCCGGGGGCCAGAACCGCATGGCCGCTGCCGTCGTCCTCCCAGCGCATCAGGTTCTCAAAGAGGTGAAAGAGGATTGTCTCACACCCCTGAGCGGTGCTGCTGGCGGGATCTAGGGTGTCCTGTGCGGCTGTGGTACATGCCGTGACGGTAAAGGGACCCGTCTCCTGAACGGTGTCCTCGCCCTGCTGGCTGCCGCAGGCGGAGAGGAGCAGAGTCAGGGCCAGAAGGGCTGCCAGAAATGGTTTATGGAATTTGCTGTGGTTGCTGTATGTCTGCATGGATTGGTCTCCTTTTGCTGGGTCGGGCCGGAAATCACTTGTTCTCTGCGGGAACCAGCTGGCCCTGGTCGTCAAAGGCAACGGGATGGATTTCGTTCCTGGTGTGCTTGGCGATGTCATTGAGCCGGACCAGGCCGGGGTAGTCGGACACCAGGGTGTAGGCCACGCCGTGGCGCTTGGCACGGCCGGTACGGCCGATGCGGTGGACGTAGTACTCGTTCTCATCGGGGACGTCGTAGTTGAATACCGCATCCACATCATCTACATCGATGCCCCGGGCGGCCACGTCGGTGGCCACAAACACCCGCAGCTCTCCCCGGCGGAAGCGGCCCATGACCTTCTCACGCTTGTCCTGGGGAATGTCGCCGTGGATGCACTGGGCATCCACGCCCCGCATCTGCAGGAGCTTGGTGACCCGCTCAGTGTTGCCCTTGGTGTTGCAGAAGATCATCACCCGGTCGTAGTTCTCCAGGTCCAGGATCTTCTTGACGGTGTCCACCTTTTCGTTCATGCTCACTTCGATACGGTACTGGAGGATGTCGGGCTTGTTCTCCTCATCGGCCCGGACGGTGATCTCCACGGGGTCCCGCTGATACACCCAGGCGATGTCCATGACCTCCCGGCTGATGGTGGCGGAGAAGAGACCCAGATTCTTCCGGTTCTTCATCACATCCAGCAGGTGGGTCACCTCGTGGATGAAGCCCATGTCCAGCATCCGGTCCGCCTCATCCAGAACAGCGGTCTGGACCTGGTCGATGCGGACCGTGCGCCGCTTCATATGGTCCCCCAGGCGGCCGGGGGTGGCCACCACGATCTGGGGCTTTTTCTTTAATGCGTCGATCTGCTTGCCGATGGGCTGGCCGCCGTAGAGGCAGACCATCCGGATACCAGGCTTGAACTGGGCCAGGTCCCGCATCTCAGAGGTAATCTGCATGGCCAGCTCCCGGGTAGGAGCCAGAATTACTGCCTGGACCGCCTCGCTCTCCGGGTCCACATGCTCAATGATAGGAATGCCGAAGGCGAAGGTCTTGCCGGTTCCGGTAGGGGCCTTGGCGGTGACGTCCTGCCAGTCCATCATAGGGGGAATACACCCCGCCTGTATGGGAGTGGATTCCACATATCCTTTTTTCTCCAGCGCGCGCATGAGCTCCGGGGACAATCCCAGGGAGTCAAAGCGTACGCCCTGTGTGATCTCCATAATATCATTCCTCACAGTTGTGTCATTTTTCTGGTTTGTACAGATTAACTAACATAGTGTAACATAAAATACCTCCTGCCGCAAGTGCGGCAGGAGGTATTTGCGGAAAATTCACAGTTTTTTCATGATATTAGGACGTGAGGGCAGAAAAAGGACCGCCTGAGGTTGGGCGTTTTACTCAAAACACCGCCGGCTCTCCTTAAGGGAGAGCCGGCGGAAAAGAAATTACTTCTTGTAAGGTACGTGCCAGATGGTGTCGGCGTAGTCGGCGATGGACCGATCCGCAGCGAAGATACCGGAGCGGGCAATGTTGTGCAGGCTCATCTTGTTCCACTTCTCCCGATCGGCGTAGGTCTCTACCATCCGCCGCTCAGCGGCGCAGTAGGAGGTGAAGTCCGCCAGGAGCATATACTCGTCGGCGGGGGAACCGCTGCCGAAGAGGAGCCGCTCCACCAGGTCGTCGTAGCGGATACCGTCCTTGAAACCGTTGCTGATCTGGTCCAGCACCCGGTGCAGGGCAGGATCCCGGCTGTAGAGACGGTAGGGATTGTAGCCGCTGTTGCGCATCTCCTTGACCTCGTCGGTCTTCAGGCCGAAGAGGAACATGTTCTCGTCGCCCAGCACCTCGTGCATCTCCACATTGGCGCCGTCCAGAGTGCCTACAGTGAGGGCGCCGTTCATCATGAACTTCATGTTGCCGGTGCCGCTGGCCTCCTTGCCGGCGGTGGAGATCTGCTGGCTGACCTCGCTGGCGGGCATCAGCACCTCGGCCATGGAGACCCGGTAGTTCTCCAGGAAGAACACCTGCAGCTTATCCTTGCAGATGGGATCGCTGTTGATCTGGTTGGCCATGGAGTTGATGAGGCGGATGATCCGCTTGGCTACGGCGTAGCCGGGTGCGGCCTTGGCGCCGAAGAGGAAGGTGTGGGGACGCATCTCCATGTTGGGGTTATCCCGCAGCTGGAGGTAGAGGTGGATGATGTGCATGGCGTTGAGGAGCTGGCGCTTGTACTCGTGGAGGCGCTTGACCTGCACGTCGAAGATGGCGTCGGTGTTGACGATGACGCCCTGCTCCTTCTTGGCCCACTTGGCAAAGGCCAGCTTGTTGGCCTTCTTGATCTGCTCCAGGCGGATGAGGACTTCCTTGTCATCAGCATAAGCGTCCAGCTTGGGCAGAGCAGTGCCGGGGTGGAGGAGGTACTCGTCGCCGCCGGCCAGGTCGCGGATCAGGCTGTCCAGGCCGGGGTTGATCTCTGCCAGCCACCGGCGGTGATCGATGCCGTTGGTGACGTTCTTAAACTTCTCCGGCTCCATGCCGTAGGCGTCCTTGAATACGTCGTGGCGGAGAATGTCGCTGTGGAGGGCACTGACGCCATTGACAGCCATACCGCCGGCAATGCAGAGGTTGGCCATACGGACCTCTCCGTCCCAAATAACGGCCATGTTCTTTGTTTTGGCCTCATCGTGGTAGAAGTTCTCCACCTTGGTCTGCCAGCGCCGGGCGATCTCGCAGAGGATCTGCCAGATCCGGGGCAGCAGAGACTGCATCAGGGCCTGGGGCCAGCGCTCCAGGGCTTCCGCCAGAACGGTGTGGTTGGTGTAGGCCACGGAGTTTACCGTGATGTTCCAAGCGGTGTCCCAGTCAAGACCCGCATCGTCCATCAGGATACGCATGAGCTCAGGGATCACCAGAGCGGGGTGGGTGTCGTTGATCTGGATGACATTCTTCTCATGGAAGTTGGTGAGAGTGCCGTAAGCTTGGATGTGCTTGCGGACAATGGACTGCACGGTGGCGGAGACAAAGAAGTACTGCTGCTTGAGGCGCAGACTCTTGCCCTCATAGTGATTGTCCTCGGGGTAGAGGACCTTTGCGATAACCTCCGCCATGGCCTGCTCCTCGCTGGCCTTCAGGTACTCGCCCCGGCTGAAGAGGCTCATGTCGATAGGTGTGGGGCTCTTGGCGTCCCAGAGACGCAGGGTATTGGTGTGACGGGTGTCATAACCGGCAATGGACATGTCACAGGGGATCGCCAGTACCCGGGTATAGCCCTCGTTGACAATGTGCAGATGGTCGTCAGCCCAGAATTCGCGGAGGGTACCGCCGAAGTGGACCTCCTCGATTTCGTCGGGACGGGGAATGAGCCAGGCGTCGCCCTGCTCCTTCCAGTTGTCGGGCAGCTCCACCTGCTGGCCGTCCACGATCTTCTGACGGAAGATACCCAGCTCATAGCAGATAGAGTAGCCGCAGGCGGGGATCTCCAGGGTGGTCAGGCTGTCCAGATAACAGGCTGCCAGACGGCCCAGACCGCCATTGCCCAGACCTGCGTCGGGCTCCATGTCGAAGATGTTGGCGCTCTTGAAGCCCAGCTCCTCAATGGCCTCCCGGAGGGGCTGGAGTACGCCCAGGTTGTAGGCGTTCTTCATCAGGCTCCGGCCCATCAGGAACTCCAGGGACATATAGTGGACCTGCCGCAGCTGCTCCTTGCGGACCTCGGTGCGGGTTTCCACGGCGTGGGCGCTCATCCGGTCCCGCAGCACCATGGCGCAGGCCTTCATGATGTTCTCCTCCGTGGCTTCCTCCACGGT
>CALXGE010000059.1 GCA_944387775.1 uncultured Oscillospiraceae bacterium | reverse complement strand
ACGTTCTCAGAGAACTGCTTCATCAGGAACACGCCGAAGGGCCAGCCCACGATGGGCAGGATCACCGCCAGCAGGGTGTCGTGAATACCCATGGCCGCCATCTGCTGGACCAGGGGAATCAGGATAACCTGCTTGGGCAGCGCCATGGCGCAGACCATCAGGGAGAATACCAGGGCACGGCCGTAGAACTGCTTCTTGGCCAGGACATAACCGGCCATGGCAGCAGTCAGGCAGGTGAGGATCATGGAGGCCACCGCCATGATAATGGTGTTGAGCAGCCACTTCAGGGAGGTAGCGATCATGGGCCCGGTAATCACATAGCCCGCCAGCTTGATCTGGAACAGGGAGATCTGCTCAGCAAAGAGCTTGCGGTAGTTATCCAGGGTAAAGACCTGGGGGAAGAAGGTGGGGGAGGCGGAGTTAATCTCCTGGGCTGTCTTGAAGGAGCCGGTGATGATCCAGTACACCGGGAAGATGAACAGGAATGCCAGCACCGCCAGGATCACCAGGCACGCAATGGTGTAGGGGGACTTTTTCTTCTTCGTCAGCATGATGATCCCTCCTCTCAGCTGTTGCTCTTCCCGGCCACCTTGAACTGGATGGCGGAGAAGATGGAGATGATGATGGCCAGGATAATGCCCATAGCCATACCGTAGCCGTACTCACCCAGCTTGATGGCCTGATAATAAATATAGTACATAATCGTCTGTGTACTATTGTTGGGACCGCCGGAGGTCAGCATCTGGATCAGCGCAAAGCACTGGAAGGAGTTGATGGTGGTGATAACCAGGATGTACAGAGTGGTGGGCATGATCTGGGGCCACTTGATCTTCCAGAACACCTGGAGCTCCGTGGCGCCGTCCACCTCGGCGGCCTCAATCATGGAGGTATCCACGTTGCCCAGAGCGGCTACGTACAGCACGATGGGCTGGCCGATGGAGGTGGTGAAGAGGATCAGGATGATACACCAGATGGCAAAACGCTCATCACCCAGCCAGGCGATGTCGGTGCCCAGGACGTAGTTGAAAAGGCCGGTGTACTTGTTGAACATCCACTTCCACACCACGGCCACCGCCACAGTACCGGTGACCACGGGGAGGTAGAAGATGCAGCGGAAGAAGGAGCGGGTCTTGGCTCCCATGCGGTAGATGGCAGCGCCCACCCACAGGGAGAAGGCCGCTACCACGGGGACGGACACCACTACAATAAGGATGGTGTTCCACAGGCCCCGCCAGAACACCTGGTCGTTGAACATGCGGATGTAGTTATCGAACATGGTGTCCACAGAGAAGGTGTGGCCGGCGGTATTATACTGGGTAAAGCTGTTAAGGAAGCAGGTGACCATGGGGTAGACAACAAACCCCAGGAAGAAGATGAGACTGGGCAGCAGGAACAGATAGGCCGCCGTGGTCTCACGCCGGACCAGAGCCCGGCTCATGCCATACTTGGATTGCTTTGCCAAATTCGTTCGCCCTCCTTTTTATTCTTTTCGCACACATCTGCCGGCCATCGGCACAGAGCGGCGCCGGAGCAGCCCCGGCGCTTCTCTGTGCCGATGGGGAGAAAGGGCGCCCACCAGGGGAGTGGGCGCCCTTTCAAAAGGTCGTCAATCAGCCGTTGGCCTTGGTGTCATACTCGGCCAGAGCAGAAGCGGCATCGCCGCTGCTGAAAGCAGCCTGGAGCATCTCGAACCAAGCGGTACGCTGCTCAGCCCACTTGGGGGTGACATTGTAGTAGTCGCCCAGGTAAGGCATGAACATCATGAACTCAGAGTAGCCTTCCTTCTCGGTACCGGCGTAGATATCGCCCAAGGAGGAACGGACGGGGAAGAAACCGGTGGCATATACGCTGTCGGAAGCCTGGCTCTCATCGTTGCAGACGAAATCGATGAAGGTCTTGGCAGCATCGATCTTGGCCTGATCGCCCTTGTCCACGATACCGAAGCCCCAGATACCGCCGTCCAGCTCGGGCTGGCCGTCATCGGAGGGGAAGGTCATGGCAAAGGGAGTGAAGTTGGTCTGGCTGGCGTAGTTGGCCCAGTTGGAGGCGTTCCAGCACAGGCTCATGCAGGAGGTGCCGTTGGCAAACAGAGTCAGCTCGTCGCTGGCCACGATGCCGGCGTCGTAGGTCATGGACTTGTCATTGACCATGTCGATGAGCAGCTGCAGGCCCTTGATGCCGTTCTCGCTGTTCATGGTGTACTTGGTGTGCTCAGCGTCGGTGAAGTCAGCGCTGTAGAGGTTGCGCACCAGAGCGCGGGTACCCTGGTCACCGCCGGTACCGCCGCAGTAGACAATGCCGGGCACGCTGTAACCAGCGTCACGCAGGGCCTCGCAGGCCTTGACAAAGTCGTCGGTGGTCCAGGTACGGGTCTCCTCGTCGATGTACTGCAGAGCACCAGCTGCCTCAAAGGCCTCGTAGTTGATGGCCATGCAGTGGGTGGTCATGCACAGGGGGTACTCATAGTAAGCGCCGTCGGTCCACTGGCAGGCCTTCTCGATGGAGGCGCTGGCCATGTCGGCCTTCATCTCATCGGTCCACATGTCGCTCAGGTCCACCATCTTGCCGTTGGCGCCCCAGTTGGACACCAGACGCTCAGGACCTTCCATGATGATGTCGCCCACGGTGCCGCCTTCCATAGCGGTGTTCACCTGAGCGTCACCGTTGCTGTAGTCCAGCAGCTGATGGGTGACAGTGATGTTGGGATACTTCTCGTTGAACTTGGCAATGATCTCGCTGACCACCTCGGGCTTGCCCCAATCGCCGATGGGGTAGGTCCACAGGGAGATCTCCACGGCCTCGCCGGTGGTATCACCGGTGGTGTCGTCGGTGGTGTTATTGGTGGTATCGTTCTGAGTGTTGTTGGTGGTGTTGCTGCCGCCGTTATTGGCCTGCTCCACAGAGCATGCTACCAGGCCCAGCGCCATCACCAGTACCAGCAGGAGCGCAAGGAACTTCTTCATTTCATTTCCTCCTTTTTGATGAAAAACCCGGCTCACACACCGGGCTATCTGTCTAAAGTGTATAAGAGAAAGGAGGAAATGTCAACCAAAATAAAAATAATTTCGAAAGTTTGTGTGATTCATCAGTTTTCGTAAAAATTTTTATATCAATTGCCCAAATCCCCCTGCACTTCCGGCTCCTCTTCCTCCTCCAGCTCCGGTGCATACCGTCGAAATACTTTTTCCAGCAGGAGAGAGGAGGCCAGGGTCACCAGCGCAGGAAGAAAAAACAGCGGGAGCACAAACTGCAGACACAGCATGGCCCCCACTGCAAACAAGATCACAAGGCACAATGACGTAGGCAGGTGGGCCAGGGTCAAACGGGCAGCGGTTCGGAACAGATCTCCCTGAGAAAAGGTAAAGCGCCCCAGCAGGGGAAACAGATACATCAGTGCCCCCAGGGGCAGCACCATCAGCAGGCTGTAGAAGGCAAGCAGCCCATAGCCGCCGGACGCGGACGCCGCCATCGTGCGGCACATACGCCAACCCAGCTGAAGGAGAAAGGCCGGCAGCAGGATAATCAGCGTCGCCAGCACCCCCTGCCGAAGATTCATCCGGAAGGAGCGGAAAAACGCCCGGAACGCACCATCCTCCCGCCGCCGCACATAGCGTACCACGGCAAAGTACAGCGCTGCAGTGGCTGGCCCGATGGTGACCACCGGCAGGCAAGCGACTACCCACAGGAAGGATAGTCCGCACACATCCGTCACCAGGCTGACCGTTCTCCACAGATCGTTTTTGGGATCAAATGCTCCGCCCATAGGTTCTCCTCCTCCGGTCCGGCTCAATTTTTCTGATTACACGCACTTCTGGGTCAAGGCCTTACCTACAGCCTGCCGGCAGAGCTCCGCCTCCTCATGATTCTGTCGGCAGTACTCGCTGAAAAGCACATCCACCACATACATCTGGGAGATGATGGCGGCAATGGAACCAAACTGCAGGGGCAGCTCATTGGGCCCGCACAGCAGCACCGTATCGGCAAAGCTGCTGGCCGGCGCGTTGAGGAAACGGGTCACCAAAATCATTTTTGCCCCACGGGAAGCAATCAGCTCCGCCGCCTCCAGCACCTCGTGTGTGGCACCGGTATAAGAAAAGTAGAGCACCACGTCATCCTCCGACAGGGTGGAGAGCACCACGGTCTGCAGATGGGAATCCTGGGCCGTTCTGAACTTGGGAGAAGCGGTGGAAAACTGGGCCCATGCGGCAGTGGCCACGATGGAATGGTTTCCCTGACCCAGGCACACCACTTGCCGGGCTCCGCTCATCAGCTCCACTGCCCGGCGTACCGCCCCTTCCTGGAGCATGTGATACGCCTTGCTGAGCGCATCCTGATTGGTACTGTAGACCTTATCCATAACGGTGGAGATCGTATCGTCCAGCAAGATCTCCTCATTGGCCACGCCGGAGGGAGCCCGGTTTCCGGCGATGAGAGCCGCCTTGGCCAGTTCCAGCTTGAAATCATTGAATCCCGCCAGCTTCAGCTTGCGGCAGAACACGGATATGGTGGACACCGCCACATCGCAGGCAGTGCTCAAATCCGTGATGCTGATATACTGGGTCTCCTTCTGATGCTCCAATACATAGTCCACGATTTTCTTTTCAGACTTTGTAAAATTCTCGTACTCCTGCAGCATCAGTGCAACAATATTTTTTCCCACTTTGACCTCCTTGGAACCGGTACCCTATATTTCGCATATGACCGAAATCATACTACATTTCTAATAAAACTATAATACAGACCCAAAGACATTGCAACAGATTTACCGAAAAATTTTCGTTTTTGAAAAAATTTTTACTTTTTGACAAGTATTCCCTGTTTCATTTGGTAGTAGCTAAACCTAGATAAACTATTCATAAAACGCAAAAAAGGCCGCCGGAAGAATACTCCTCCAGCGGCCTTATGGCCTGTCTTTTTTCTGCGGCACTCAGCATCTGCCGCCACGGTACAGCGCCTCCAGGATATCCACACACCGTTCAATTCCCACAGCGCCGCTGTTGAGGGTGATGTGGTAGTTCTGGGCCATGCCCCAATCCCGGTTGGTGAAGTGTTTGTAGTTGATGCGCCGCTTGGTATCCTTGTCCTTCAGGCGCTTCTCCGGGCTGTTCTCCGATTCGCCGTACAGCCGCACAATCCGGTCTGCCCGGAAGTCCATGTCAGCATGGATAAAGGCATGGAGGCAATCTTTCCGGTCCTTGAGAATGTAGTCGGCACACCGGCCCACGATGACGCAGGGCTCCTGATCTGCCAGGCGGAGAATCACCTCCCGCTGGATGGTCCATAGAAAGTCCGTGGCATTGAGACCGTTCATTACGCCCGGAGTCCCCACCCCTTGGTCCAGAAACCAGCCCAGCCAACTTTTGTTCCCGGCAAATTCGCCCCGCTCCTCCACAAACTTGGGGTCAAACCCGGTCTCCAGAGACACCTGCTTGACCAGCTCCTTGTCATAGTAAGCGATCCCCAGGCGCTGCGCCAATGTTTTCCCTATGCTCCGGCCACCGCTGCCGAACTCACGGCTGATGGTAATGATCCGCAATTCCTCCATAGTAGGGCCCTCCTTTTCCGCTGCCTGGTTTGCACTTTTCACCTTAATTAATTTTATGCCCGCCGCAAAAAATTGTCAAAGGTATATTTCTTTTTATATTCTCTTGGTATTTTCCGCAGGTTATGCTATACTGTATAGTTGCCTATTACATTTCCCAAGGGAGACCCTGCTGTTATGGCCAAACATTCCCGGAAAAAGCGGTCCATTGGCCGCCGCATCCTGATCATTTTTCTTCTGGCAATTTTCTGTGCCGGCTTCTTTTACTGGAGCAACCGCTCCCTTCAGATAGAACGCTTCACCTTCTCCTCCTCCAGACTGCCACAGGGCTTTGACGGCTGCACCATCGTGGAGCTCAGCGACCTCCACGGGGCGGTCTTTGGAGAGGACAACACGGATCTTGTCAACGCCGTCCGGGACCAGTCGCCGGACTATATCTTTCTCACCGGGGATCTGCTGGACCGGTTTCGGGAGACTCCCCACAGCTACGCCGTGGACCTGGGGCGACAGCTCAGTGCCATCGCCCCTACCTACTTTGTTACCGGCAACCACGAGTGGGCCCTGCCGGACCCCCGGGGATTGAAGCGGGCGCTGGGGGAGGCGGGAGTGACAGTGCTGGACAACCGCTTCGTCACCCTGGAGCGCGGCGGCGATCAGATCCTTCTGGCGGGCATCGACGATCCCAACGGCTACGCCGACCAGAAGACCCCGGAGGAGCTGGCCCAGGAGGTGAGCGCCGCCTGGGGGGATGGCTTCTGGATCCTTCTGGCCCACCGCAATGACCACTTCCCCGGCCAGTACAGCCTTCTGGGGGCGGATCTGGTCATCTCCGGCCACGGCCACGGCGGCATGATCCGCCTGCCCTTCACCGACGGTCTTATCAGCACTGAACGGACCCTGTTTCCTTCCTACACCGCCGGGTTCTATGAGGAACACGGCAGTACAGCCTTTATCTCCCGGGGCCTGGGAAACTCCGGACCCAGCTTCCGTCTGTTCAACCGCCCCCAGATTGCGGTACTGACTTTGGAGCGGGAGCAGCAGTAAGAATGTCTACGCCATAAGGACGCCACGTATATGAGAGAATTTGACGCGGGACAATATGATATTGCCGTCATCGGCGCGGGCCACGCCGGCATCGAGACAGCCCTGGCCGCCGCCCGGCTGGGGATGAAAACCATCTGCTTTACCATCAACCTGGATGCGGTGGGCAACATGCCCTGCAACCCCGCCGTAGGCGGCACCGGCAAGGGCCATCTGGTCCGGGAGCTGGACGCTCTGGGAGGCGAGATGGGGAAGGCCGCCGACAAGGCCTGCATCCAGTATCGGCTGCTGAACCGTGGCAAGGGCCCCGCAGTCCACAGTCTCCGGGCTCAGGCGGACCGGCGGCTGTACCAGCAGGTGATGAAGCACACCCTGGAGCGCCAGGAGAACCTGACGGTCCGCCAGGGGGAGGTAACGGAGATCCGCCTCACCGGCGGTGCGGTGAGCCATGTGGTCCTACAGACCGGGGCGGTGTTCGCCGTCCGGGCGGCCATCGTCTGCTCCGGCACCTACCTCAATGGCCGGACCATCGTGGGGGAGTGCGTTCAGGAGGGAGGCCCCGACGGCATGTTTGCCGCCACTGCCCTCACTGGCTGTCTTTCTGCCATGGGCCTGGGGCTCCGGCGGTTCAAGACCGGAACGCCTCCCCGGGTCAACGCCCGGACCGTGGACTTTACCAAAATGGAGCTTCAGGAGGGGGACAGCGAGACCATGCCCTTCTCCTTTACCACCCGGGAGAAACCGGTGAACCGGGCGGTGTGCTATCTCACGTATACCAATGAAAACACCCACCGGATCATCCGGGAAAATCTGGACCGCTCCCCCATGCACAGCGGGGTCATTGAAGGGGTAGGCCCCCGGTACTGCCCCTCTATCGAGGCCAAGATCACCAGGTTTCCGGACAAGCTCCGGCACCAGCTGTTTATCGAGCCCATGGGCCTCGATACCGAGGAGCTCTACATCCAGGGATTCTCCTCCGCCCTGCCGGAGGATGTCCAGTGGGAGATGCTCCACACCATCGCCGGCCTGGAGCATGCGGAGATCATGCGGCCCGCCTACGCTATCGAATACGACTGCGTGGACCCGCTGGAGCTCAAGCCCACCCTGGAGACCAAAAAGGTCCCCGGCCTCTACGGCGCAGGCCAGTTCTGCGGCTCCTCAGGCTACGAGGAGGCAGCGGTCCAGGGCTTTGTGGCAGGTGTTAATGCCGCCCGGAAGCTTCGGGGTCAGGAGCCTTTCGTCCTCACCCGCAGCCAGTCCTATATCGGCACCCTCATCGACGATCTGGTGACCAAGGGCACCGACGAACCCTACCGGATGATGACCAGCCGCAGTGAGTACCGGCTGCTGCTGCGCCAGGACAACGCCGACCAGCGGCTCACCGCCATCGGCCATAAACTGGGGCTGGTCAGCGACCAGCGGCTGGCGGAGGTGGAGGCCAAATATGAGGCTGTCCGCCGGGAGGTCCGGCGGCTCATGGGCAAGGGGCTGCCCCCCACAGCGGAGCTCAACGCCTTTCTCACCAGCCGGGGCACGGCTCCCGTCAGCGACGGGGCACCCATGATTGCCCTCCTCCGCCGCCCGGAGATCCACTATGCCGACCTCCGGCAATTTGACCCAGAGATGCCGGATCTGCCGCAGGAGACGGCGGAGCAGGTGGAGATCTCTGTAAAGTATGAAGGCTATATCCAGCGCCAGCTCCAGGAGGTAGAGGACTTCCGCAAGCTGGAGAGCCGGGCCATCCCCCCCGGCATCGACTACGCCAATATCCAAGGTCTGCGGTTGGAGGCTCGTGAGAAACTGGCCGCCGTGCAGCCCATGAATCTGGGCCAGGCCAGCCGGATCTCCGGTGTCAGCCCCGCCGATGTGGCGGCGCTGATGATCTATCTGGAGCGGGGCTGAGGCCAGTCCCCGCACCCCGGGCGCCTGCTATTGGGGCCTGCCCGGCCCCAACCCCCGGTGCTTATCGACGGGAGCTCCGCCCCTAGTGCTTACTATTGGGGGTTACCCGCCCCCAAACCCCGGGTGACTTTTTCCTCGGCGAAAAAGTGACCAAAACGCCGCCGGGGACACCCCGGTCCCCGCTTTAGCCCAATCGGTCTGTATCGGATTTGATGCTGCTCTGCCACTGAACCAGATTCTTTGGCATCTGATCTCCGCCGGGCTGCTCGTCCAGCTTCGGCTGTCGCCCTTTAGGGATAGATTCATCTATTTTCTATATTGAGCTGCCTGCACCTGCGGGAAACGGACAGCCCTTTCGTCCGCAAAACAAGAAACAACCATCAGCCCGAGGGCCGTCAGGCGAAGTCGGACACCCTCCGCACCGATTACGAGGGGCCAGCGGCCTTGCAGAAGTTCAGTGGCAACTGGGTATCGCCTCTGATACCGACCGATTAGACAAAAAGTGGGGGCCTGGGGTCTCCCCAGCGGTTTTTCCGCCCACTTTTGGGCGGCCAGCCCGTAGGCCTCTCTCCTCACCATCGCCCGCAGGGCATTCAAATGAGAGAAAGTGGGCCCGCCGGAGGCCCCAGCCTGGAAAACAGATAAAACTACATTCAGCGGCAGGATCTGCCAAACCCCGCCAAATTCAAAAACTATTTGTATTGTATCAGCAATATATTACATTTTATAATCAAAATTCCCCCTCCGTCCCCGGTGGGGCGGCCCCCCGCCGGGGAATCGGCGGACAAACCAACACCAAGGAGTGAACAACATTATGCGCATGTTTCTCGCCATCATTGTCTGCAAGCTGCTGCGCTTCATCGGCAAGCTGGTGGGCAAGGGCAGCAGCCTGCCGGGCCAGTACGCCCTTAAGCTCTGCCCTGACGTTCTGGGCCGGGTGAAGCTCCCCCCCTACATCATCGCCGTTACCGGCTCCAACGGCAAGACCTCCACTGTGGAGATGATCGCCTCCATCCTCCGTGCCGCCGGGAAGGACGTGGTCTACAACGCCGAGGGCTCCAACCAGATCGAGGGTGTCACCACCCTGATCCTCTCCCGCAGCACCCTGGGGGGCAAGGTGAAGGGGGATGTGCTGCTGCTGGAAAGCGATGAACGCTACGCCCGCCTCAGCTTCCGCCACTTCCATCCCACCCACTTTGTCATCACCAACCTCTACCGGGATCAGCTCACCCGCAACGGTCACCCGGAGTGGGTATTTGCCTCCATTCTGCCCGCCATTCACCCGGAAACCACCCTGGTCCTCAACGCCGACGACCCCCTGGTGTCCCGGTTCGCCCAGGGCCACGATCCGGAGAAGGTAAAGTGGTTTGGCCTGGAGCGCTGCTCCATCAGCACCGATACGCCCCGGGGCGTCTACGACGACGGCGCCCGGTGCCCGGTGTGCCGGGGCCGGATGGTCTACTCCTGCTACCACTACCACCACATCGGCCACTATCACTGTGAGAGCTGCGGCTACAGCCGCCATAAGCCGGACTTTGCCGTAACGGACCTGGATCTGAAGGAGGGGCGGCTGACCATTGGCGGCGACACAGAGATCCATCTGAGCTTCCGCAGCATCTACAATGTCTACAACATCCTGGCCGCCTGGTCCGTCTGCTCTCTGGCGGGAGTGGACAAGACCACCATGGCCTCCGTTATCAACGACTATATCCTGAAAAATGGCCGTATGATCCGCTTCACTCTGGGCGCCCACCAAGGCACTCTCCTTACCAGCAAACACGAGAATTCTGTGGCCTACGACACCAACTTGGACTATATCTGCTCCACGGAGAAGCCCTGCACCGTCATCGTCCTGGTGGATGCCATCAGCCGCAAGTACTTCACCGGTGAGACCAGCTGGCTGTGGGACATCGACTTTGACCGCCTCAATTGCCCCCAGGTGGAAAAGGTAGTCCTCTGCGGCAAGTACGTCAACGACCTGGCCATGCGCTTTGACTATACCTCTGTAGCCCCGGATAAGATTGTCTGCTACGACACCGCCGCCCAGGCTGCGGAAGCTCTGAAGGCGGCAGGGGAGGAGGACATCTATGTTCTCACCTGCTTCTCCGACCGGGACAAGCTGCTGGCACTGACTGAGCGGAAAGGATAAGGAGGGTTATCATGGAACTGACCATACTGCATCTCTATCCCGACACCATGTCCCTCTATGGGGAGTACGCCAACATTGCCGTCCTCCGCCGCCATCTGGAGGCAATTGGCGTCACTGTCAATCTGGTAAAGGTCACCGCCGAGGATGTGCCTGATTTTACCAATGCCGACCTCATTTATATGGGAGCCGGCACTGAAGGGACCCAGAAGGCTGTACTCCTGGGTCTGACCCACCATGTCCAGGCCCTTCGGGAGGCCCTGGACCGAGGCTGTCTCCTCCTCTTCACCGGCAACGCCATGGAGACTCTGGGCCGCTCTGTCACCGACGCCCAGGGACAGGTCTGGGGCGGCCTGGGGCTGGCGGACTTTACCACTGTAGAAACTGATAAGCGGGTCCCCGGTGATGTGATCGCCACTTCCACTCTATGGGAAACCCCGGTGGTAGGCTTTATGAACAAGTGCTCCACCACTTCCGGCATCACGATGCCGCTGTTCTCCCAGCTGCCTATGGGCTTTGGAAACGACGCTGAGCACGGACCTGAGGGCTACGCTGTGGGCAATATCCTGGCCACCCATCTTACCGGTCCGGTACTGGTAAAGAACCCTGATTTTACGGATCTGGTGATTCGCCGGCTGTTTGCCGCCAAGGGCTGGCCTCTGCCGGAGAAACTGCCGGTACTGCCCCATGAGCGGGAGGCCTATGCCGTCACTCTCCGGGAGCTTCAGGCCCGGCTGTAAAGCAAATAAGCGCCCGCCGAAGGACACAGTGTCCTCCGGCGGGCGCTTATCTTGTATGTTATAAGCGGGCGATCAGGGAAGCAATACTCTCCTGCCACATGACCAGGAGGGTTCCTTCCCGTACCGACACCGATGCAGCCTCACCCGTAAAATGGTTGCTGGTTCCCAGGGGAAAGCCGCTGGTAAGAAGACCGTCCCGGAGGGAGTAGTACAGCCCCTGGATATCCACACCCCGAGCCTCTCCGTCGGGACAGAACACCCCGATCCAGCCCTCCAGGCCGGCAGGAAAGGCCAGTGTCCCGCCCATCACGGCGGCAGCCACGGAATCCGGGCCTATAAGATAGCCTACAGCCCCGTGTCGGGCCAGGTAGGTGAGAGTCTGGAAATTGGCGTAGGTGTGGTCCAGCCGCCCTCCCAGGCCGCCGTAGAGGACAAAGGTGCGGTATCCCCGGGCAAGGCCGGTCTTTACCGCCAGCATCATGTCCGTATCGTCCTTCTCCACTGGATGGCGTACTACGTTGGCCCCCTGGGGCACGATGCCCAGAGAATCAAAATCTCCCACAATGAGATCCGGGGTAATCCCCGCCTCCTCCAGATACCGCAGGCCCTGGTCTGCGGCGATAACGAACGCCGGACGGCCGGGCGCCAGGCACAGCTCTCCCGGCTGGCAGGCTCCTACGATATAGCAGATGGGCTCCATGGCGTTCCCTCCCGTCAGGCGGATATCCCTCAGATACCTATAAACTATAAAAATAACCACACCTGACGGTGTGGTTATTTTTATGGAGGCGACACCCGGATTTGAACCGGGGAATCAGGGTTTTGCAGACCCATGCCTTACCACTTGGCTATGTCGCCATGTCGGGGGGCAGAGCTTTTCTCTTCCCCCATAAGCATATGCACACCAGCAGCCCGGTATTCACCCAGGGGCCCGGCCAGCGGCGGTTGCTTGCTAAAATAAATGGGGCCTGCCTTCGCTCCGATAAAAAATGGAGCGGGCGACGGGGCTCGAACCCGCTACCTCCACCTTGGCAAGGTGGCGCTCTACCAGATGAGCTACGCCC
>CALXGE010000058.1 GCA_944387775.1 uncultured Oscillospiraceae bacterium | reverse complement strand
CTGACCCGCGAGTTCCCCGAGCGCGCCGAAGTCCTCTTCGCCCGCAACGAGGAAGCCGCCAAGGAGCGCTACGAGCACCTGACCAAGCTCATCGACCTCTACAGCAAGTAATTGCTCTCTTAACAACAGCAAGGGGACCCCGTGGGCGATGCCCACGGGGTCCTTTTTGCTGCCATATTTTCTGATTCTTTTCTTTGTGGGTTCCCGACCCAGGCCACTTTCTCTTGGCCTTTGGCCAATTCACCTTGCGCACCCACCAGCTATCTTTTGTGGGTTCCCGCACCCACGGGCGGGATACTTTTTGCTCGTGCAAAAAGTACCCAAAAACACGCCAGCCCCCTTCGGGCTGGATCCCCGCTTTTGTCCAATCGGACGCGCCTAAATTTTGATACCCGGTTGCCACTGAATTTCTGCCAGGCCGCTGGTCCCTCGTAATCGGTGCGGTGAGTATCCTACTTCGGCTGTCGCCCCTCGGGATGAGAGATGGTTCTGAGTGCATTCTTGCGCCTGCTCGGACTACTCTCTCTCAGCTGCTTTATATTGCTCCACTCTTTTATTCCATAGATGACGGATCACAAGGCGACGCACATAGCCCGTTGCTGTCGTGTTCTTTTCTTTCGCCTCCGCCCGCAAAAGTTCGTAGTCTGAAGTGGGAATCGTTATCGTGATTCTTTTTCTGGGTATTCCGGAAACTGCCATATTGTAATGGTGTCCTCTCCTGAAAATAGGCAGTGCATTTTAGTTTGCACCTATATAGGTGCAATTTTACAGGAACGCACTGATAAAATCCATACATACTTGCACCAAAATAGGAGCAGAATGATTGTATGGATCATCAAATTGACAAGCAATTCGGCGCGCGGCTGCGTGCTTTGCGAATCGCCCAAGGTATGTCTCAGGAACAACTGGCCGCCAAATTGCAGCTGGCAGACGTTGATCTGACGCGGAGCGCCGTAGCAAAGCTGGAAACCGGACAGCGGCACATATACCTGAAAGAGCTGATCGCCCTGCGGAACATTCTGGGTGTCTCCTATGACGAGCTGCTGGATCTCTCTTGAATCAGCATAAGTCTCCCTGCACAAAACGCAGCACCCTTCATCCCGAGGGCCGTCAGGCGAAGTGGGACACCCACCGCACCGATTACGAGGGGCCAGCGGCCCAGCAGAAATTCAGTGGCTGCCCGGTATCACCTTTGATACAGACCGATTGGATAAAAGCGGGGGTCCAGCCCGAAGGGGGCTGGCGCCTTTTCCGCCCACTTTTGGGCGGCCAAAAGTGGGCCCGCCGGAGGCAAGCCAACTGACCGCCAGAAAATAGATCTTTGGGGAAAGCGATTTTCATTCAAATAAAAAGGAGAGCCGAAATTTCGGCTCTCCTTTTTTTACTCGTCCAGTTTGAGTACCGCCACCGCAGCGTTAAGCAAATATGCCGGTGGCATATTTGTAGCGTAGGCCGCAGCGGCCATGCCGCGAGGAAACTCGCTTTGCGGACGATTACTCATCCAATTTGAGCACCGCCATAAATGCCTCGGTAGGCAATTGGACAGTTCCCAGGTTCCGCATCTTCTTCTTGCCCTCTTTCTGCTTCTCCAGCAGCTTCTTCTTCCGGGTGATGTCGCCGCCGTAGCACTTGGCCAGCACGTCCTTGCGCATGGCCTTCACCGTCTCCCGGGCGATGATCCGGCCGCCGATGGCCGCCTGGATGGGCACCTCGAAGAGCTGGCGGGGGATGTTATCCTTCAGCTTCTCGCACAGCCGCCGGGCTCTGGGGTAGGCCTTGTCCCGGTGGGCGATAAAGCTCAGAGCGTCCACCTGGTCCCCGTTGAGGAGCAGATCCACCTTCACCAGATCACTGGGCCGGTAGTCGGAGAGCTCGTAGTCCAGGGAGGCATAGCCCTTGGTATGGGCCTTCAGGGTATCGAAAAAGTCATAGATAATCTCGTTCAAGGGCATCTGGTAGTGGAGCTCCACCAGGTTGGTGTCCAGATACTGCATATCCTTGAACTCTCCCCGGCGCTCCTGGCACAGGGGCATGATGTTGCCTACATAGTCGTTGGGGGAGAGGATGGTCACCTTCACATAGGGCTCCCGGGCCTCGGCAATAGAGGCGGGGTCCGGGTAGTTGTGGGGGTTATCCACCGCCACCTCAGTGCCATCGGTCTTGGTGACCTTGTAGATAACAGAGGGCAGGGTAGTGATGAGGTCCAGATCAAACTCCCGCTCCAGCCGCTCCTGGATGACCTCGCTGTGGAGCATGCCCAGGAAGCCGCAGCGAAAGCCAAAGCCCAAAGCCACGGAGCTCTCGGGCTCGAAGGTCAGGGAGGCGTCGTTGAGCTGGAGCTTCTCCAGGGCGTCCCGGAGGTCCGGGTACTTGCTGCCGTCCTCGGTGTACACGCCGCAGTAGACCATGGGCTGGGCCTTCCGGTAGCCAGGCAGAGGCTCGGCGGCGGGGTTGTCCAGGCCCGTGACGGTGTCGCCCACCTCGGTGGTCTTCACATCCTTGATGGAGGCGGTGAAATAGCCCACCTGACCTGCCTCCAAAACGTCGCAGGGCTCGTAGCCCAGGGGCCGCAGCAGGCCGCACTCCAGCACCTGGTGCTGGGCGCCGGAGGCCATCATCTTCACGTTCATACCCCGGCGGAGAGTGCCCTCCATAATGCGGAAGTACACGATAACGCCCTTGTAGGCGTCGTAATAGCTGTCAAAGATCAGAGCCCGAAGGGGGGCATTGATGTCGCCGGTGGGGGCGGGGATATTCTGCACCACATCCTCCAGCACCGCCGGGATGTTGATGCCCATTTTGGCGGAGATCTCAGGGGCATCCATGGCAGGGAGGGCCAGGATGTCCTCGATTTCGTGCTTCACCCGGGCAGGGTCGGCAGCGGGAAGGTCGATCTTGTTGACTACCGGCCGGATCTCCAGGTCGTTATCCATGGCGAGGTAGGTGTTGGCCAGGGTCTGGGCCTCAATGCCCTGGGAGGCGTCCACCACCAGCAGCGCCCCTTCGCAGGCCGCCAGGGACCGGCTGACCTCGTAGTTGAAGTCCACATGGCCCGGGGTATCAATGAGGTTCAGGGTGTAGGTCTCCCCATTCTGGGCTTTGTAATCAAAGGTCACCGCCCGGGCCTTGATGGTGATACCACGCTCCTTCTCCAGGTCCATGTTGTCCAGGAGCTGGTTTTCCATGTCCCGCTCTGCCACAGCGCCGCACTGCTCCAGCAGCCGGTCCGCCAGGGTGGACTTTCCATGGTCAATGTGGGCAATAATACTGAAATTTCTGATGTTTTCCTGTTTTACCATCGTGTCACCTCTATATAAGATCGGCAAGTCCACCCGTTCCCGCCGTCAGGCGGTACAAGCATTTTGCCAAGGGCAAAATCTTGCCGCAGGCGGAATTCATTTCCGCCGAGGAAATTCAAATCATAAAAGGGCTCCCGGGAAAGCCGACGGCTTTACTGGGAAACGGACTTGCCATGGTCAATGTGGGCGATAATACTGAAATTTCTGATGTTTTCCTGTTTTACCATTCTACTACCTCTTTCTGTCGCCGGCGCCGCCGGCGAGGGTGGTTATCAGAGGAGGGGTCCTCTGAAGGTCTCTTTTTCTGACTTTCAGTCGGCTTGCCTCCGGCGGGCCCACTTTTGGACGCCCAAAAGTGGGCGGAAAAACCGCTGGGGAGACCCCAGGCCCCCTCTTTTTTGTCTAATCGGTCGTTATCGAGACTGATACCCGGTTGCCGCTGAATCTCTGCTCTTTGGCATCTGACCTGCGGCGGGTTTCTCGTCCGGCTTCGGCTGTCGCCCTTTTAAAGGGATGAATTCATCTGTCTATTTTTGGGGCTCCGGATTGTCCGACAGCCCCAGCAGATAATCGGCGGAAATCTTATAGTGCTCACAGATCAGCGCGATCTTCTCCGCCGTGGTGGTGTTCTTTCCACTTTCTATTTCGCTGACCCTACTCTTTGCAATTCCGAGGACAGCTCCCAAATCCGTTTGGGTCTCGTGATTCTTTTTTCTTATTTCATAAAGGCGCTGGCCAAATAATTCCTTAGAGAACATAACTCCCCCTTGACAAGTTCTGTTTTTCGGAATATACTGTAACTATGATTGTTCCGAAAATCGGAACATCAGAAAGGAGGTCCCTTATGACAGACCTAATGCGTGCGCTGTATATATTCGCGGAGGAGCGCGAGCTGGAAAAATACTTCTTGGGGAAGGAGTACAGCAACTACCAGTGGGCAATCAAGCAAAAGATGGAAGAGATCCGGACGGAGTATCCCCAGGTGCGAAAGAAGCTCAATGACCTGCTCAGCGAATTGAACGCCAGCTATTCCTGCGAGTACGAGGCCGCCTTCCAGGTGGGCTTTCTCCTGCGGGGCGAATTGACGCGCCTCCAAAGAAGCTATGAAGGTCTGTTTGAATAGGGGATGCTCTAATCCCCTCATCCCGAGGGCCAACAGGAGAAGTGAGATGACCGCCGCACCGATTACGAGGGAGCCGGAGGCCCCGCGGAAATTCAGTGGCAACCGGGTATCTCCCTTGCAGGCGTCCGATTGGGCAAAAAGTGGGGACCGGGGTGTCCCCGGCGGCGTTTTGGTTACTTTGCCGACGAGGGCAAAGTAACCGCGGGGCGCGGGGGCGCGTAGCCCCCGGCGATAAGCACCGGGTCCGGAGCGGGGAGGCCCCAATGGCAAGCACCCGTTACTGCTCCAGGGTCTTGGCCCGCTCGTCGGTGGTATGGAACACCTGGGCCACGCTCTGGCTGAGGCCGGGGTACCGCTCCGCCAGGGACTGGGCGTCCACTGCCGGGAATTCCCCCTCATACTCCCGGATGGCCTTGTCGTACCGGATCCGGGCCATCGTCATATCCGCCGACAGAATGTCCATATCAAAGGACCGGCTGTCAGTGGAAAAATAGCTGTCGTTGCCGCCGGCACTGCGGTAGAGCTGTCGGAACAGCTGGTAGAGGGCGCTGCTGAGGTAGGCCCCGGCCTGGGCCACCGCCTCCCGGCTGCCCATGCGGCCCAGCAGATCAAAGAGCACACTGGTGGTATTGACGATCAGTTTTTTCTGCAGAGTAGCCATGATGCTGCCCCGGAGGGTCTCCCGGCCCTCACTGGCGTCCACCAACTCCTCCGCCTCAATAATGGCCCCGTCCCGGCTCAGCGTCCGGCCCAGCAGATAATCCGCGGAGACATGGTAGTAGTCGCAGGCCTTGGCCACAAATTCCAGACCCGGCTCCCGGATACCATTCTCATAGTGGCTGAGAAGGGCCTGGCTGATCCCAAGCTCCGACGCCGCCTTCCGCTGACTGACGCCCTTCTCCTGGCGCAGCAGAGACAGGACCCGTGAAAAATTGGCGTTCATCCCTTTTTGTACCTCATTTCTCTTTCTCCCCGCCGGCCGCCGCCGGCAATACAGGAAGTATAGTATAGCAAAGTCTATACACTTTGTAAAGGACTTTTTGCTCCTTTTTATGGGAAATTTCTCTGCATTTCCACAGATTTTCTCAAAAGACTGCACAAAAAGTCATGTTAAAAATTTGTCAGTATGCCAATTGCGCAGGAAATGGGGATATGATAAGATATAGTTGTCGAAAGGGAGTAGTTCCCCGGCGCAAGCCGAGGGTGCGCACCGTCAGGACGGCCGAAAGGCCCGGGCAGCGCAGAGATCTCTGATCAAGATTTTAACGAGACTTTTACCAGGGGTAGGAGTCTCGTTTTTTCGTACCCGGGTGCGGAAAAGCAGCTCCCCTCGACAGGCGGCCTCCCCAAGCCGCCGGACCCCAGGGTCCCGCTCCGCGGACGCAGGGCCTCTTTTCCCAGGCGGAGCATATCCTGTGATCGTATTCCCATACCATACACCATATATAAGATAACTGAGGAGGAGAAATCTTATGACAGAACTGCTGAAGTACATTATTCCCGCTGTAGTCGTTTTATTGCTGCTGTTGCTGTTTTTCAGCGGCTACCTGAAGGCACCGCCGGATACGGCCTACATTATCTCCGGCCTTGGCCGCAAGCGGATTCTCATCGGCCGGGCCGGATGGCGGGTGCCCTTCTTTGAGCGGGTGGATAAGCTGAGCCTGCGGATCATGCAGGTGGATGTGAAGACCAGCGAGGCCGTACCCACCAACGAGTTCATCAACGTCACTGTGGACGGTGTGGCCAACGTGAAGATCAGCTCCGATCCGGAGCTTCTGAAGCTGGCCGCCGAGGCTCTGCTGGGTAAGCGCCCGGAGGAGCTCATCGGCCTTGTGACCCAGGTGCTGGAAGGCAATATGCGTGAGATCGTGGGCTCCGTGGGCCTCAAGGAGATGGTCCAGGACCGCCAGGGCGTGGCCCGGAAGATCACCGAGAACGTGGTGCCCGACATGCGGAAGCTGGGTCTTGAGGTGGTAAACTTCAACATCCAGAACTTCAAGGACGCCGCCGGCACCATTGAGAACATGGGTATCGACAACGTGGAGCAGATCCGCAAGAACGCCCAGATCGCCAAGGCCAACGCCCAGCGCGACATCGCCATCGCCACCTCCAACGCCCAGCAGGAGGCCAACGCCGTGAAGGTCCAGGCGGAGAAGATGATCGCTGAGCAGGATGCGGAGCTGGCGGTACAGCAGGCTGAGATGAAGGTGAAGGCCGACACCAAGAAGGCCGAAGCCGACGCCGCCTACTCCATCCAGCAGGAGAACCAGCGCAAGACCATCGAGGTCACCCGGGTCAACGCCGACATTGCCCGGAAGGAGAAGGAGGCGGAGCTGGCAGAGAAGGAGATCGCTCTGAAGGAGCGCCAGCTGGACGCTGAGGTCCGCAAGCAGGCCGACGCCATGAAGTACAAGGCGGAGAAGGAGGCCGAGGCCGATCTGATCCGCCGCCAGAAGGAGGCGGAGGCCAAGGCCTACGAGGCCATCAAAGAGGCTGAAGCCCGTAAGGCGGAGGCCGAGGCCCTGCGCTTCTCCATGGAGCAGGAGGCCGAAGGTATCCGTGCCAAGGGTCTTGCCGAGGCGGAAGCCATCGAGAAGAAGGCGGAGGCCCAGAAGAAGATGGGCGAGGCCTCCGTGCTGGAGATGTACCTCAACGCCCTGCCCGAGGTGGTAAAGAACGCCGCCGCGCCTCTGGCCCAGACCGACAAGATCGTCATGTACGGCGACGGCAACTCCACCAAGCTGGTGAAGGATGTGATGAGCAGCGCCAGCCAGATCATGGACGGCATGAAGGAGTCCACCGGGCTGGACCTGGGTGCTCTGCTGGCCGGCGTGGTAGGCGGCAGCATGGCCTCCCGTCCGGTGGTGGTGACCCCGCCTCCCGCCCCTGAGGCACCCAAGACGGAGGAGGCCCCCGAGGCCAAGGCCGCCGGTCCCCAGGTGGAGGATACCTCTGTGTAATGGCTCTTTTCCCCGTCGCCCCCTACCGGGCGGCGGGGAGTTTTTTTATTGGGGCCTTTTCAGCCCCAAACCTCGGGCTTGCCTCCGGCGGGCCCACTTTTGGACGCCCAAAAGTGGGCGGAAAAACCGCTGGGGAGACCCCAGTCCCCCCTTGTTTGCCCAATCGGTCACTACGAGATTGATATCGGGCAGCCATTGAATTTCCATTTGTCCCTCGTAATCGGTGCGGTGATTTACGGACTTCGCCTGTCGGCCCTCGGGATGATAGGCACTTCTTGTCGTGTAAAATAGATTCATCTGTCCCTTTAAGCCCGTAGGCCCCTATCCGCTAACCCCGCCCGTGGCGGATTCAAATGAGGACAGGGCGACAGCCGAAGCTGGATACGCAACCCGCCGCAGATCAGATGCTAAAAAAGCTGATTCAGTGGCATAGCAGTATCAAACCTGATCGAGACCAATTGGGCAAAAGCGGGGATCCAGCCCGAAGGGGGCTGGCGCTTTTTTGGTGACTTTTTGTGCGTACAAAAAGTTACCCGGGTCCGGGCTGGGGAGGCCCGGGAGCCAAAGTCTGTATCGGCTCGCTTCGGAAACACCCGGGGCGCGGGGGCGGAGCCCCTGATGATAAGAGTCGAGGTTGGAACCGGGAAGGCCCCATAGAACAGCCCCCGCCGGTGGCAACCGGCAAAAATTTTTCTCCCCGCCCTTTATTTGTTCACAATTTTGCGTTAGACTGAATAAAAATCCTGGGAGAATCGAGGTCTGTTCCATGCACAGCTTCTTCTACAAAGTCTCCAGCGCCCTGGCCCGTTTTATGTACGGCCGCAACGGCACCGATCAGCTCAACTGGGCTATTCTGGTGTCCTATCTGGTCTTGTGGCTCCTGCGGGTGATCATGGGTGCGCTGGACATCGCCATAGTGGCCCTCATCATCGATGTGGTCATGTTCTTGCTGGCGGTGGTGCTGCTGTGGCGGACCTTCTCCCGGAACCTTCCCAAGCGCCGGGCGGAGAACCAGAAATTCGTCAACTGGTGGTGGCCCATCAAGAACCGCCTTGCCGCCGCCAAAGCCCGCCGGGCCGACAAAGAGCACAAGTACTTCACCTGCAAGAACTGCAAGACCATCTGCCGGGTGCCGGCAGGGAAGGGGAAGATCGTTATTACCTGCCCCAAGTGCGGCCACAAGATCGAGGGCCACAGCTGACAAGCGATACTACACGAAAGCCCCGGGACTTCCGTCCCGGGGATTTTTGCGCTTTATTTGCTGTCATCCTCTGCGGGAAGCTGCTCCCGGAGGGCCTGGTCAAAGGCGGGGATATCCCGCTTGAGCCGGAGAAATTTTCCCTCCCGGTCCATAAAGCAGTGGGAGGAGGTACCGGTGAGGACAAGGGTCCCGTCCGCCTTGCGCATCTCGTAGGCCACCACCAGCTTCGGGCAGCGGTACTCCCGCACAGATACGGTCACATCCACCTGGTCGTTGAAGGTGGTAGAGGCCTTGTACTGGCACTCCACACCGATGACCGGGGAAACTACCCCCAGCTCCTCCAGCTTGTCGTAGGGCCAGCCCAGCTGATCCAGGAAGGCGATGCGGGCCTCCTCCATCCAGTGGATATAGTTGGCGTGGTGGGTCACGCCCATCTTGTCCGTCTCATAGTAGTTCACGCGGTGACGGTAGGGTGTCATGGATCATAACCTCGGTTCTTTTGTGATTTTGGGGATAAGAATACCACATTTTCCCCTTTTCTGCAAGGATTCCGCCGGGGCACGGGAAAAAGAGTCCTCGCTGCCCGCTGGACAACTGGGCGGCAATAAGGTATAATATTTCCCGAAAATAACGGGAAAGGAACCGATTCCATATGAACGACGTCATTCTCCTCAAACTGGGGGAGGTGGTCCTCAAGGGCCTCAACCGCCGCACCTTCGAGGACAAGCTCATGAGCAATATCCGCCGCCGTCTCCAGCACTGCGGCAAATTTCAGGTGTACTCCCGGCAGAGCACCATCTATGTAGAGCCCCAGTCCGACAGCTGCGACATGGACGAGGCCTACGCCGCCTGCAAGCAGATCTTCGGCATCATCTCCGTCACCCGGGCCCGGCCCTGCGAGAAGGACAAGGACGCCATCCTGGGCTGCGCCAAGTCTTACCTGGACAGCCAGCTTCGCAGCGCCAAAAGCTTCAAGGTGGAGACCAAGCGCTCCGACAAGAAGTTCCCCATGAACAGCATGGAGATCTCCCAGTATGTGGGAGGCCTTCTCCACGACGCCTACCCCCACCTTATTGTGGACGTCCACAACCCGGAACTGTGCGTCCATGTGGAGGTCCGGGAAAAGGCGGCCTATGTCCACGGCCCCGCGGAGCCGGGGGCCGGCGGCCTGCCCATCGGCATGGGCGGCAAGGCGGTGAGCCTCCTCTCCGGCGGCATCGACAGCCCCGTATCCTCCTTTATGATCGCCAAGCGGGGGGTACAGCTGGAGCTGGTCCACTTCTTCAGCCCACCCTACACCTCCCAGCAGGCCAAGGAGAAGGTCATTGAGCTGGCCCGGGAGCTGACCCCCTGGTGCGGCCGCATGACCCTCCATATCATCCCCTTCACGGAGATCCAGGAGGAGATCCGCCGGGGCTGCCCCGAGGACCACTTTACCCTCATCATGCGCCGCTTCATGATGCGCCTGGCGGTAGCCGTAGCAAAGCGGACCGGCTGCAAGGCCCTGGTCACCGGCGAGTGCCTGGGCCAGGTGGCCAGCCAGACCATGGACGCCCTTACTGTGTCCGACGACGCTTGTGAACTGCCGGTACTGCGGCCGGTCATCGGCATGGACAAGGAGGAGATCGTCCGCATCTCCCGGCGCATCGGCACCTTTGCCACCTCCATCCTGCCCTATGAGGACTGCTGCACCGTCTTTACCCCCCGGCACCCCCGGACCCATCCCGACCTGGAGGAGGTCCGCCAGTACGAATCCGCCCTGGATGTAGAAGGCCTCATTGCCAAGGCCCTGCAGGGGGTGGAGCGGATCACCATCTCCATGGAAGGCTGAGGCTCCGCTCCCAACTGTCCCGGTCCCCTTGAAGGCCGGGCACCTATCCGCACAAAAAGGGGAGGCCCAAGGCCTCCCCTTCATTCCTTCCGGTATTATGCGCCATAGGCCCAGCCATGGTGGCCGTGGTCCTCTTCATGGTGGCCGCCCCAGCCGTTCTGACCGGAACCGCCCGCCGTCTCTCCGGCGGCAGCGCCATTCCCGGTCACCGTACCGCCGGTGCTGTCATTGCTGTTCCCGGCGGACAGCTCCTCCATGCGCTGGCGGAGCTCCCGCATGGACATGGCCCGGACCTCCTCCGGCGTAATGGTGGGGTCCAGCTCCCGGAGGGCCAGATAGGCCCGGTACTTCCCGCAGGAGAGGCCCGTCTCTCTGGCCGCCGCAGCCTCCTGGCCGTCGGCGCAGTAGCAGTAGGCGTTGGGAGAGGCCGCCGCGGTGGTCTCCACCTGGCCCAGCAGGCGAGAACACTGGGTCGCATCGGAGCCAATGACCCCAATGGCCATCACCTCATCCGCCGCCAGCAGGGCAGATACCCGCTCGCTCTCCAGCACCGTCTGCACCGCCTGGGTGCAGTCCATAAACCGCAGGTCCAGGGTGTCGGCCAGGGCCGTGCCGTCGTCGTTGCGGCCCTCCACGGACACCACCCGGTCAAAGCGGTTCACCCCCAGCTCGATCCAGGGGTTCACCTCGATGCTGATGGAGGCGGTGGGGGTGAAGTACAGCCACCAGCCGCCGATCCCCAGGGCCAGCAGCAGCGCACAGGCCGCCATCGCCAGCCGCTGACCGGCCCACCAGCCCTGCCGGACCCGGCCTCCCTTGCGCCGCCGCTCCAGAAACGCCAGGGTGCTCTCCTTGAGCGACTCCTCCGCGTGGACGGCATCGAAGGCCCTCTTGATACGGCTATTCATCCCCATCACCTCCCAGCTTCTCCCGCAGGAGCCCTTTCGCCCTTGTCAGGCGGGTATATACTGTATTGACGTTTTTTCCCAGGATTCGGGCGATCTCCGGGGCGGTGTACTCCTCGTAGTAGTGGAGATACACCACATCCCGGTATCTGGCAGGCAGGGAGAGCACCGCCTCCAGCACCTCCCGGTGGTCCGCTGACAGTTGGGCGGGCTGCTCCACCAGCTCCTCCAGAGACACCGTCCGGCTGCGGAAAATGCTCTTGAGCAGGTCCTTGCAGGCGTTGAGCGTCACCCGGATCAGCCAGGCTTTTTCGTGCTCATCGCTGTCAAAGGACACGGAGGTAAGGGCATATTTCAAAAACACCGTTTGAAATATGTCCTCGGTATCGGCATAGTTCTTCAGATGTACCATACACAGCCGACGAACCGTATCGCCGTACCGCTGGATGGCCTCCGCCATCTCCCGCTCGCTCCGCATCCCAAAACTCCCATCCTGTTATCGGTGACAGCCGCCTCCCCGGCAGCCGCCGCCGTGGTGACCGCCGCCATTGCCGGTGCCGGCATACTGTCCGTAGTTGTCGCAGACGCCGTCACCGTCGGCATCCACATAGTGACAGGCACCGTTGCCGCAGGTATCGCAGATTCCGTCGCCGTTGGTATCCGCATACCGGCAGGCACCGTTGCCGCAGGTGTCACAGACCCCGTCGCCGTTGGCGTCCACGTAGCGGCAAGCGCCAGTGCCCCGGTTATCACAGATCCCATCGCCGTTGGCGTCTACATAGCGGCAGGCCGTATTGGCGCAGACCCCGGTGCCGCCATTGCCGCCGCCGGACCGCCCGTGGTGCCATCCCGCCAAGGCCCCGGTGGTGAGCACCGTCAAAGCCAGAGCCGCTGTTACCGCGCCCATCCATACTCTATTCCTTTTCATGTGAATTCCTCCTTTGTGATTGGTTGCCGTTTTTCCGTTCTACTCTCAATACGACGGAGGGGAGGAAATCCATTCACAGAGCAAAAATATTTTTTAAAGTTTATGGACCCATCATACCACAGCTTTTCTAAGAGGGGAACCGCCGGGCGGTCCCCTTCCACCAAACTGACAGAAAAGAGGCACATCACCATGACCCACACCGCGGAACTCATCGCCGTAGGCACCGAGCTGCTCCTGGGCAACATCGCCAACACCGACGCCCAGATCCTCTCCCAGGGTCTCAGCGCCCTGGGCAT
>CALXGE010000057.1 GCA_944387775.1 uncultured Oscillospiraceae bacterium | reverse complement strand
TACGCCACCGTTATGGGCGGCGTGGACGCCATCCTCTTCACCGCCGGCATCGGCGAGAACTCCGCCGACCTGCGGGCCAAGATCTGCGAGGGTCTGGAGTACATGGGCATCAAGATGGATGTGGAGAAGAACAAGGTCCGCGGCCAGGAGGCTGTTGTCTCCGCCGACGACTCCAAGGTGAAGATCTTCGTCATCCCCACCAACGAGGAGCTCATGATCGCCATGGACACCGCCGCTCTGTGCCAGAAGTAATCCGTTCTCTTTTTCCAATATTTTTGAGGATCTCCGCAGTGTATACTGCGGAGATCCTTTTCTCTTCTGTCAGGGTGCAACTGCTATATGGCCCCAATTTGCCTTTTTGCCAATGTAATGATATAATGCATTTTATTCCGTGCTTGAAAAGGCAAAATCAACTTATAAAGGAACACACATGACATTTCAGGAACTGCAATTACTGCCCCAGCTGCTTCGGGCGGTAGAGGATATGGGCTATGAGGCTCCCTCCCCCATCCAGGCCGCTGCCATCCCCCCGGTACGAGACGGACGGGATCTCATTGGCTGCGCTCAGACGGGCACCGGCAAGACTGCCGCCTTTGCCATTCCCATCCTCCAGCGGCTCAGTGGACGGGTGACCAAGTCCCACCGGCCCATCCGGGCCCTGGTGCTAACACCCACCCGGGAGCTGGCCCTCCAGATCAAAGAGAATTTCGACCTGTACGGAAAATATCTCTCTATCCGCAACACCGTCATTTTCGGCGGCGTGGGTCAGGGACCTCAGGTGGAGGCTCTGGAAAAGGGTGTGGATGTGCTGGTGGCCACCCCCGGCCGCCTCAACGACCTGTGCAACCAGGGGCATATCGATCTGGCCGACATTGAGACGTTTGTCCTGGACGAGGCGGACCGGATGCTGGACATGGGCTTCATTCACGATGTAAAAAAGGTCATTGCCCGACTGCCGAAACAGCGCCAGACTCTCCTCTTCTCCGCAACCATGCCCCACGAGATTGCGGAGCTATCCAAGACTATTCTCGTCGATCCGGTCCGGGTGGAGGTGACGCCCCAGTCCTCCACAGTGGAGGCCATCGACCAGCGACTCTACAAGGTGGACAAAGCCAACAAGAAACACCTCCTCCAGTATATCCTTCAGGACTCCACCCTGGACAGCGTGCTGGTATTCACCAACACCAAGCACGGTGCGGATCGAGTGGTGAAGGATCTGGGCCGCAGCGGCATTGCCGCCATGGCCATCCACGGCAACAAAGGCCAGACCGCCCGGGTCAAGGCCCTGGAGAGCTTCAAAAGCGGCGAGATCCGGGTTCTGGTGGCCACAGACATCGCCGCCCGCGGCATCGACGTCAACGAATTGGGCTGTGTCATCAACTACGAGCTGCCCAACGTGCCGGAGACCTACGTCCACCGCATCGGCCGCACCGGCCGGGCGGGCCGCAGCGGCATCGCCATCAGCTTCTGCAACTTTGACGAGCTGGCCTACCTCAAAGACATCGAAAAGCTCATTGGCAAAAAGGTGCCGGTGGTGGAGGACCACCCCTGGCCCATGGAAATCTTTGAGGCAACGCCCAAGACGGTGCGCCCGCCCCGTCCTCCCCGGGCGGAGCGACAGAAGCAGGCTGCCGGAGGCACCAACGTTTCGGACAAGCCCACCAAATCTACTGCCAGGACAGAAAATGCCCCGGCAGCAACGGCGCCCGCCGTCAAAAAAGCGGTGCCAGTTCCGGAACAGCCCCTTGTCTCCACTCGGAGGCCCTCCGGTCAACGGGAGGCCCCGGCGGCGGAAGCGCCCTTTTCCTCTCCGGAGGTAGCGGCTCCTCAGCCGCCTAAGATCCGCCGACTCTCCTCCGACCCCCGTCCTATCGGAAGGCTCATGGCCTCTGCGGATGGCCGACGCAAGCGGCGGAACCGGAACAGACAGCAGCCTGAGAAATAAATAGCAAGACCGGAGGACCGGCCCCCGTTGGGCCGGTCCTCCGGTCTTGCTGATCAATCAGTTCTCCTCCAGCAGGAAACCTGCGGCAGCCAGTGCCGCTCTCACCCGCTCCCAGGCCGCCTCGTCGGGACAGATGAGAGTATGGAGATGAATTCCTTCTGTGAGAACAGATAGCGGTCGTGCCTCGGCACAGCGGACCACAAACTGCTGGACATCATAGCGGCTGCGCAGATGGAGGGCCCCTGTGAGCTGACCGTACACCGGGTGATCCACTGCCACATCCAGCACAGTGCAGCCGTTGTCCACCATGATATTCAGCTCCTGCTCCATATCGGCGGCGGCGTGACGGCAGGCTACCTGCCGCACAAGTCCTACGCTGCCCCGCCGGGTCACATAGCCTCGGGGCGTGGCATCGATGGCAGCTCCCGCCGCCCGCAGCAGCGCCACATCTCCTACGATGATCTGACGGCTGACTCCAAACCTCCTGGCCAGGGCGGCAGCACTCACCGGCCCCGGAGACTGGCTGAGGACCTGCTCGATCCCTTTCCGGCGCTCCTCTGCTGTCACGGTTCTCTCCTCCTCCGGCGGCGGTGCCGCCAAGCTGTTTTTTTCATTGTAGCACGCCGGCCTTTCCACCACAAGACACGGAACAGCATAAAAATTTAATAATTGTGTCCAGGATTTGGCTCTTGCATATGTTCCCGACAGGTGTATATAATAAGTGTGGCTGGAGACAGCACACCACGCGCAGTGCGCGGATCGGAGGGGATACCCGATGCAGGATGAAGAATTTCACCGCATAACGGACGACATCATCACCCATCCGCTTTTTACGCAGATGCAGGACCTGGCCCACCACGGCGGAGAGAACTCTCTCTACGACCACTCGGTGGACACGGCAAAATGCGCTTACCGGCTGGCCCGCCGGTTCCACATGCGTGAGGAGCGGGTCGCGGCTGTAACCCGTGCTGCTCTGCTTCATGACTTTTTCGGCTATGATTGGCGGAGTGAGGCCCACAAACAGTTTTTACGCCACTACTCCGGCCTGCGCCGACTGACCCATATGCACGCGTTTGTGCATGGCGCCATGGCAGCCCGGAGAGCCAATCGCCTCTTCGGCCTGGATGAGCGGCAGCGCTCGGCCATTACCAGCCACATGTTTCCCCTGGCCCCCGTCCCCAGGAATTCCGAGGGCTGGGTGCTGACCTTGGCAGATAAGCTGGTAGCATCCCGTGAGATGTCGGCAACCGTGGGCTGGCACATGCGCAAGTGGTACCGCAGGATGGTTCCTGCCGTCAGCGCACCCACCCAGCGGATGTGACACAAGGCCGCCCAAAACAACAAACAAGGACCGTGGAGAATCCAAAGGATTCTCCACGGTCCTTCTCTTTTATCCGCTTATCCCAGGAGATAGGCGTAATTGACCAGAACAGTATAGATCAGAACTTCGATCTCTGCCGGCAGGTCGTTGGTTTCATCCAGATTCGCCTCGAACACCTCGCCATTCAGCCGCACCAGCACCTTCCGTCCGCCCAGAGGCAGGAAGCCGCTGTTGGCCGGGCTCTCGTCAAAGCCCGCTCTGTCATAGAACAGAGTGAATTTCTCCTTATAGGGGGCGCTGTCATAGGGACAGAACACGGCGCAGTTGCCGCACTCGTTGCACATCCGGTCCACGTGGAGGATCTGAGGCCGCCCGTCAGGCAGGGTGATGACCACATTGGCCCGGTTGGGACATACGTCGGCGCAGCACTGGCACACCACGTTGCAGCTCAGACACCGGTCACCCTCGCACTTGGCGCTCTCGCAGAGGATGCCCTTCTTGGCGATGGCCTCGGCCCGGGTGGCGTGGGCGATGTGGGGGATCTTTGCCTCATGTGCACTGCCGATGACGGCCTCGGCAAAGGCGGAGGCATCAGCGATGCCCTCCACCACTGTGGCAGGTCCCCGGAGCACGTCGCCAGCAGTATATACGCCAGGCAGATTGGTCTCAAAGGCGGGACGGCCCTTCTCATTGACGGTCACACCGTAGGAAGCAAGCAGCTCGCTATCCACCTTTTCACCTACTGCGGAGATGACGGTATCGCAGGGGATCTCTACAGTCTCGTCGGTCTCCACCGGAGCGCGGCGGCCAGAGGCATCGGGTGCGCCCAGGACCATCTTCTTACAGATGAGCTTGCCGTCCTTCTGCTCCACGGGACTCACCAGCTCCAGGAACTGCACGCCGTCAGCCATGGCCAGCTCCAGCTCCTCGGCGTCGGCGGGCATATACTTTCTGGTACGGCGATAGACCAAGGTGCTGCTCGCCGCACCGCAGCGGAGGGCCAGCCGGGCCGCATCCATGGCGGTATTGCCGCCGCCGACCACTGCCACATGGCCCTGAGGCTCCGTCTTGCCAGCCTTCACGTCCTTCATCCAGCCGATGACAGGCTTCACGCTGCCGGGGATATCCAGCTTACCGGCCTTCCAGGCACCCACGGCGAAGAGGATGTGGGTATAGCCCTGCTGCTTTAGCTCCTCCACGGCGGGAGCGGGGGTTCCCAGCTTCACCTCCACGCCCATCTTCCTCATGATGGCCGCGTCCTTCTCAATGGCCTCGTCGCTGATACGGAAGGCGGGGATCACCTGGCGGACGATACCGCCCAGAACGTTCTCCTTCTCAAAGAGGGTGGTAGGAATACCAGCTCTGGCGCAGAAGTAGGCCGCCGCCATACCGGTGGGGCCGCCGCCGATGATGGCCACCTTCTTGCCGTCGTAGACAGGGGTAGGCGTCTGGAGCTTCTTCATCACCGCATCATAGCCCCGCTCCGCCGCCACCAGCTTGGTAGTCCGGATCTGGACGGACTGGTCGTAGAAGTTACGGGTGCACTTGTCCATGCAGTGGTGGGCGCAGATGGTGCCGGTAATAAAGGGCAGGGGGTTCTTCTCCAGGATCACCTCCAGGGCCCGGGCGTACTTACCCTTGCGGCAGAGCTCGATGTACTCGGGGATATCCTGGCCGATGGGGCAGCCGCCCTTGCAGGGGGCGGTGAAGCAGTCGATGAGAGGCACCTTGCTGTAGAGCTTCCGCCGGGGCAGCGGCTTGACCGCCTTCACGTGGTACTTGTCGCTGCGGATGGCGATAGCCAGAGCCTCCACCTTCTCTACGTCCACAGCGGTAAAGGGATGGAAGCGCAGCATCTCCAGCTTCTCGGCAATCTGCTTGAAGCGCTGGTAGCCGCCGGGCTTGAGCTCCGTGGTGGCCATGGTGATGGGCCAGATGCCGCAGGCAAACAGTTTGTCGATGTTGAAGAAGTCCGCGCCGCCGGAGTAGCTGAGGCGAAGCCTTCCGTCAAACTCCTTTGCGATCCGCCGGGCCATCTCGATGGTCAGGGGGAAGAGGCTCTTGCCCGCCATGTACATCTCCTCGCTGGGCAGCTCATTACGCTTGACATCCACCGGGAAAGTGTTGGAGAGCTTGAGACCAAATTCAAGGCCGTTCTCCCCTGCCAGCTTCAGAAGCCGCCGGAACATGGGAATTGCGTCGCTGTACTGAAGGTCCTCGTTGAAGTGCTTCTCGCCGAAGGCGATGTAGTCATAGCCCATGCCGTCCAGGATATCCCGGGCAGACTGGTAGCCCAGGATGGTGGGATTGCACTTGACGAAGGTGTGCAGGTGCTTCTCGGTGATGAGGTAGGAGGCAATACGCTCGATCTCATCCGGCGGGCAGCCGTGGAGGGTGGAGACGGTGACGCTGTCAGACACCCGGGCAGGGATGGTATCGATGTAGGCGCTCTCCTGGGGGAACATCTCCTTGAGCACCGCAATGCACTCCTGGAAGATAGGTGTATGGGAGGCGTCCAGCATCTCATTGAGATACTTGTCAATCTTGGGGCCCTTGATGCCCTCCAGGTCGTAGCCTACGGACATATTGAACACAAAGCCGTTGGGGTCGCCCAGGCCGTACACCTTGGCCAGGATCTTGCAGGCGCACCAGGCCTTCACATACTCCTCGTAGGCCTGGGGGACATAGAGCTCAGTGGACCACTCGCAGTTGTAGCACTCGTCCTCCGCCAGGATGCAGGGACGGCCGATGCAGGCTGCCAACTCCGCGCCGTCCATCTTCTGGACGGTCTTCAGCTCAAAAAACCGGGCGCCCGCAAAGTAGGACGCGATGATATTCTGGGCCAGCTGGGTATTGGGACCGGCCGCAGGGCCGAAGGGGGTCTCGATGGTCTCGCCGCCGAAGATGGGCAGCTTCTTCTCCCCGGCCTTATAGGGCCGGTGGACGCCGAATACAGAGCCCTCCCGGGCGTACTCGGTGGTGATCCAGGTCATCAGTTCCCGGAAGGGAATGGGGATCATCAGTTCACTCATGGCGTTCTCCTCCTGAATTTACATGGTTCCCAGTATGCCGCTCTGCAGCCAGAGCGGCTGTTGTGTTCAGACAGCAGCAATCAATATTCGCAGTGGTTCAGCGCACCCCAAAGTTTCTTGGATTCCTCCAAAATGTGGGCATTCTCGGCCTCCTCGTCGATGCCTACCAGCTCACGGTCCTTCATGAGGAGCTTGCCGTTACAGATGGTGGTCTGGCACTGGCGGCCGGTCATGCCGAAAAGCATATGGCCGTCGATATTGGCATCGGAGAAGGGCGTGAAGGGCTTGTAGTCCATGACGATCACGTCGGCAGCGGCACCGGGAGCCAGCTTGCCCAGAGGCACCCCGAAGTACTTCTCCCCGATGATCGGGTTGTTCTTGAAGAGCATATCCGTCACCTCGCACCAGCCCACATTGGGAAGGCAGGCATTATGGCGCTGGATGGCCAGGGCCACTTTGATGCTCTCCAGCATGTCGTTGGTATACGCATCGGTACCAAGACCCACGGTGATGCCCCGCTTCATAAGCTGGAGGATGGGACTGCAGCCTACGGCGTTGCCCATATTGCTCTCCGGATTGTTCACCGTCATGGTGCCGGTGGCCTGGATAATTTCCATCTCGGCGGTATTCACATGGATGCAGTGGCCCAGAATGGTCTTGGGGCCCAGAATGCCGTGGTCCTGGAGTCGCTGGACCGGGCGGCGGCCGTAATTCTGGAGACTGTCATAGACATCGTTCATACCCTCGGAGACGTGGATATGGAAGCCGGTACGGCCATTGTTGGCCTCCACCATCCGTTCAAAAGTCTTGTCGGAGATGGTGAAGAGGGCGTGGCCGCCGAACATAGCTGCCAGCATATCGCTGGGGTTTTTCTCACAATAGGTGATGAAATCCGCGTTCTCCTGGATGGCCTGGAGGCACTTCTCCTCCCCGTCCCGGTCGCTGACCTCGTAGCACAGGCAGGAGCGAATGCCAAACTTCTTGGCGCTGTCCGCGATCTCCATCAGGGAACCGGGGACCTCTGCATAGGAGGCATGGTGATCAAAGATGGTGGTAACACCCTGCTTGATGCAGTCCATATACAGCGCGTCGGCGCTGGCCCGGGTACCCTTCAGAGTCAGGTGGCGATCGATATACCACCACTGGCCGTCCAGCACCTCAAAGAAATTGGTGGGGTTGAAACCGTTGATAGAGAGGCCTCGGGCCAGAGCGGAGTAGATGTGGGTATGGGCATTGACCAGGCCCGGCATGATGACGCCGCCCTTGGCATCGATGAACTCCGCCTGGGGGTACTTGGCCTTCAGGTCTGCGGTGGTCCCCACCTCCAGGATCTTGGTGCCATCGATGACCACGCCGCCGTCCTTCAGGTAGGGTAAGGCGCTGTCCCGGGTGATGAGCCGTCCGTTTGCCAAAATATACATCGTAGTTCCTCCTTTTCTGTCATCCATATGGTGCGAGACACCCCGGTAACAAAAAATGTTTCAAATCCCTTGGGGGATTTGAAACACTCAAGCAAAAGCCGGAGTGATAGTTTCAGCCCGTGCGCGAAGCACTTCCTTACAGCTATCATTCTTAGATTGTGATTTTATTATAAAGCACAGCGCAAAAAAATGCAATGCTTTCGTCAAAAAACCACAAGCCTCCCTCACAAAAATTCTGCGTTCGTTTTTGTGCAGGATAGCGAAGGGCCCGCCGGCTATCTACCCGGCGGGCCCTCTTTTACATAAACAAATGCCATGCCGTGCTCAGGGAATGTACATTACCGACACGTTTGGTCATGGATTCGCATCTCAAAATGTTTTTCCCTGCATGTTACGGCTTGCACCGCCCGCAGGGGGAATATCCCTGGGCAATCAGATCCTCTCTGCTGCCGGTAAATACCTCCTTGTTGCTCTCCTTGATATCCGCTGCGCCAGAGCAGGAGGAATCGTGAAATTTTTTGCTGCTGGTATTCAGTATGTAGGTGAACTCGCTACTCTCGCTGCCGGAAGAGGTCCCCTCCCCCGCCAGCCAGCTCTCTCCGGTAGCGTAGTCGATCTCCACTCCCGGCTGCACATTGTAGGCAAAGACGCAATACAAAATCCCGTCTCCTTCGTCCTCCACGGAATATCCCTCCATGAGGACGCCCCGTGCCACCAGGTCATCCCCCTCATAAATTGGAGTCACCCGGTACATCACATGGTTCCCGGTCTCCTCCACATAGTCCGCCACCATGTTCTCAAAAGGCAGCATTCCCTCGATATTCAAGTAGAGGGTGCCGGTGATGAGGTTGCGCTCGTTGGCGTTCTCTCCGGTGAGCTGATAGCCGATCAAATGGCAGCGGTTATAGAGGTATTTCCCATCCACACAGTCATACTTCACCGTGTGCCAGCCGGTGGGCTTCACTGATCCGATATCCCCCCGGTCCTCTGTGGGTATCAGCTCCGGCCCTACGCTGGCACAAGTCACGCCGCAGCGGCCCAGCGCATCCAGCTCACTGTACATTTCATATGCTTCATCCGTGATCTCCGCCTGGGTAAAATAGGGTTCGTTGCCGTTTATGGCCACATAGGCCTCTCCGCTGTATTCCGGAATGCTCTCCAGCGTTACCAGCGGTTCTTCCACTTTTCCAGCAGCACACCCCGCCGCCAGAACCAGAAGCGCTGCCAGAACCAGCATGATAGAAATGATCTGTCCTTTCACCGCGTATATACCTCCATTGTGATCCGCTCGTGAGATTTCCCGGGAAAATCTCTTTCTTCTGTCTTACGCCACGGACCTTTCGTCAGATCCAGGTCCAAATACTGGTCACCAGGATAAACCCGGTTCCAGCGAAATACCACCAATTTTTCCAGCTTCTCAGCAAAGGGAGCCAAGGCCCGGTCCTCCACAAAAGCGTAGTCCCCCGGCCCTGCCTCCTCCAGGAAAGAGGTGCTGACACAAATCTGCCCCCCTTCTGCCTCAGCAAATTGCTCTGCCGAGTAGGGTGACATCCACAGGCGCTTTCCTTTTGCCAAGTCCATGACACAGGAACGCAGACAGACATCCCGGCTCTGTCTGCGGCCATTGAAGCACATACCGTTTTTATCATCCAGGCAAACGATCGCGACCATTTTATCCTTCCTTTCCTTGGTAGCCCCTCCACTGAAAAGAGGATACCATATCTCCTGTCCCATAATACGGACAGTCCTCTATACAGCGCTTGGCAGGCAGCCTCCTGATTATACGCCGCCGCCTTAGGAAAGTACAACCTCCCCTTTCTATTGTTGGGAATTATTCCCACGCATCTTGTATTTTCAAGGATTTTATTGTATACTTTGACCACAGTTGTCCGATGCCGGACAAAATTTGATTGGGAGGTAGCAAAAATGAAGAGCATCATGCGTAGGCGCGTGCTGGCGCTGGTCCTGACCCTGGTCATGGTTCTGGGACTGGCTGTGCCCGGTTTCGCGGCGGATGAAGGCGAGGTAACCGTCACCATCCTGCAGACCAGTGATCTCCATGGCATGGTCAACCCCTTCGACTATGCCGCCAACAAGGAAAACGCCACCAGCATGGCCCATGTGGCCACTATTGTAGCTCAGGAACGGGCTGTCGATCCCGACCTGCTGCTGATCGACACCGGCGACAGCCTGCAGGCCAACTACATCCAGGAGTTCCGCAACGAAGAAATCCACCCCATGATCGAAGCAATGAATACCCTTGGCTACGACGCCTGGGTACTAGGAAATCATGAGTTCAACTTTGAGTTTTCCAGCCTGGAAAAGGCTATCGCCGCCTTTAACGGCAAGACGCTGGCTGGCAATATTTACAAAGCCGACGGTACCCGCTGGCAGGATGCCTACACCATTTTTGAAGTGAAAGGCGTCAAGGTAGCCATCTTCGGCATCGATGCCCCCCATATCCCCCAGTGGGAAGCCTCCGACCCCACCCACTATGACAACATGACCTTCACCACCCCCATGGAGGAAACAGGGAAAATCCTCTCCGAGCTGGAGGGAAAGGCTGATGTAATCATCGGCGCCATCCACTACGGTCTGGACGGTGAGTACGGGGCCGACGGCGTCCAGAAGATCGCTGAGAAATATGCCGACCAGCTGGACGGCCTCCTTATCGGCCATGCCCATGCCAAGGTAGACGAGGAGATCGCCGGGGTCCCCGTTCTGGAACCTGCCAACAACGGCCAGTTCGTAGGCAAGATGACCTTCACACTCAAGGAGAGCGGCGGCAAGTGGTCCCTTGAAGAGGACAAGACCACTTCCGAGCTTCTGGACTGCTCCGCTGTTGCTCCGGACGCGGCCTTTATGGAACAGATGAAGGATCTCCACGAGAAGAGTTTGGCACTGGCGTCAAAAGAGGTCGGTGAGGTTGCAGAGACCTTTATGGATCCCGTCTATGTGCTGCCCGGCATTCCCGCCGCTATCATCCAGGACAACCCCATCACTGATCTTGTGAACATCGTCCAGATGCAGGAGTCCGGCGCAGACGTCTCCCTGGCGGCCCTGTTCACGGAGGATTCCAACCTGGAGAAGGGTCCCTTCCTCCACAGAGACAGCGTAAAAATTTATAAGTATGACAACACGCTTTTCGCAGTGAAGGTCACCGGTAAACAGCTGAAGGCCATTATGGAGCAGCAGGCCGGCAACTTCTTTAATCAATATCAGCCCGGCGATGTGACCATCAGCTTCAATCCCGATATCCGGATGTACAATTACGATATGTTTGCCGGCGTCAACTACGAGATCGACATCTCCAAGCCCGCCGGAGAGCGTATCATCAATGTCACCTACAAGGGCGAGCCTTTGGCCGACGATACAGAGCTGGTCCTGGCCCTGAACAATTACCGCTACGGCGGCCTGGTGGGCGCCGGTCTTATTAACGCGGAAGACGTGGTCTACGAGGGCGGCGCTGTCCGCGACATGATCACCGAGTATGTGGCAAACCTGGGCAAGCCCCTGGAGCCTGTATGCGACAACAACTGGAAGATCGTCGGCGCCGACCTGAATGATCCGCAGAAGGATCTCATCTATGACATGGTCCGCAGCGGTGAATTGACCATCCCCACCTCCGAGGATGGCCGGACCCCCAATGTGGCTTCCCTGAACGGTCCTGCCCTCCGGGCCGAGGGCAAGCTGCCTCCTCTTGAGGACGGCGAGACAGCGCCCACCCCCGAACCGGAGCCGGAACCGGACCCCACTCCTGAACTGGAGCCGCAGCCCGAGCCCGCTGCTGAGACATATACCGTGAAGACCGGCGACTGCCTGTGGTCTATCGCCCAGCAGCTTTACGGCACCGGCTATAAGTGGTCTGTTCTCTATGAGGCCAATAAGGCCACCCTGTCCAGCCCGGATCTCATCTACGCAGGTCAGGTTCTGGTGGTACCCGCCGCATAAAATCTATATTGTCGGACCGCCGCAGAATGGTTGATTCTGCGGCGGTCTTTTTATTACATCGGATGCAGCAATCATCCCTTCCAACTGTGGTGCACAGGATGCTACCAGAGATCAAGCTCTGTGCAATATGCCAAAAACATGCCTCTGATATGCCTAGCGTATTGTCTATGACACAATTTTCACAATATTGGGGTAGGAACCCAAGGTACTTTCCCACGATTCCGGCAATTGACTTTATCTCCCATGCTGTGTATTATAATATTGTGAGTATTTTGGACTTCCTGCTGTGGGATACTTTTGCAGCGGGAAGATCACATCAGAAAAGAGGTCATGCGAAATGGTAACTATCGATCTGAGCAAGTACGGTATCACCGGCACCACCGAAATCGTCTACAACCCCTCTTACGAGACTCTGTTTGAGGAAGAGACCAAGCCTAACCTGGAAGGCTTTGACAAGGGCCAGGTCACTGAGCTGGGTGCCGTCAACGTGATGACCGGTATCTACACCGGCCGTTCCCCCAAGGACAAGTTCATCGTGATGGATGACGTCTCCAAGGACACCGTGTGGTGGACCTCCGACGAGTTCAAGAACGACAACAAGCCCGCCTCCCAGGAGGCTTGGAACGCCTGCAAGGATCTGGCTCTGAAGGAGCTGTCCAACAAGAAGCTGTATGTCATGGATGTATTCTGCGGCGCCAACCACGACTCCCGTATGGCCATCCGCTTCATCATGGAAGTGGCATGGCAGGCTCACTTTGTCAAGAACATGTTCATCGAGCCCACCGCTGAGGAGCTCGAGAACTTCGAGCCCGACTTCATCTCCTACAACGCCTCCAAGGCCAAGGTGGAGAACTACAAGGAGCTGGGCCTCAACTCCGAGACTGCCGTTGTCTTCAACCTCACCTCCCGTGAGCAGGTCATTCTGAACACCTGGTACGGCGGCGAGATGAAGAAGGG
>CALXGE010000056.1 GCA_944387775.1 uncultured Oscillospiraceae bacterium | reverse complement strand
GGGGCGCAGGTCTCCACACACCAGACACCGTCGGAGAGCCGGTCGTAGAGGTCCCGGGGGGTGCGGATGCCCGGATACTCCTCCGTGCGGGCGGGGACCGCCGCCTGCTCCCACCCGTAAAATTGCCATGTTCCCATAGTATTCCTCCTATTCTGAAAAGGCACGCCCACCGGCGGCTCACTCTTCAAAGTAAAACAGATCCTCAAATTTTCGGTCCAGGGCGATACACAGAATCAAGGCCAGCTTGGCGGTGGGATTGAACTGCCCTGTCTCAATGGAGCTGATGGTATTCCGGGATACGCCTACCAGCTCCGCCAGCTGGGTCTGGGACAGCCCCTTTTCCCCCCGGGCCTCCTTTAGTCGGTTTTTCAGGATCAGCTTGTCATCCATGGTGGCCTCCTCTCTTAGAACAGCCCCAGGCTGCGATCGAGAAACAGGACCAGATAGATCGCCGCTGCCAGGAAGAACAAAGCGATGAAAAGGATCACCGTCGCTGTCCGAATCTTTTGTGCGAACTGGTAGGCGAAGTTGGAAAAGCAGGTGACGGTCACCAGAAGGCCCATAGCATACTGGGCTGTATCGTCCAGATGGGCGAACCGGGAAAGTACCACACACAGAAGGACCAGAATGGAAATGGAAAAGTTAGCTCCTTTCAGACCAATGTACTGGGTGCGCTCGTCAGAGCCGTCGTTTTCCTTCCGGCTCCGGGCCAAAATTTCTTCCTTGTTCATGATATACCTCCATATAAGGCTTGAATGCCAAGTTTACTTGGTATCCCTATCTTAGCACTGCCAATAAAACTTGTCAACATATTTTGCCAAGTTTTATTGGCAACTTTTAGCGCCGCCATTTTCTGCCGCCTGGATGGCTGCGCATGTCACAGCACATACTAGCCGTTGAGGTGAATGGCAATGAAAAAACAGCTGGCCCGATATGGGGCCATTTTTATGACGGCTTTACTTTTGGCGGCCTGCGGCGGAGGGGAGCGGACGGTGTCCGCCGATGCTTCCGCGGAGATTCCGGAGGAAATTCTGGGGGAACTGGATGAGGAGACCCTGCAGGAGCTGGTGGAGGAGCCCAGGTACGTGGCCCTCACTTTTGACGACGGCCCCCGGCGGGATACCACCAGCGTCCTTCTGGATGGCCTACTGGAGCGGGGTGTCCCCGCCACCTTTTTTGTCATCGGACGGCAGATTCCGGGCAACGAGGACCTGCTCAAACGGATGAAGGCGGAGGGGCACCAGATCGGAAACCACACCTACGACCATACCCGGCTGCTGACGGCGGAACCGGACAAGGTGGTAGAGGAGATCCATAAGACGGAGGTGCTGCTGACAGAGCTGCTGGGGGAGGGCGACTACTGGCTGCGCCCGCCCTACGGGGCCATCGGCAAGACTCGGGCGGCGCTGGTAAAGACCCCTATGATCTACTGGACTGTGGATCCGGAGGATTGGAAAACACTGGATGCCGCTCAAGTGACGGAGCATGTGGTGAGCCACGTGGAGCCATGGGGGATCATCCTCCTCCACGACTTTTATCCTACCAGCGTGCAGGCGGCTCTGGACATCATTGATCAGCTCCAGGCCGAGGGGTACACCTTCGTCACCGTGGAGGAGCTGTTCCGTATCCGGGGTGTGGAGCCCAAGGCGGGTTGCCTGTATGCCTCTCCGGATAAGCTGCGTTCCCTGAGTTGAACGACAGTTAAAAAACTGCCCCGCTCCTTCAACAGTCGCTCCATTGCTCTAGCCCTACTGGTGTGATACCATGACAGTGGGCCCTGAAACACGGCGGGACGCGCGCTCACCGCCGGAGAAAAGGAGCGGATTGCTATGGTAAGTATGGGAAAACGAATACAGAGGCTGCGAAAGGAGCGGGAGCTGACCCAGGAGCAGGCAGCCGAAGCTCTGGGCGTCACCGCCGCGGCGGTATCCAAATGGGAGACCGACGCCGCTTGCCCGGATGTAGCGATGCTGGCGCCTCTGGCCCGGCTGCTGAAGGTGACGGTGGATGATCTCCTGGATTTTCGGCCCGTCCTGGCACCGGAGGAGATTCCGACTCTGCTGGCGGAAAGCCGGCGGCTCTTTGAGGAGAAGCGGACCGGCGAGGCTCGGGAGAGCGCGCAGGTCCTTCTGCGGGAATATCCTGGGGACCTGTGGCTGCGGTTCCATACAGCCAGCCTCTTTATGGCATATTTGACCTCCACAAAAGATGAGACGGAGGTGCGGGAGCAGGGCCGTCAGGCGGCGGAACTGCTGGAGCAGTGCCGGGAGAGCGATCAGCAGGAGCTGCGGGACGCTTCCTGCTTTATGCTGGCCAACCTCTACAACATGCTGGAGGACCCGGACCGGGCTATGAAAGCGGCAGAGGAACTGCCTCAGCCGGAGCTGAATACCCGGCTGGTCCGCGCCAATATCCTGCTGGAGAAAGGTGAGATTAAGGCTGCGGAGCGGGAGCAGCAGCTGGGCCTCTACAGTGCCGGCAGAGATGTGTGCCTCCACCTGATGGGCCTGGCGGCCATCGCGGACCGGAGCGGGGAGCCGGAGCAGGGCCTTGCCCTGCTGGACAAGGCTCTGGCGGTGGATGAACTGCTGGAGATGGAGCGTGTGGGCGGCATGGAGAGCAGCCTCCGGTTTTTGCGGGCCAGCAAGCTGTGCACGTTGGGGCGGTTGGAGGAGGCCCGGCAGGAACTGGAACGGTATGTGGATACTGTGCTTCATTTGGCGGATGTGGCGGGAGGTTCGATGCGGCAGGGAAGTGGGCTGTACAGCTGCACGGAGCTGCGGCCCGCCGCTGTGTCGAGAGAGTTTTTCCTGAATACCATCCGTGGGGCGCTGGAGGAGGGTGCGGAGTTTCAACCTCTGCGGGGTACTCCGGCCTGGGACGGCCTTTTGGAACGGCTGGAGGAGAAAAAGCAATAAAAAACCAGGACGGCTGTCCCGATTGGGACAGCCGTCCTGGTTTTTCAGTGGTAAATCAGGGCAGGATGTTCAGGATCAGAGTGAGGATGATGAACACTGCACCGATCCACTTGGTGGCCTTGGCCAGTTTGGCGTCGAAGGTCTTGGCCTTTCCCTTGGCCATAAACGTGTCAGCCACGCCGCCGATGGTGCCGGAGAGGCCGGCACTCTTGCCGGACTGGAACAGCACAGCCAGAATCACAGCCAGGCCGCACAGCACAAGCAGAATGGTCACGATGATGGTGAGAACTTCCATGAGAAATACCTCCAAGTTGTTGATGGAAGTGCGCCGAAGCGCACGAAGTTCATTTTCGCAAGTATTCATGATACCATAAGCCCGTCCGGAATGCAAGAGGAAATCCACTAGAATTTCCGGCGAGTTGAGGGAGACGTTTCATTTTTACAAATTGTGCAAAATAAGAGAACAAGTGTTGCATTTCCGGCCGCCGTGTGCTAATATGAAAAAAATAGAAACCACAGAAATGGGGGCCGCCTGGCGGCCCGGAATGTACAGGAGGGCCTGCTATGCCGAAGAAAACCCAGATGACGGATCGGATCTATGCCTATCTCCAGGAGGTGATCCCGCAGCAGGGGTATGCCCCCTCGGTGCGGGAGATCTGTGAGGCAGTGGGCCTGAAATCTCCCTCCACCGTCCATTTCCACCTCAAGCGCCTCCAGGAGCGGGGACTTATTGAAAAAGGGGATGGCAAGGGCCGGGCCCTGGTTCTCACCGGTGTTCAGGTGCGGAAGAGAATCCCGGTGGTGGGCACCGTGGCTGCCGGCGCGCCCATCCTGGCTCAGGAGTGTATCGAGGACTATCTCACCTTTGACTGTGGCGGCCGGGAGGAGGAGAGCTTTGCCCTTCGTGTCCGTGGGGAGTCCATGATCAAAGCGGGGATCCTGCCGGGGGACCTGGTGGTGGTCCGCCGCCAGCAGACCGCGGAGAACGGGGAGATCGTGGTGGCCCTGCTGGAGGATGAGGCCACGGTAAAACGGCTGTCCCGGAAAAACGGACACATCTGGCTCCTACCGGAGAACGATGATTACCAGCCCATCGACGGCACCAATGCTCAGATCCTGGGCAAGGTTACCGCTGTGGTGCGGCAGTACTAATGATGGAGACACTGTAATATATTATAATGAGTGACCATGCGTACAGCAAGGGCCCGCCCGGATATAGGCTTGTATCCGGGCGGGCCCTGCTTTTCTAGAAAAGTGTTCTCATCACGGCTCCAGATGGATGGTCCAGTTCTCCAGGCCGAAGAAAACAGAGGTTGCGGTGGGGGTCATGCCGCTGACCACATCGTCGTGGGTCAGCAGAATATCCTGCTGAAAACAGATGGGGGCAATAGGGGCGGTGCCCAGGAGGTGGGCGCACAGCTGCCGGGCTGCATAGGCCCGGTCAGAGGCGCTGGCAAAAGACTGAAGCAGTGCGTCAGTGACGGTATTGGTATATCCTCCGTAGTTGAGGCTGCCGCCGGTGCCCACCAGGTCTGTAATGTCCCAGTCGGCGGTGAGGCGTACCTCGCCATAGTAGAGGTCAAACTCGCCGGCGGCCAAAGCTGCCAGATATTCCTCCCAGGGCAAGGCTTTTACCGTGATCTGCCAATCCAGCAGGGACATGTTCTCTGCGATAAACTCCGCGCAGGACACCCGAAAGCTGTTGTCCTCGTTGACCAGCAGGATCAGCGTCTGACTCTGACCGGTGTTGGCCCCGGCGGCGGTCAGGTCGCTGACGGTGCCCTCATAGCTGTAGACAGGGGCAAGGTCCTCCGGATAGAGGGCGGACAGGGGGGAGATGGGAAAAGCAGCGGGCAGGGCGTTTCCGGAGAGAAGAGCCTCGGCCACCATGTCCCGCTGAATGCCCTTGCTGAAAGCCGCCCGGGCCGCGGCAGAGGAGAAAACCCCGCTGGTCGTATTGAAACCGATAAACTGGAACGTGGTGGTGGGAACGGGGGTGTTCACCGCTTTGCCGCTGGCGGACACCAGATCACTGGTAGGATCCGCCCGGAGCAGCTCGATCCGATGGGAGGAGAAGAGATACATGGCGGTGTCCTTGTCCTTGGCGTGGACCAGGGTGATGGTATCTACCGGCAGGGATTTCTGCTGCCACCAGCCGGAATTGGCCACCAGGGAGTCACTGTCGCTGCCCGTGACAAAGACATAGGGACCGGTACCCAGGGGAACAGACTGGCCGGAGGTGCTGCGCTTGACCACTGGAATATCCAGCAGGGAGGGGAAACCTCGATTGGGCGTGGAGAGGGTGATGGTCACGGTTCCCGCGCTGTTGCTGGAGGTAATGGAAGTTACCTGCCGCAGGCGGTAGCTGTAGCGCTGAGACTCCGCCGCCCGACGAAGGGTGTCCGCAGCGTCAGCTGCGGTGAGCTCGGAGCCGTCACTGAAGGTGACGCCCTGACGGATGACCAGGGTCAGGACCAGTCCGCTTTCATCCCAGCTCCAGCTTTCGCACAGCAGCGGCACCGGCTCAAAATTTTCATTCAGTTGTACCAGAGGCTCGTAGAGCAGGGCGGCTACATCCTGCTGAATCCCCTCTCCACAGGTAATGGGGTCCAGGGTGTGGCCCTTGTAGTAAGCCATGGAGAAGGCAGAGGGGTAGCTCTGTTCCTCCGTGGGCTGCTCTGCTTCCGCCTCGCCGGATTGGCTCTGCTGGTATTCCTCCCAGCTGATGCCTGGCTCCTCCTCGTAGTTGACCCCGCAGCCGGTCAGCAGCAGTACCGCTGTCAGCAGCAGGGGAAGGATGCGTTTCATGGTGCCTCCTCCTCTCTCAGGGACGAAGGCCGATGAGGGCTCCCTGGACGCCCCGGCGGTCCCCCGTTTTCCGATGGCTCCAGTAGAGATCCGTGTGGCAGGCGGTACAGATGGGACAGATGTCGATCTGAGCTCCAGGCACGCCGCACTCCTGCAGCCGCCAGGCATTGACACCCTTCAGATCTACCGTCCATTTCGCGTCCTTGGGGGCGATATAGGCGCCTACAGCGGGGCCGAAGGCGGCGGTCATAGCATCGGGAACGTCGTCGTGGGTCTCAAAGCAGCACGGGCCGATGCCCGCCCCGATAGCTGCGCGGATGTTTTCCGGCTGGGCTCCGAAGAGCCGCCCCATCTCCCGCACTGTCTTGGCAGGGAGATCCAGAGCTGTACCCCGCCAGCCGGCGTGGACCGCGCCGATAGAAGCTGTCACGGGATCGTGAAGCAAAATAATGATACAGTCGGCGGAGAATACCATGAGATTCAGGTTTGGCTCGTTGGTAACCAGGGCGTCGGCGGTGTAGTCGGTAGGAATGGTAAGACCTTTACCCCGGTCTGCCGCCGTCACATGGCGGACGGTGTCCTGGTGAACCTGGACGGAGAGGACCAGGTCCTCCCGATCTGCTCCTAAAACGGCGCAGAAACGGCCAAAATTCTCACGGACGTTATCCATGCTGTCCGGCTCCGGGCCGCTGCCCCGGAAGTTCAGGGAGGCGTGAAAGCCATCGCTGACACCTCCCAGCCGGGTAGAAAAGCCATGGATTATCCGGGGATGGTCAAGGATGGAGGCGGTGTGGAAAATCACGCCGCCGCGGTCGTGTTGGATAAAAGCCATAGTCGATTCTCCTTACAGTCAGGTGGAGGGGGAAAGGGATTTTTCGCGAAGAATACCTACATAGGCTCCGTCCACGCATTCTCCGGCGGGAAGGTAGCCCAGGGCCTCGTAGTAGCGGCTGAGGGTGTCGTTGACTTTCTGGGAGTCCAGACGGAGAAAGGGCTTGCCCCGCTCTCTGGCAAAGTCCTCGGCGTAGGCCAGCATCTCTTTTCCCAGACCGGGACAGCCGGGGACGGTGGCCAGATGGTGGACGTAGTAGGCTTTGCCGTCGTCGCCGTTGGGCCATCGGAGGTCCCGGGAGAGAAGAGCCATGACGCCGGTGAGGACACCGTCGGCCCAGGCGACAAACACCAGATCCTCCCGAATCAGCCGCTGAAAGTGGGCGGGCGGATAGCAGGTGAGATAGCCGGTCTTGTTCCACTGGTAGAGGCCCTTCTCGTCCATCCAGTCGATGCGCTGCTGGAGCAGGGCCATGATGGCGGGAACGTCCTCCTCCCGGGCGGGAAGGATGACAGGGGATGGGGTCATAACCGTGGCCTCCCATCAGATAGAATAAAAATACGGATACAATTTGTATAATAGAAGCAGAAAAATACAGTTTGTAGCAAAATGCGGGGAATAACGACGGAAAAACGGGGGGAGGCCGCTGCTCAGCAGCAGCCTCCCCGGGCTAATGGATCAATGTTACCGGCCGCAGCACTGCTTATACTTCTTGCCGCTGCCGCAGGGGCAAGGATCATTCCGGCCCACTTTCTGGACCCGGCGGGGCTGCTTCTTCACGGTGCCGTCACCCCGGCCCTCGGTGATGCCGGTGGCAACCCGCTCACGCTTAACCTCCTCGTTGCTCTTGAGCCGCACGGAGTACAGCCGCCGCACCGTCTCCTCCTGGATGGCGGCGATCATCTCCTCAAACATATGCATGCTCTCCCGCTGATAGGCCTGTACGGGGTCATTCTGGGCGTAGGCCTGGAGACGGATACCCTGACGCAGCTCCTGCATGGCGTCGATGTGGTCCATCCAGTACTCGTCTACCACCCGCAGCATGATGACCCGCTCCAGCTCACGCATGATGGGGGAGGTGATCTCCTTCTCCTTGGCGGCGTACACCTCCAGGGCCTTGTCGGTGAACTTCTGGATAAAGGCCTCGGCATCGGTGTGGGCGATCTCGTCAGCGTCAAACTTGAAGCTGTACTTGGGGAAGAAGGTGCCCTCCAGGGTGTTCATCATGGCCCGGTAGCTTTCGCTGTCCAGATGCTTGTGCTCGCCGAAGGCGGTGTTCACATTGTGGGTGATGATGGTGGAGATCATGTCGGTAATGAGACCGTGAATATCCCGGCCATCCAGAACCTCCCGGCGCTGGCCGTAGATGATCTCACGCTGCTTGTTCATCACGTCGTCGTACTCCAGGGTGCTCTTGCGGGCCTGGAAGTTCCGGGACTCCACGCTGGTCTGGGCATTCTCGATGGACTTGGTGAGCATCTTGTTCTCGATGGGCATGTCCTCGTCGATGTCCAGCTTGTCCATGAGGCTGGTAATCCGGTCGCCGCCGAAGAGCCGCATGAGGTCATCGTCCAGGGACAGATAGAACCGGGTCTCGCCGGGGTCACCCTGACGGCCGGCACGGCCGCGGAGCTGGTTGTCGATACGGCGGGAGTCGTGGCGCTCGGTGCCGATGATGAAGAGTCCGCCGGCGGCCCGGACAGCGTCGGCCTCTCCGGCAATTTCATCCTTATGCTTTTGGAGGCTCTCGGCATACATCTGCCGGGCATCCAGAATCTCCTGGTTGTCGGTCTCGGCGTAGCCGGTGGCCTCGGCGATGAGCTCGTCGGTGAGGCCAGCCTTCTTCAGGTCGTTTTTCGCCATATACTCGGCGTTTCCGCCCAGCATGATATCGGTGCCGCGGCCGGCCATGTTGGTGGCCACGGTGACGGCTCCCAGCTTACCGGCCTGGGCCACGATCTCGGCCTCGCGCTCGTGGTTCTTGGCGTTCAGAAGGTTGTGCTTGATGCCCTCCTTCTGGAGAAGCTTGCTCAGGTGCTCGTTCTTCTCAATGGACACGGTACCCACCAGGACAGGCTGGCCCTTGGCGTGGCACTCCTTGATCTGCTGGATCACCGCCCGGTACTTGGCGGCCTCGGTCTTGTAGACCACATCGGAGTCGTCCTTACGGGCCAGGGGACGGTTGGTGGGGATCTCGATGATGTCCAGCTTGTAGATGGTGCCGAACTCCTCCTCCTCGGTGAGAGCGGTACCGGTCATACCAGAGAGCTTGTTGTAGAGGCGGAAGTAGTTCTGGAAGGTGATGGTGGCCAGGGTTTTGCTCTCCCGCTCCACCTTTACCCGCTCCTTGGCCTCGATGGCCTGGTGGAGGCCCTCGTTGTAGCGCCGGCCGAACATAAGGCGGCCGGTGAACTCATCCACGATGACCACCTGACCGTCCTTGATGACGTAGTCAATGTCCCGCTTCATCACGCCGTGGGCCTTGATGGCCTGGTTGATGTGGTGGGCCAGGGTGGCATTCTCCGGGTCGGAGAGGTTCTCCACGTGGAAGTACTCCTCCGCCTTCTGGACACCCCGGGCAGTGAGGGTGGCGGTGCGGGCCTTCTCGTCCACGATGTAGTCCGCGTCGATGTTCACATCCTCCTCGGCCTTCTCATCGGTCTCCTTGATGACCAGCTTCTTCAGAGGACGGACGAACATCTCCGCCATGTCGTACATCTGGGTGGACTTCTCGCCCATGCCGGAGATAATGAGGGGGGTACGGGCCTCATCGATAAGGATGGAGTCCACCTCGTCCACGATGGCAAAATTGTGGCCTCGCTGGACCAGCTCGTTGGCGTAGAGGGCCATGTTGTCCCGCAGGTAGTCAAAGCCCATCTCGTTGTTGGTGCCGTAGGTGATGTCGGCGGCGTAGGCCTTCTGCCGGGCGGCCTTGTCCATGTCGTGGATGATGAGGCCCACGCTGAGCCCCAGGAAGCGGTAGACCTTGCCCATCCACTCGCTGTCGCGCTTGGCCAGGTAGTCGTTGACGGTGACGATGTGGACGCCCTGACCGGTAAGGGCGTTGAGGTAGGCGGGAAGGGTGGCCACCAGGGTCTTGCCTTCACCGGTCTTCATCTCAGCGATGCGGCCCTGGTGCAGCACGATACCGCCCACCAGCTGTACCCGGTAGGGCCGCAGGCCCAGTACCCGGACGCTGGCCTCCCGGACGGCGGCGAAGGCCTCGGGCAGGATGTCGTCCAGGGTCTCGCCCTTCCCCAGACGCTCCTTGAACTCAGCGGTCTTGGCGGTGAGCTGCTGGTCGGTGAGGGCCTTATATTCCGGCTCCAGAGCCTCGATCTTGTCCACGATGGGATAGATCTGCTTGAGCTCACGGTCGCTGTAAGTGCCAAAAATCTTTGTGATCAAACCCATTATCGAAACACTCCTCTTTCGTGAGAGTAAAAATCCACACACAAATACAGCGTACAGTATAACACACCAAAATCTGTTTGAAAAGGGGAAAAGGGGAGAAGTGTGCCAGAAAAACAGTCGTTTTCTGGTCATAACAACGGCAGATCCGGCTGCAATGCGGAAAAGACAATTGTATTTTTAAGGAAATGGCGGTATACTGTATCCTGATATGATATGCGCCTAACCCGGCGGAGGAGGAACCGACAGTGAAACTCATGGTCATCGACGGCAACAGCATCATCAACCGCTCCTTTTACGGCGTGCGGCCCCTGACCACCCGGGAGGGAGTGCCCACTAACGCCGTCTACGGCTTTGTCACCACCCTCATGAAGCTTTTGGAGGAGGAGAAGCCCCAGGCCCTCTGTGTCACCTTTGACCGCCGGGAGCCCACCTTCCGCCACCTCTCCTATGAGGGCTACAAGGCCCAGCGCAAGGGCATGCCGGAGGAGCTGGCGGTGCAGATGCCCCTCCTCAAGGAGCTGCTGGACGCCATGGACGTCCCCCGCTATGAGCTGGCCGGTTATGAGGCCGATGACCTCATTGGCACCATCTCCCGCAAATGCGAGGCGGCGGGGTGGGACTGCGTAGCGGTCACCGGGGACAAGGACAGTCTCCAGCTCATCACCGACCACACCATGGTGAAGCTGGTGTCCACCCGCATGGGCCAGACCACCACGAAAGATATGACGCCGGCGGCTTTCACCGCCGATTACGGCTTCGCCCCCATCCACATGGTGGACCTGAAGGCACTCATGGGGGACGCCAGCGACAACATTCCCGGGGTCCCCGGCGTAGGAGAAAAGACCGCCATGGCCCTGGTGCAGAAATATGAGAGCGTGGCAGCCATCTATGCTGCTCTTCCGGATATCGACACCAAGCCCGGCGTCATCAAGAAGCTCCAGGCAGGGGAGGAATTCGCCCGGATGAGCTACCAGCTGGCCACCATCGTCACCGACGCACCCCTGGACTTCACCCCGGAGGACAACCTCCGCCGCAGCCCCAAGGGGGAGCTGAAGGATGTGCTGCTGAAGCTGGAGTTCACCAAGCTCATGGACAAGCTCCTGCCTGCGACCCCGGCGGAAGAGGAAAAGCCTGTGGAGCTGACCGGTACCTGTGAGAGCGAGGTGGTGGCAGACCAGGCTCGGGCGGAGGAGCTGCTCTCCCTCTGGCGTAACCAGCCGGAGCCGGTGGCCTGCCTGATGCTGCCAGACCTGGGCGGTCTGTGCGTGGAGTGGGGCACCGAGGCGGCGGGCAAAGCCGCGGTGTTCCTCCCCAGCCGCCTGGAGGGCTACAACGACTTTCTGCGGCAGTTCTTTGCCGCTGATATTCAAAAGGTCTCCCACGAGGTAAAGGACCTGACCCGAGCCCTTCTGGAGGAGGGACTTCCCGCGGAGGGTATCGTCTTTGACACGGCCCTCGCAGGTTATCTCCTGGACGCCACCGCGGGGCACTATGACCTGGAGCGGCTGGCTATGAGCTGGTTTCACACCGCCGTGCCCAAGGCGGAGGCCTACCTCTCTCCGGAGGCCTTCACCCCCATGGGGGAGGACTCCCAGGCCCTGGGGGCCTTTATGAGCCATGCCGCCCTGGTGGCGGCTCTGTACCGGGCCATGGCCCCCAAGCTGACAGAGCTGGGGATGGACTACCTCTTCCGGGAGGTGGAGATGCCTCTCTGTCGGGTGCTGGCGGAGATGGAGCTTGCCGGGTTCCGGGTGGATGCCCGGGCCCTTCAGACCTTCGGCCAGGCGCTGGACGAGGCCATCGCCCAGCTGGAGGAGAAGATCTACTCCTACGCTGGCCCCTTCAATATCAACTCCCCCAAGCAGCTGGGGGAAGTTCTCTTTGAACGCCTGGGTCTGCCCGCCCAGAAAAAGACCAAGACCGGCTGGTCCACCAATGCTGACGTGCTGGAGAAGCTGCGCTTCCAGCACCCCATCGTGGACGAGGTCCTCTCCTACCGGCAGTACACTAAGCTGAAAAGCACTTACGTGGAGGGGCTCCTCAAGGTCATTTCCCCCGACGGCCGGGTCCGAACCAGCTTCCAGATGACCGTCACCGCCACGGGCCGCCTGAGCTCCACGGAGCCCAACCTTCAGAACATCCCCACCCGGACGGAGCTGGGCAGCGAGCTGAGGCGGATGTTTGCCGCCGGGGAGGGCATGGTGCTGGTGGATGCGGACTACAGCCAGATCGAGCTGCGGCTCCTGGCCCATATCTCCGGCGATGAGGCCATGCAGGAAGCCTTCCGCTCCGGGGAGGATTTCCACACCGTCACCGCCGCCCATGTGTTCGGCGTGGCCCTGTCGGACGTGACGCCGGCCATGCGCCGGGCCGCCAAGGCGGTGAACTTCGGCATCGTCTACGGTATCTCCGCCTTCTCCCTCAGTCAGGATCTGGGGGTGACGGTGGCGGAGGCCAAGGAGTATATGGAGGCCTACTTCGCCCGGTTCCCCGGGGTGAAGCACTATATGGAGTCGGTGGTGGAGAAGGCAAAGGCCGATGGCTTCGTGGAGACTCTCTGGCACCGCCGCCGGGTCCTGCCGGAGATCAAGGCCTCCAATTTCAATACCCGCTCCTTTGGCGAGCGGGTGGCGCTGAACATGCCCATTCAGGGCACCGCCGCCGACATCATCAAGCTGGCCATGGTCCGGGTACACCGGCGGCTGAAAGGGGAAAACCTTGCCGCC
>CALXGE010000055.1 GCA_944387775.1 uncultured Oscillospiraceae bacterium | reverse complement strand
AAGTCCTTAATTGCGGCATCCTCTTCCGCAGTCAGGCCGGCCTTCTCGATCTCAACAACATACTTGATCTTCCAATCAGAAGCCTTGTACTCATTGCCACCATCAAAGTTGATGAAGTACTCAGTAGCGTCGCCGCGCTCCATGCCGGTGACATCCTCGAAATCCTTCTTGGATTCGATGTCGGTCTCAGCGCCGGTCTCGAAGACGGTGTTGCCGGCGTCGGCGATGTACAGGACGGTCTTGCCCTCGGTGACGTAAGCGTCGCGGGCCTCACCGATGTCCTCCAGAGTGGTGGCGTAGTCCAGCATGTAGCTCTCGCCATCCACATCCAACTCGGTCTTGCCGGCCTTCAGGGAAGTGGTGCTGTACAGATCAGCGTACTCGTTGGCAACCACGATACCGGAGATCTCCTCCAGCTCGAAGGTGTCCCAGCCGATGGAAGTGTCATCCAGCTGATAGCCGAAAGCGGGCGTGTAGTTCACCTTCTCCACCAGGATGGCACGGAACAGGATCTCGGCCACGACCTCGCGGGTAGCGGCAGTGCCCAGAGTGCCAGCGCTGATATTCTTGGTGATGCCACGGTTCTCGCCCACAGCGGCGGTCTGAACCTGCCAGCTGGTGCCGGTGAACTCACCGTTCTTGTCGTAACCCAGGGCACGCAGGATCATGGCAAGGGCCTGATAGCCGGTGACAGGATCGTTGGGGCCAAAGGTCTTGGCGTCATAGCCCTTGATGTACTCGGCGTTAGCGCAGAAGTTCACGTAGCCGGCGTACCAGGAAGTGCTCTTGACGTCGTTGAACTTGTTGTAGTCGGCATAGATACCGACCTGGGTGTCAGCCACATCGCCGGTGACGATGCGGTAGATGATAGCGGCGACTTCAGCGCGGGTGATAGGACCCTGGGGCTGGAAGGTGCCGTCATCGTAGCCCTGGAATACCTTCAGGCCGGAGAGGACGGTCACGGCGGTCTCATAGGTATCCGTGATCTTCTCATCGTCCGTAAAGGCATTGGCGGTGGCCATCAGAGAGAAGCTCATGACCAGAGCCAGGACCAGTGCGAGAATCTTCTTCAGATTTCTCATGGTGGATGTTTCCTCCTTCTAAATTTTTCGAGGCAAAAGTCTTAAAGCTGGACTTGTTTTTCAATGCTTTTTGCACTTTAAGGCCAGCACCAAGCCCCTTGCCGGGAAAAGCAGACCGGCGGAAGGTCTTGAAAATACTATGTTTTGTGGTGTAAGAAAAGAGAATGGTAGCAAAAAGCAGGGTGTTTGGTAGCAAACATCCGGCTTTTTCAAAGATATAGCAACAGAGAAGCCTGAAAAGCAAGGCTTTTTCCAAGGAATATGCTGGTGGTATACTGGTAGCATTAAAAAAACTAACTGCAATGCGAAAATGATTTTGTAAAGAAAACGGAGCGCGTCTGAACAAATCAGAAAGAATATTCTGAGATAATTCCAGGCAAATGGATCCCCTTAAAAACAAAAATCGCCCGCCAAATGGCGGGCGGAAAATAGCAATGATCAGGAAAAGCGGGACAATGCGTATGCTTCCGACATAGCAAAGTAACGATAATCCACAGTGGAAGACTGATCACCCCAGGTGGGGTCAATATGGTAGGTGTGTCCGTCCAGAGTAGCCACTGTCCAAATATGATCTGCAGTGGACGCTGTTGTACAGGAGATTCCCTCCAGCTTAAGCAGCAGATTGTAGGCAGCAGTGTAGCCGTCACAGACGGCCAGCCCATCTACAAGAGCGCTGTAACCGCTATGGCTCATGGAAGAGGTGGTGCTGTGGTAATCGTAACGACAGTGTCCGCACAGCCAGGTAAAATACACTTTTGCCTTGTCATATTCCGACATGTTATCCGTAATTTGCACCTCTTTCCAGAGTTGATCGTGGACCTGAATGGCGGCCTCCATGGCGGCCTCCCGGTAAATGTCGATCATGCGCTCATCGTAGAGGCTGCAGGAGAACGTAAGGGCCAGAGAGCCGCTCGTAATAGAGTAGGAACATTGTACCGCATTATAACCCTGTTCAGCATAGCTGCGGACGCCGTCCAGAAAAGCAGCCATAATACTCTCGGCCAATTGGCTGGTCAGACTATCGGGGCCATAGTTTAGAGCCATGCGCCGCTCTCCACGAGAGAGCATGTAGCGAAGGTTATCGTCGATAGCCCGATCATCGTCGGGGGCAGGAGCGCTATGAAAAGCGCCTGTGCTGGTTACCAGATCTTCCAGAGTTGTACCCGTCTTGCTGTAGGCAAGGGTGAAGTCCCAATCCAAAGTGATTCGAAGGTCGCTGTAGGCCATCCTGGTGATCATAGCAGCAATCTCCGAGCGGCGAATGGTTTCCCCCGGGAGGAAAGAGCCCGTCCCATCAGCACCGCTGAGAATTCCCCAGCGATATAAAGTCAGGATATCCTGCTGGTAAGGTGTATAGGCATCCACATCGCTGATGTACCGGCGGCTGGCATAACCTACCGTAACGGCCTGCTCGTTGATAGGTTCCAGCAGGGATGCAGGGAGTGTATTGGCCAAGATATGGGCCACTTGGGCCCGACTGGCCGGCTGCGTATAGAGCCCGTCAAATTCCTCTCCAATGATCCCCATTGCTTTGGCATAGGCGGTATACGGAGCGTACCAGTTGCTGCCGTCATAGGCTGCCGGCCCCTCCTCACTGTCCCCGTACATATAAAGGCTCCGCAGGCGGGCAGCCATAGTTACCGCCTCGGCTATGGTAATATCAGCAGCGGGGACAAAGTAATCCGTGCTTCCCTGGCCATCGGTGAGACCCAGGGCATATAGTGCCGCTACATTATCATAGTACCAGTCTGTGGGCTGGACATCTGCGAACTGCCCCTGATAGGTCCGGACGGGGGCGAGATCCATCCCCGCCGCAGAACCAGTCTGAGGCAACACGGCCGTCAGCAAAATGGCAGCAAGGATCATAGGAAGAATACGGCGCCTCATGTTGCGCTCCTTTCCGTGGTCACGGGACCAAGATATCCATATCATCCAAAGTCAATTCGTGTGTGTAGGGATTGAAGTAATTGTTGACCAGTTCCAAAGTGGCCTCTGCATCCAGTGTATAATAGGAAATTCCCTTGTAGAATCCCGCACCGTCACCGGGGAGGGTGTGGAAAGTGATATTTTCACTGCCCATGGTGAGAGCCTGTTCCCCGATCCAGATAAGGTTGGAGAGCTTCAGATCTGTATCCACCCACTTCTGGAAGATCTCCGCCATGGCGGGGATCTTGTCCCAGTTGGAAAGCTGCAGGGTCTGCTGGGCCACAGCGGTGAGAAAGTCCTGCTGTGTACCGATGCGGCCAATATCTGCGGTAGGGTACATGGTGCCATCATTGTTTTTCCGCCAGCGGACCACCTGGAGTGCCTGCTCGCCGTCCAGATGCTGCATCCCTGCATCAATGTGGATGTGGAGGTCCTGGTAGGGATCGTCGTAGTCCATATCCAGGGGCACCTCAAAGTCCACACCTTCAATGGCGTCCACCAGCTCCACAAAGGCCTGAAGGTCCACAGTGACGTAGAAATCCACCGGGATGCCCAGCAGGTTGGAAACCTGGGCCATAACTCCGTCGATGCCGCCGTGGTGGTAGGCGTTGTTGAGCTTCTTGACCGTCCAATCCACGTTCAGCAGGGTGTCCCGGGGCAGACTGACCACGTTGATGGAACCACCGGCGGCATCCAGAGCCACCAGCATGTTGGTGTCGCTGCCGCCGTTCTCGTCATCCAGGCCGCTCACCAGAATGGTGAAGAAATCCTCTTTTCGACCATCAACCGCGCTCTCCTGGCTGCCCGTCTGGTCTGGAACAGAGGCTGTGTTGCCATCATCTGGCACTGTTGTTTGCTGCTCGTCTTCTTTCGGAAGTGAAAGTGGCTGGGAAAAGCAGCGGTACAGCCCCACTAGGGTAATACAGATAAACAGGGCACAGATACAGAAAATGGCAATGGTTTGCAGGGATGTACGATTTCTTCTTTTGCGGCTCATGAGTGGATGCTCCTTGTTCAGCAGTGAGAGATTGACATAATACCGTCATGATGATTCTCTCATTATAGCCGAGGAGACAGTATAACACAAGTCCTGAAACGGAATCTGTCACTATTTGTTTTCATTGTATCTGCCTTGTTATTTTCCCTATGGTCCGGCGGCACAGCAGATATTCCGTGCCTGCCGGACCATAGGGCGGCTTAGAATTCGCCGCGATACTTGCGCCGGGTGGCGATCCCGCCGCGGATATGCCGTTCAGCTTTGTTTTCGTCCAAAATCTCCTTGACCTGGAGATACAGGCTCCGGTTGTAGAGGGGAAGTCTCTCCTGTATGTCTTTATGTTTGGTCGTTACGAATTAGAATGGTTTCATCCAGCCCAAGATTACCAAGCAACCGGAGATAAATATCCACGGTTCCATCTTTGTCTACTTCAATTTTTTGGATGATCCGTTTGAGCTGGGCATTGGTCATCTGCCGCACATCGGTGATGTCCTCGATCTCCCGGAAGGTCTGGTGCAGGATGGCCTCCAGCTGCTCCCTTTTGGTGAGGTGATAGGATACCATCTTCCGCTCGTTTTCCAACCGCTCGATCTCCTGTCGCATCCCGCCGATCCTGTCATTGAGTTCTTCCCGGGAGATCAGATCGTCGGCGTACATGTCCATATACTTCTGGCGGGTCCTTTGCAGTTTGTCCAGTTGAGCAGTCAGCTCCTTTTCATAATTCAGATTTTCATCCCTCGCCCGATAGACCTTCTGGAACTCGCTTATCACATATTGTACGACCTGCTTCTTCCCCTCCAGCAGTCTGGCAAAGTACTCCTGTAGGACCTCAATCAGCTCCTCCTCATCCACCGTCACGGCATTGGGACAACTGTCCACCCCTTTACCGTTATGGCCGGAGCACACCCAGCGGATGTAGGTATTCTTATAGGTCCGAACCGTACGCCGGAAGGACCATCCGCATTCCTTACATTTAATTAGCGTGGAGAACAGATACTTGTTGCTATGCCGCTCCTTGTTGACTTTGAAGGCCTTACCCCGTTCTGTCATAATCCGCTGGGCCTGATCAAAGGTTTCCTTGTCTACAATTTGAAGATCCGGACGCTCCACCACCATCCACTCAGTCTCATCCCTGTCCTCTCTCCGACCAGTAAGAAAATCAGTGACCTCCTGCTTGCCGTTGATGATCTTCCCGGTGTAGAGCTCGTTGGTAAGAATGCGGCAGATTCCGTTCTGGCTCCACTGGCAGTTGCGCTTTGTCCGAACCTTTCTCTCGTTGAGAAGATTTGAAATCTTTGCAGCGCCATAACCCTCTTGCGTATACCAGTGATAGATCTGACGGACTACAGCCGCCTCCTCTTGATTGACGGTTAAATTAAAGTAATCCCCGATAATTTTATCATAGCCGTAGACGATATTGGGGACCCGCCCTTTTTCCGCGTTCAGCTTTTTGCCAAACTTCACCCGCTTGGAGGTGTTGGCACTCTCCTCCTGGGCCAGCGCACCGAAGATGGTCAGGACGAACTCGCTGTTTCCCATGCTGGTCATGTTGGCGGTCAGGAACTGCGTTTCTATGCCCAGCGCTTTCAGTTTGCGGATGTTCTGGAGAAGGTCAACGGTATTTCTGGCAAAACGGGAGATGTCCTTGACTACTACCATGTCAAACAAGCCATGCTCTGCATCCGCCATCATTCGCAGAAACTCTCGGCGATTTTTGATTTTGGTTCCGGAAATGCCCTCGTCCGCATACAGGCGCACAAGATTGTCTCCGGTGCGCTGGGTATATTCCGCAAAAAAATCCTTCTGCGCTTCAAGACTGTTGAGCTGATCCGCCTTATCGGTGGAGACACGGCAATAAGCGGCAATATTCATAGCAAAACCTCTCTATTTGACATGTATCGTTCTGTTACTTCTGTAATTATGACACAGAGGAAAATTTTTAACAAGGGTATTGTGTCATTTCTTCATAGAGGGTAAGGCCCGCTTTGCGCAAAGAAATGCGCAAAGCGGGCCTTAGTCTGTTGAGAAACCCGGCTGCTCGTCAAGCATGCATTTAGTTTCTTGACAGTTTAAAGTATACTTTATAGGAGCATATTTGTAGGCAGCAGCAAAATATGGTGCATTTTCAATTTTTCTGTTGGTATATACGGGTTCTCATGATATAACTATGTTATATCATGAGAACATCAATATATTATATTCCGGCGGATTTATGCTTGCTTTCGTCCGCCTTCCGTATAAATCACCTCACTTGAACGTTCCCGAATAGCCTGGGCTACCTTTTCTTTGTTTGCCTCGATCAGAATGGTCAGCAGGTAATCGGCGGTGACTGCCGCCGGATTGGGATCATGGAACCGATAGCAAAGTTTTGTTTTTTTCACGGCGGCATGTTCACCTCCTTTGCACAAAATCATCCTGAAAGTGCCAGACTATCGGGTCCGTCTTGGATTACAGCGTCGCTCCGGCGCGGTGTGCTGCCTCTCACGCTCCATATTTCGGACTGCGATGGCCCGCTTCCGGTCTCCAGCGGGTGTCCGCTCTCCCCGCTGCTCTCTCCGCCAGTCAGCAGCGCTCAGATGGATGGTCGGTTCTCTTTTTCGGATGCCCTGTATCTCGAGGCTCTCGTGGCTCACCCGAATCCGCAGATGATTCCTGGTGTATGCCTGATTTTGCACCTCGGCCCACTCTTTCCGCCAGAAAAGGATAAATTCCCGTCGGTCCAGTTCTCTGCATTTTAATGGACTGAAACCTTCCGGCCCCAGTTTTCGTGTGGAAACGATGATATGTACATGGGGATTATTATTTTCAGGGGCCCCTTTGTTCCGTCCTTCATGAATTGCCGCCACAGCGCACAGCCCCTGGCAGATAAAATTTTTACGGATGAATGTATCAGAAATCCGGATGATTTCGGACACGGGCAGCTCATTGGGCAGAGACCCGATCAGCACCCGGGCGGTACGGGCGTCCCATCTCCTTTCCGCCTGTTCCATTCGGTCGCATAAATATTGGAGGTCTTTAAACGCTTCCGGCGCCTCGCAAGGCAGGAATATTTGGCTCCAGAGCACATCGTCGCGGCGATGATAGAAAGTTTTTTCCAGGTGTGGATCCCGCAGGGTGTGCCCGGTGATATAGCTGATGCTACCGGCAAGGGACTGTCCCCGACCTCTGCTGATCGTCTTGACCTCCAAGTGAAAATTTGCCATAAGCCGTGTCTCCTTCGGTAACATTGGTTCACTTACGCATTGGCGGCATCACATGCGGTCTGCCCGGAGATTTGCCGGGCCCGCGCGCGGAGACGATTCACCAACTCCCGATCTGCAGCCAGAACAGACAGCACCCCTTTCAGCTCAGAAAATTCTGTACTGTCAGCCGACGGTCCCAGCTCAGTTTGTACCAGCTCAGGGAAGTAGTGGGTCACCAGCTCACCGATCTGGTAAATGCAGCGCTGCCTTTGTTTTTTCTTTTCCGCCCGCTCTGTCCGTTCTGCAATCCGCTGCTGCCTCTTGGTTTCCTCTAACTTCTGGCGAGCGCCGCCAATTCTTTTTTCTACAGATTTCATAGGGCAGTTTTCTCCTTTCCGGTGATCTTGAATGGGATCTGAGAATAACCGTATGGGGTGATAAATATATCCCCGGGGCATCTGATCGAATAGGGCTTGCATTTTCTTTCCTCGGACCTTTTGGCCCCGGCATATACCGAAGGGAGTCAGCAGGACAATGTCCTGCAAAGTAGAAAAGTCGTAAGGGAAAATTTGGGGCTCACGAACTTCAGTGATCTGCCGGCTATAGCCAAGCGGATGATATTTTGAGTCCAGCGATTCTCCCACACTATGGTACCGGCGGACGCAGGTTCCGGCAAGCTCGGAAAGGAAGGCCTGCGTGTCCGCATCTGACGCTTGCAATATTGTTTTGTACTGACAGTTGTCGAGGATGATACGGCGTTCATTTTCCCCATAAATGCAGTCCAGCTGGGCAAGGCTCTGGATAATCAGGCAGAAGTTGACGCCCTTGCTTCGCAAAGTGGTCATCGCAGCTGTCAGACGCTCCATTTTGCCAAAACGGGGAAACTCGTCTAGCAATAGCAATAGCTGCGGCGATTTGCTATCCCCCGGAGAGAAGCGCTCCGCTCTCCGCTCCAAATGGCGGATCAATTGCGTACACATTAGGGAGATTACCCCACTCCACTCTTCAATCTGTTCCGCAGGGATCTGTAAGAAAAAATTGTAGTGATCCAGATCGTCCCAGGAGAAACAGGCCGCCCCTTCCCGCGTCCCCCGAAGCGTGTGCGAGATCACCGGATCTGCAGCAAAAAGTATCAGTCGATTGCGTAAACCCCTGTCAATTCCGGCAAACATTTCAGATCGCCCTTCTTCCACTTCCCCCAGGAAAAGCTTTTCCTCCATATCGCCGTTCTCCATTATTTCGGCGCAGAGCTGGGAGCAGCTTTTCTCCAGCGTCAAACAGATCGCTTCGGTAAAACCAAGCCCCCGCTTGAAAAAGTACAGCAGCGCGGCGGCCAGAACCCCCCGTTCCGCCTCCACCCAGAACGGCTGACTGTCGTTGGAGGAGTTTGGGAGCAGACAGCAGACCAGATCCCACACATTGCTAATGACGTTATCCGCGCCGTCCTCTATCAACCAGCCAAACGGATCGAATCCCAGGCAGGCCGGATCGGACAGGTTAAAGGTCAAAGCTGGGCGGGACTTCAGTCCTCGCTGGTATAGGCTGGTGTATGCTGCGCCCAGCTCACCTTTTATATCCAGCGCGAAGATAGTTCCATTCCAGGTCGCCAGGGTAGGAATCGCTATGGAGGATGTCTTTCCGCTGCCGTTTCCGCCGACTACCAGAATGTTGCCATCCTCACCCTCGGGCATCCCCAGGTAGCAAGGCTCATCCCCGGAAGTACCGGCCAGAAAAACACCGGGATCCCTTCCAAACCGCCGAAGCAGGTGATTGCGGGCTTCGTCTGTTGCATCTGATTTCGGTGGCCGCAGAAGCGGAGATCCGCAAAATTCAATCGTCCCCGCACGTTTTTCACGATCAAAAGATTCGATTACCTGCGCCAATCTTTTTTTCATTTTTTTGCCTCCTTCCTTTTGTCAACAGCATAGCAGACCGCACGGAAGAGAGTGGGGACAAAAATTTTTTTGATCTGCACGCCAGTTAAAGACCGCCATATTGGCAGATTTTAAGAGAAAGAAGGAGGGGGTTACGATGGATAAATCTGCGCCTTCGGAAAAAATCTTGGAGAGAGCGGCAAGGTTTCGCTGGGACCTGGATGAGCTGAAGAAAGTGATGGCCACAAATGATGATGACTTTTTTAAGTTAGACATATTGATAGATCACATTATCAACTACAGTCGCTCGGATTGCATTACAAAGGCAGACATGCCCGAGCGACTGGATAAAGTTCTCAGGCAAATCTATCGCCAGATTGTTCCACAAGAAGGTCTTCTCCTCAAGCAGGGTAGACGTGCCGGTTTTGTGGAAGATCTATATGATACTTTCTGCTTTGTAACGCTGTGCTCCTACTTGCACGCCTCAAAACGGATCAAAGGACAATCGATTCGGGACTTTGTCCATGACCGCTCACCGCTGAACTTCAAAGATTCTGACTCATTCAATCACAGGGCGATAGCTCTAGAAAATAGTGAGATTGCCCGATTCAGGAAAGCACGCAACCGGCACCTGTCAAAAAACGAGGTATATATCAAAGACACAAAATGGGAAGCCATATCCAAGGATGCCGCGTACGAGTGGGAAGGAGTCTTTGCAATTGAGTCTGCGGAAGAAAATGTAAAAGAAGTTTGCAAAAGGATAAAAAATTTATACTCCGGTCTAGATGAAGTATTTGATCTTGCAGAAGATGACAGGTATCCTGAGAGATTTAAGAAAATATATGATAAATTTGTCAACCGACTGACAAAAATCAGCTATGCTGATTATCAGAAACTCATGGAGTTTTATTTAACCCGTATTGCTGCCAATAAGGAGTACTGCGGGATTAACCTCTACCGGCTGGAAAGGCGGTTTAAACCGTATATTATTAGCCGGGAAATCAGGGAACTGTGTGCCTGTCAGACTTCCGAAGAGAGGGCTGCGCTATTGCTGAAGGACGTCATATTGCGGAATATCGGTTTTCCCCGGCTATATGAGGATTTTGAGAAGTTGTCTCCGGAACAGATGGAGGCCTGTGCTGCTGAATTCCCTAATTGGCTTTCCGAAATTGTTTTTTCAGGTTGCCTGATTCTGGACTGCCTTGTGGAAAACGGAACCTTCGGTCCTGATTGGGAAAAGCTGTTCATTATGACAACCAATCATATGGCAGAAAAGATCTACTACCAGCCGGAAACACTGGACATGACCGCTCCGGAAGCTGCCGAAGGAAATTTCTTTGACCTACTTTCCTCTCCTGTAGTAGCAGTGCTTTGTGGGGATTCCGGTAATCCTTTTTACCTGTGCCATCTATTTGAGCTTTTCCTTGAGCTGTATCCGCTTGAATAATACAGCAAAGCCGCCTTCCAAGTAGGAAGGCGGCTTTGCTGTATGTGCATCTATGTAACGCTTGTTGATTTCGCGGGTTCTGCAGCTGCTGCGGCGCTCTGAATGGCCGCTTCCACCTTTGCCTGGTTGGCTTCTACCAGAATTTTCAGAAGAAAGTCAGCGGCAGTTATGGAAGGATTGGGGTTATAAAATCGATAGTTGAGCTTTCTTTTTCTCACAGCAGACCGCCTCCTTTCTTTTCCTCTTCCTCTCTGTGATAAAGGTATGTCCTGCCACACCGACATATGCCTGCTTTTTGGAAATAGGCAAACAGTTTCTGCTCATCCGCCCATATCCAACCTCAGATGACTCTCTATGGCCTCCTCGATTTCTTGCGGTTGGATTCCTATATAGCGCTGGGTAATTACCGCACTGCTGTGCTGCAGTAGATGCTGCACCAGGACAATATTGTAGCCACTGTCTTTATAGATCTCCGTAGCATAGAACTTCCGAAAGCTGTGGGTACCGATCCCCTGGTACCCCAGATAGTCGCACACAATCTTCAGTTGCTTCTGCACCATCCGGGTCGTTATGGGAAAGATTCTCTGATGGGCTGGAATGCCGTGATCCAGACAATAACAGCGGATAAACTGGTACAACGCCAGAGGAACCGTGAAAGTCCTTGCTTTTCCGGTCTTTTTCTCCACTACTGCCAAACGGTATCGCGTTCCATCCTGTACAATGTCCGCAAACCGCAGCCTGAGGATATCCGAGATGCGTAGTCCCAGATTTGCTTCCATCATAAGTGCCGTAGCAATACGCTCATTGGGCCGACAGCCGGTAAAGCCATGTTTCATCGTCACAATTATTTCTTCATACTGTTCTGCAGACAGCGCTACCGTATTCTTATTCACGCCCCCGTCCCCTTCCCTTATAGAACGAACTTTTTCGGTGTAAAATACGAACTTGTCTTCCACAAAGGAGAGAACCCCCAAATGGTGGGATTTTGGTGTTCGTATTTTCTCTCTTATAGGAACTCTTCTTTTTATAAGCAAGTCTTTTCTTTGAGCTGGTGGCACGGTCTCAGCCCATTCCACAAAAGCTTTCATTATTTAAAATCTCCGCCACCAGTCCGCCGCCCAGGAGGACACCGGCGCGAAAGACTGCCTCCTGTTCCCGGAGATCCCGGCGGGCCCTCACTTCCTCCAGCGCCTCGTACAACTGCCGCTGCTCTGGGGTGAAGCCGCTCAGCAGCGCCTCCTCCGCCCGGACGATCTCCCGCGTCAGCTCCGGGGAGAGGTCGCCCTCCCACTCCCACTGCTGCCACAGCCAATGGATCCAGTCCCTCATGGCAGGCACGCTCCGTACAGCCAGTCTTCGATTTCCTCCGGGGTGTAGCCCTCGGATTCCAGCCGAGCTACGTCCTCTCCGCTGTATCCAAAGGCCCCTGCCAGGGCCCGCAGCTCACGACTCCAGCCGCCGGAGAGTGGGTACCAGCTCCGATGCCAGAACAGGCCCTGGTCCAGGCGGCTGTCATCGAACCGCCCCCAGCTCTGCTGTCCGGCACTGTCGATCTCCAGGATTTGGCCCTGGCTGATGAGCACCTTCTCCTTCTTCCCCCGGAGTCCCGCCCGGGCCACGGCCCGGGTGAGGATCTCCTCGGTGGAGGCGTAGAGGAACACTCTGCTCTCCGGAAAGTGCCACAGGGACAAAGGGTTGTTGCCTTTGAGGAAGAAAAGGCTGTTCTGATCTGTCAGGACGGTGAAGGTGAAGGAGCCCTCCAACTCCTCCGCCATGGCAGCCAGGGAGGTATGGGAGATCTCCCCGGTCTCCTCCAGCAGCTGCACCGCCACATAGGAGTCGGTCTGCACCCGGCTCCCGGGCAGGCGGTGGGTCCGGCGCAGGGCGCTGTCATTGTGAAGCACGCCGTTGTGGGCCAGGGCAAAGGAGGTGTTCCCTGCCTTCCCCGGGAAGGGATGGTTGTTCTGGTTCTGCTTCTCGCTGCCCTGGGTGGTCATCCGGGTGTGGCCCATGAGGACCTTCGCCTCCCCGGGGAAGCGGAAGGCAAACCGCCGGGCGGCACAGGGCGCCTTCCGGATGCCGATGCGGCCCTTCTCCACCCAGGCAAGGCCCGTGGCGTCGGTGCCCCGGATCTGGGCCTCCCACCCCAGGGCCTGGATGATCCGCTGCTTCTCCTTCCTGGTCAGGGAGCCCCTGGGGTCCAGCAGTCCAAAGATGGCGCACATGCTCACACCTCCTC
>CALXGE010000054.1 GCA_944387775.1 uncultured Oscillospiraceae bacterium | reverse complement strand
AAGGGCGTGTACGTGGTGGCCTTCTGCTACCCCGTGGTGCCCAAGGGCAAGGACCGTATCCGCACCCAGATCTCCGCTGGCCACACCAAGGAGGACCTGGACTTCGCCGTACAGTGCTTCAAGGAAGTCAAGGCGGAGATGGGCCTGTAAACCTCACTTTTCCCCACAGCATCTGTCAGGAGCCGCTTTCAAAAGAAAGCGGCTCCTTTTTTGTTGACAATATCGATAATCGATGTTATAGTGAATTTACAAAATATCGAATATCGATGTTTAGGAGGTGACCGCCTTGCCCAGAGAAAAATACCAAACCCTGACGGAGCAAATGTTCTACATTCTCCTCTGTCTCGAGGAGGAGCAGTGCGGCGTGGACATTATGGAGCGGGTGGCCGCCATGACCGGGTGCCGGGTGGCCATTGGCCCCGGCACCCTGTACAGCCTTCTGGAGAACTTTCAGAAAGAGGGCTTCATCCGGGAGACCAAGGTGGAGGGGCGGCGGCGGAGCTATCAAATCACCGTCCGGGGGCAGCTCCTGCTGCGGGAAGAGGCCCGGCGGCTGGAGGAACAGCTCAGTCACTACCGGAAGTACGGAAAGGAGGGGCAGGTATGATCGGGAAGAAAAAGCGGCGGCTGGTGTGGTATCTCCCCTGGGACGGGACCTATGCAGAGCGCCACCTGGAGAAGATGGCCCGGAAGGGCTGGCGACTGGAGAACGCAGGCAATCCCTTCTGGATCTACCGGCGGGCGGAGCCTGCGAATCTCCGCTACGCCATCACCTATTTCCCCACCGCCTCCGTATTCGACAGCGGTCCCACCGGGGACCAGATGACCTATGCCGACTACTGCGCCGCTGCGGGCTGGGAGATGGTGTCCGCCTATGGCCCCCTGCAGATCTTTGTCAACGACCGGCCAAACCCGGTGCCTATTGAGACCGACGAGGGGGAGAAGCTTGCCGCCATCCACGGCGCCATGAAGAAAATGCTGCTACTGCCCGACGGCGCTCTGGCGGCGGTGTGGCTTGTGAACCTGCTGATGCGGCTGAACCCGCGATCCTACTACTCCATACTCTCCACCTTCAGCAGTAACCAGCAGCTGCTCCTCCTGCTGGCTATCGCGCTACTGCTCCTGCTGTCGTTGGGAATGATGGGGGATTATCTGGTGTGGTATCTCCGCTCCCGGCGGGCAGTGGAGCGGGGCGGGGCCTGCCTCCCCTCCCACACCCTTCCCCGGATGATCTTTCAGGGGACCATCCTGGCCATAGCCATGGCGGCGCTTCTGGGGCCGTTTGCATACGCGTCCAGCGGGCGGGGACTGCTATTTATCCTGGTGATCCTAGGCACCGTCTCCCTCCTGCTGACAGTGTGCTACGGCCTGCTGCACCTGCTGAAAACCATGGACACCTCCCGGAGCTTCAACCGGGCCGCCTACATCGTCGGGGCAGTGGTGCTCAGCATTCTCTATACAACGGTGGTGGCAAAAGGGGTAACCGCTCTGATGCCCAAGGCGGAACCCCGCGCCTCGGCGGAAGTCTACACCGTGGAGACGGAGTGGGGCAGCCGCAACTATGGCATCTACCGGGACGACCTGCCTCTGACCCTGGAGGACCTGGGCTACACGGTGACGGAGGCGGACCACTGCTCCTACCGGCGGGAAGAGCAGACCTCGCCGCTGGTGCGGTGGGTCCAGTACAGCCAGTATGTCTACGGGGAGGACAGCGCCCTGCCTGAGCTGACATACGACACGGCGGACATCCCCTGGACATGGCTTCGGGAGCGGTGCTGGGAGCAGATGTCCCAGTACTTTAACTTTGCGGAGACAGACCCCGCCCCCTGGGAGGCGGACCGAACCCTCCAGTGGGATGGAGCTACCGGTTCCCGGCGGTATCTGTTCCTCTATGGTGAGCGGATCGTGTTCCTGTTTCTGGAGGAGGCCCCCACAGCGGAGCAGATGGCCGTTATCTCCAGCCATCTCTGTCCCTGACTTCTACATGCAAAAACCCCGTCCGGCATAGCCGGACGGGGTTTATTATTATGCCAACTACATTATACTTCCAGCACCACAGAGGGCTTTGTTTTATAGGTGGCCAGGCTCACAAACACCAGCAGCGCGCCGCACACCAGGGAGCCGGGAATGGCGGCTCCCAGTCCGAAGGGCTGATCCAGCAGCTTCCAGATCACCGTGACGGAAAAGCCGCCGATCATGGCGGAGAGTACACCGGCGTTGGTGGCCTTCTTCCAGTACAATGCCGCCAGGGCGGGCAGGCCCGCCGCCGCCGCATAGAAGGTGAAGGACAGTGTCACCACCGTATAGGCGCTCTGAATATACAGGGCGATGACCAGAGCCCCCAGTGCCAGTACCACCGAGGCGATGCGGGAGAACAGAATCTCGTGCTTCTGGGGCATATCCGGCTTGAAGGTCTTGCCCAGATCGTGGACAACTGTCTGCACCGACACCAGGAGGTAACTGTCCGCCGTGGACATCATTACCGACAGAATACCGGACAGCGCCAGGCCCGTGAGGCCGGGAGGCAGGATCTTAATGGCCAGGGCGGGGATCACCGCGTCGGCAGTGCCGTACTCCGCCACCACATCCGGCAGGATCTGCTGGGCGGCCAGACCCATGATAAACAGCAGGACAATGGTCACCGCATAGGCGAAGGTACCCCAGAACATGCCCTTCTTGGCAGCTTTGGGGGATTTTGCAGCAAAGGCCCGCTGCCACATCTCCGCTCCTGCCATCGTAAACACCAGGTAGGTGACGATATCTCCCAGAATCTCACCGTTGATGTAAGGGGTGATATACCGCTTATCCAGGCCCTGCCAGAATTCCCCCAGGCCCCCCAGGTAGCTGATGCTGGAGGTGGGGATGAGGAGATAGACAAAGATGATGAGCATGAAGAACTGGACCACGTCGGTGTACACCACGCCGAAGAGGCCGGAGGCCGCCGTATAGATAATGAAGATCAGCGTGGCGATAAAGGCGCCCATCTCATAGCTGATGCCCACCTGGCCGCCCAGGAGCTTGATGATGGTGGCGGTGGCGGTGACCTGGGCGGCCACGGTGCCCACCATGGCGAACACCACCATCACCGCCAGGACGCACTTGGCGGTCTTGCCGAAGCGCATGCCGAACAGCTCGGGAATGGACTCCACGCCGTACTTCTCGCCCACCCGCTGGATGCGGCCGGAGTAGCCGGCAAAGATGAACATGCCGATCATATAGGGTACCGCCGTGGCCACAGCCTTGAAGCCCTCCTGGTAGGCCACCGCCGCCCGGCCCATCATGGCACTGCCGCCGATGATGGTGGCGCACACTGTGGCCATCAATACCACCGGTCCCAGGGTTCGGCCAGCCACATAGAAGTCGTCGGTATTTTTGATCCGTTTGACGAACCACACGCCCACCAGCAGCATTCCCACCAGATACAGGCCGATGATCCCCAGATCCAATACAGTAATCTCAGACATAAGCACCCTCCCTTTCTTCATCCATAGGAACGGCTCCGCCCGCCGCAGAAAGCAGGACCGCCTGCGCAAAACGCAGGCGGCAAAGGACAGCTTACGCCAAAAAATGACAGCCGCCCGCACAGATGTGCAGGCGGCAAAGGCAGCGTTTCCTGTAAAAAGATATCAATGAGCATCAAGGTCCATGCCTTGGCATTTCTTTTTCCTGATCCTCTCTGCACCTTTCTCCTTTGCCCAGTCAATACTTCTGCGGCTGAAATCCGCGGAGCTGCTGCCGCACTTCAGAGCGCGGCAACTATTTAGCATACTAATTATACTAAAAAATGGATGGCCCTGTCAAACAGGGCCATCCATTTTTGGTAGATATTACAATCTTTACGCGCTGTCCTCGTGCATCCCGCCGATCTTTTTCCCATGTTTCGCCGGGATTCCGCAGGAAACTATCCCTGTTACAGGCCAAAGGCCCCCAGGTTGAGCCCGCCGCTGGCACCGTCCACCGCCTTGTTCATGGCGTCCTCTGCCTGGCGCAGCGCCTCATTGGCAGCGGAGAGGACCATATCCTGCAGCATCTCCACATCCTCGGGGTTCAGGGCCTCCGGGGAAATCACCAGCTCTGTCAGCTCTTTTTTACCGTTGCAGGAGGCTTTCACGGTACCGCCGCCCACCGAGGCAGTGAAGATCGTCTCCTCCACTTCCTTCTGGGCCTTCTCCAGCTCCTTCTGCATCTTCATGATCTTCTGCTGCATCTGGGCCTGCTGGCGCATCATGCCGCCGCCCATCATACCCCCTCTGGGGAATCCGCCTTTTGCCATGGCTGTAATCTCCTTTGTGATATGTTTCGGTTATTTTACCGTAAAAGAATCATAATTTCTGCCCTGCCGGATCAGCTCCTCCAGCTTGTCCTCCTGGGGCATAGGGTCATCTTTTCCATTCAGAATATAGCGCACCCGGACGGGACGGCCCAGATAGTCCCCGGTAACAGACTTCAGTACCTCTGTCACCGCCTCGCAGTCCAGGGACTCCAATGTCAGGTCGTCGCCGCAGCGCACCGTCAGCAGGTCCCCCTCCAAAGTTCCCCGGGCATCGTCCAGCATGAACTGGTACATGGGCATGACCTGGTCCTTGTAGCGCTCGATGAGCTTGCTCCAGATGTCGCCGCCGCCAGAGGGGGCTGTCGCCGGGGCAACAGGCCGGGCCGCCGGAGCGGGATCCCGATCCACCACAGGAGGGGCGTCGTTGTCATCGGGGGGAGGGGCATCCCGGTCATCCAGAGGAGGACGGATCTCTTCCCGACTTGGCGCGGGCTCCTCCCAAGGGGGCGCATCTCCCCCAATGGGGGCGGGGTCCTCCCAGGGGGGCACATCCCCACCGATGGGGGCAGGGTCCTCCCAGGGCGGCGGGGCGTCAACTGCCTTGGACGCCGGTTTTTCCCGCCGCTGTTCCACCGGAGCGGTGCGTTTTTCTTGGGGACGTGCCGCAGGCGCTGCCGTCTCCTGCTGCCTGCCGGTTCGCTGACCGGAGGCGGCGGGCAGTCCTCCTTCCTCCAGTCGGGCCACACGGGCAGCCAGGGCGGTGAGATCACCGCACAGGCTCTCGTCACACAGCCGCATCAGGCACAGCTCCGCGTCGGTGCGGCGGTTGGCGCTGAGAGGCAGAGCCGCCAGGGTGTCCTGAAGCCGGGAGGTAATGTGGATCAGCCGGGTAGGGGTCACTCCAGCGTTGAGGCGATCCATGGCCGCTGTATCGTAGCCGCCGGAGAGCAGGGCCGCGCCCCCCTCCGGGGCAGTGGCCCGGATCAGCAGATCCCGGGACAGGGTGGAGAGTTCCCCCAAAAGGGCACTGACGTCCTTGCCCCCCTGATACAGCTTGTCCAGCAGCAGCAGGGCAGAGCGGGTATCCCGGGACAAAATATGCTCCATCATCTGGGCAGTCTGGAGGTTCCCCGCCAGGCCCAGCACATCCAGCACTCGCTCCTTATTGATCTCCCCGGCGCCGGAACACTGGTCCAGCAGGGACAGGGCATCCCGCAGAGCCCCGTCGCTGAGCCGGGAGAGAAGCTCCGCCGCGTCCTCCGTCAGGGACATGCCCTCCTGAGAGGCTACATACAGCAGGCGGTCCGCGATATCTCTGGGCTGGATCCGCTTGAAGGCGAAGCGCTGGCACCGGGAGAGAATGGTGGCTGGCACCTTGTGGAGCTCTGTGGTGGCCAGGATGAAAATGAGGTGAGCCGGGGGCTCCTCCAATATCTTCAGCAGGGCATTAAATGCCGCCGTACTGAGCATGTGGACCTCGTCCACGATATACACCCGGTAGCGGACGTTGGCGGGGGAGTAGATAGCCTCGTCCCGGAGGGCCCGGACATGGTCCACACCGTTGTTGGAGGCGGCATCCAGCTCCAGCACATCCAGCATGCTGCCGTTGTCGATGCCAAGGCAGGCGTCGCACTGGTTACAGGGGTCGCCGTTCACAGGGTGGCGGCAGTTCACCGCCTTGGCCAGGATCTTGGCGCAGGTAGTCTTGCCGGTGCCCCGGGTACCGGTAAAGAGGTAGGCGTGGCTCAGGCGATCCTCCGCCACCTGGCGGCGCAGAGTATCCGTGATATGGGACTGCCCCACCACATCCTCAAAGGTCTTGGGGCGCCATTTGCGGTATAAGGCCTGATACATAGGGCCGCCTCCTGTTACTGGGAATTCTCCGGGGTACCTGCCTCACCGGCAGGACGGCAAAAAGAAACACCATGAAATACTCTCCGCAAGCATCCGCTCCGAACCGGCACCCTCGCGGCACATGTTGTCCCGCTTAATGCTGCTCGGTTCCCCGCCTGACATGGTTCACAGGCATCCATTGCGCGAGACCGGAGCCTCAACACGAATGCTTGCGGAGGGTATTTCATGGTGTAGTTGGTATTATACACGAATCGCCCTGGGATTGCAAGGGGAATTTTCCGGCAGGGCAGAGGCGCGGTTATTCCTCCAAAAGGCCGTCGATCAGCTCGCTGTAGTGGGCGTACATGGTATCCGCGTCCCCGGCACCCACCTGGGTGACCGCCACCTTGCCGTCGGTGCCGATGATGACGGTATAGGGGATAGCGTCGATGGGATACAGCATGGCAACCGCGTACTCCGGGTCCAGAACCACCGGGAAGGTGTAGCCGTTCTTCTCCAGGAAACTGGTCACTGTCCCTTCATCCTCTCCACTGTTCACCGCCAGGAGCACCAGATCCTCCCCGTAAGTCTCCTGGAGCTTCTCAAAGGCGGGCATCTCTCCCACGCAGGGGCCGCACCAGGTGGCCCAGAAGTTCAGCAGAATCACTTTTCCCTCGTGGTCGGAGAGAGTAAATTCGCTGCCGTCTGTCAGGGTGGCAGTGAAATCCCGGTAGGCGTCGCCCTTGGCAATGGGTCCGGAGACGTCTGCCGTGTCGCCGGCGGTGTTTTCGTTGCTGCTGTTGTCATTGGCTGCGCCGGTATTCCCGGCGTTATTGCCGCTCTGGCATCCCGCCAGCAGGAGAGTGACTGTCAGCAGCAGAGTCAGACATAGTTTTCTCAGATTCATGGGTTTGCTTCCTTTCCCAACCAAAATAGATGGCCCCTCTGGGGCAGATATGGCGGCACTGGCCGCACTGGATGCACTCCCTGTCCCCTACGTGGGCCACGTCCATCTGGCACGCGCGGGTACACAGGCCGCAGCCGTCGCACTTGCCCGCATCCACCCGGAAGGCCAGCAGGGCCACCCGGCTGAAGAGGGAGTAGATGGCCCCCAGGGGGCACAGGAAGCGGCAGAAGGCCCGGTAGCAGAATACACACAGCAGTAAAATTGCGGCGCACAGACCGGTCTTCCAGGTAAAGAGCCACCCGGCCAGGGAGCGATACTCTTCCCGCATAGCCACCAGGGGAATGCCCCCCTCCAGAGTACCGGCGGGACAGATATATTTGCAGAAGCCGGGCAGGGGATAGCCGGAGGTAAATGCGTACCACAGGGGGATGGCAACGACGAACACCGCCAGCACAGCGTACTTCAGCCAGGACAGTTTGCGGCTCCACTGCCCTTTTTTGATCTTTTTTCCGGGGATCTTGTGGAGCAGCTCCTGAATAAGCCCAAAGGGGCACAGGAAGCCGCAGATCAGCCGCCCCAGACTGAGGCCCAGCAGCATCAGGATCCCCACAATGTACAGCGGCAGCTTATTGGGCATGGCGCTCAGGGCGTTCTGCAGAGAGCCCAGAGGGCAGGCGGCTACCGCTCCGGGGCAGGAGTAGCAGTTGAGCCCCGGTACGCACACCCCCTTGGGGTCCCCTTTGTAGATGGTACCGGAGGCAAAACCGGCAAAATTGGCATTATAGAGCAGAGCACTGGCCAGCTGGATGCACTTGCGCCGGAACGCCGCTTTTTTCCTGTTCTTTCGTCTATCCAATGCCAATACACTCCATACAGATCCGCACCGCCTTGGCCATGGTGGTCTGGTAGCCTCCCTGGGCAGCGCCCAGGATCAAAAAGGCCAGGCCGCAGACCGCCAGCGCCAGCTGGGTGACTCGTTGTTTTGTCATTTCATGCTCCTCCTTCTGGGGCAATAGACCGAATACGGCCCGGCGGGAAATCCCGCCGGGCCGTAAGAGGATCACCGGACGGCGATGGCTTCGATCTCCACCATAGCGTCCTTGGGGAGCTTGCCCACCTGCACGGCACTGCGGGCCGGAGGATCACTGGTGAAGAAGGTTGCGTAGACCTCGTTCATAGCGGCGAAGTCGTTCATATCCTTGAGGAACACCGTGGTCTTGATGACGTTCTCCAGGGTGAGCCCCGCCTGGGCCAGCACCGCCTGGACATTCTTCAGGCACTGACGGGTCTGCTCGGCAATGCCGCCCTCCACAAAGTTCCCGGTGGCGGGATCCAGAGCAATCTGACCGGAGGTAATGACAATACCGCCGGCACCCACGCCCTGGGAATAGGGGCCGAGAGCTGCGGGAGCCGCCTGGGTGGAAATAATCTCTTTCATGTTGCGCATCCTCCATTTATTTTTGGCTGTAGTTAGCCTTATTATACCAGAAAACCGTTCGGCGGTCAATCGGCAATCCACCGTGGGACACCGGCATTCCGACGACACTTTGGTCAATCTGACAAAATCCTATCTTTCTCTTTGCCGCTTTCTTGACAAACCGCAAAACGACAGCTACTATCAAAGGCAAGTCGTTACAGAAAGGATGATCCCTATGGATCGCAGCAGCGGAATCCTGCTCTCTATTTCCTCCCTTCCCTCCCCCTATGGCATCGGCACTCTGGGCAGGGAGGCCTACGCCTTTGCCGATTTCCTCCATGCCGCCGGCCAGAAGTACTGGCAGCTTCTGCCCCTGGGCCCCACCAGCTATGGCGACAGCCCCTACCAGAGTTTTTCCACCTTCGCCGGCAACCCCTACTTCATTGATCTGGACCTGCTGGCGGAAGACGGCCTCCTGGATCGTGATGATCTGGAAGGTATAAACTGGGGCACCGAGCCTCGCTATGTGGATTACGGAAAGATCTATGAGTCCCGGTTTGCCGTCCTCCGCAAGGCCTTTCAGAAAGGCTTTTCCCGGGACAAGGAGGCAGTTGACACCTTCCGGAAGGAGAATCCCTGGCTCCCCAACTACGCTCTCTATATGGCGGTAAAGCGCCATTTCGACATGAAGTGCTGGCTGGATTGGCCCGACGAGGATATCCGGCTGCGAAAGCCGGAGGCGGTGGAGCGCTACACCCGGGAGCTCCAGGAGGACGTGGATTTCTACAGCTACCTCCAGTTCCTCTTCTACCGCCAATGGACCGCCCTGCGGGAGTATATCCACCACCTGGGCATCAAGATCATCGGCGACCTGCCCATCTACGTGGCTATGGACTCCGCCGACCTGTGGGCGGAGCCGGAGTTCTTCCAGCTGGGGGAGGACCACGTGCCTACGGAGGTCTCCGGGGTGCCGCCGGACTACTTCACCGCCGACGGCCAGCTGTGGGGCAACCCCCTCTACGACTACGACGCCATGAAGAGGGACGGCTTTGGCTGGTGGATCCGCCGGGTGGAGGGCGCCACCCGCCTCTTCGACGTGATCCGCATCGACCACTTCCGGGGCCTGGAGAGCTACTGGGCGGTGCCCTACGGGGACAAAACCGCCCGGAACGGCCGCTGGCGGAAGGGACCCGGCATGGACCTGGTGGGTGTCCTCACCAGCTGGTTCCACGGTATCAGCTTTATTGCCGAGGACCTGGGCTTTTTGACGCCGGAGGTCCACAAGCTTCTCGCCGATTCCGGCCTTCCCGGCATGAAGGTGCTGGAGTTCGCCTTCGACAGCCGGGAGCCCAGCAATTATCTGCCCCACACCTACGAGCGAAACTGTGTATGCTACGTGGGCACTCACGACAATGAGACCGTCATGCAGTGGCGGACTACCGCCGACCCCGCCGATATCACCTACGCCCGGCACTACCTGGGCCTCAACGAGGAGGAGGGGTTCAACTGGGGCGTGATCCGGGGCGGCATGAGCAGTGTGGCGGACACCTTCGTGACCCAGATGCAGGACTACCTGGGCCTGGGCGCCGAGGGACGGATGAATGCTCCCGGTTCTGCCGTTGGCAACTGGCAGTGGCGGCTCCTCCCCGGCGAGGCCTCTATGAATTTGGCCAAGAAAATTCGCCAGTATACCAAGATGTACGGTCGGCTGTAACTGCCGAAATAGTTTGCAGTATTGACAGATTCAGGACATATACTATACTTTAAGTAGGAAATTCTCTCACATAGGTTGATTTGCTGTGTTGTGGAGGTGTCCTATGAAAACAACATTCAGATGGTTTCTCCTGGCTGCGCTGGCAGCGGCCGTACTGTCCTACGCTGCCCTCCCCATCCCTCCGCTGGCCAGAGGGATTCTGACCTTTGTGCTGGGGATACTGCTGGTGGGTCTGTTCCTCTTTTTCACCCGTGGCCGCCCGCTGGCGGGCGTGCGGGCCAAGCTAGCCTGTTCCCTGCTGATCGTTGCGGGCCCTTGCTGTTTTGGCCTTTTGGCGGTGAGGATCGACCACGCTGTGATTTCCCTGCTGGCCGCTCCGGCGCTTCTGTTACTGGAGACAGCCGCTGTGGTGTGGTTTATCCGGCGATATGTCCGCTGCCCTAGCTGTGGCAAACGAATCCCCTTCTTCGGGGATGACGACTGCTGCCCCCACTGTGGTGCTGCCCTGGAGGAACACACCAAGACTACCTAATCTGTATGAAAAAATCCCCCGGACCTGCGGGTCCGGGGGATTTTCTGCTTTCGCAGGGATCTTCTTTATTTCTTGCCGCCCTTGAGGGCTTTCATACGCTTCTCGTGATCCAGGATCCGCTTGCGGATTCTGAGGCTCTTGGGGGTGACCTCCAGCAGCTCGTCGTCCGCCAGGAACTCCAGGCACTGCTCCAGGCTCAGGTTCCGGGGAGGCACCAGACGCAGGGCTTCATCGCTGCCGCTGGCCCGCATGTTGGTCAGCTGCTTCTTCTTGCAGACGTTGACAGGGATATCCTCCTGCTTGGGGGAAACACCCACCACCATACCGCCGTAGACAGGCACACCAGCGCCGATGAACAGGGCGCCGCGCTCCTGGGCATTGAAGAGGCCATAGGTGATGGACTCGCCGGTCTCAAAGGCGATGAGGGAACCGGTATTCCGGCGGCTGAGCTCACCCTTGAAGGGGGCGTAGCTGTCAAACACGGAGGCCATGATGCCCTCGCCCCGGGTGTCGGTAAGGAACTCGTTGCGGTAGCCGAAGAGGCCCCGGGAGGGCACCAGGAACTCGATCTTCATGCGGTCTCCCACAGGAGTCATCTCCAGCATGTCCGCCTTACGGCTGCCCAGCTTCTCGATGACGGCACCCACACTGTCAGAGGGCACATCCACTACCAGCCGCTCAATGGGCTCGCAGCGGACGCCGTCGATCTCCTGGTACAGGACACGGGGCGGGGAGACCTGGAACTCGTAGCCCTCCCGGCGCATGGTCTCAATGAGGATGGAGAGGGACATCTCGCCCCGGCCAGCCACGTTGAAGGCGTCGGTGGAGTCCGTCTCGGTGACCCGCAGGGACACGTCCTTCAGGGTCTCCCGGAACAGCCGGTCCCGGATCTGGCGGGAGGTGACAAACTTGCCCTCACGGCCGGCAAAGGGAGAGTCGTTGACGGAGAAGGTCATCTCGATGGTGGGGGCGGAGATCTTCACAAACTCGATGGGTTCAATGGCCTCGGGGGCGCAGATGGTGTCGCCGATAGTGATCTCGCCGATACCGCTCATGGCAATGATGTTGCCGGCGTCGGCCTCGGTGACGGGCACCTTGCCCAGGCCGTCAAACTGGTAGAGGGCGGTGGCCTTGGCCTTCTTAGCGGGAGCGTCGGGGTTGTGGAAGTTGCAAACCGCGATCTCCTGGTTCTGCTTCACGGTGCCCCGCTCGATACGGCCGATGGCAATACGGCCCACAAACTCGTTGTAGTCGATGGCGCTGACCAGCATCTGGAAGGGCTGATCGGTGTCCGCCTCGGGGGCGGGGATATAGTTGACGATGGTCTCGAAGAGGGGGGTGAGGTCGGTGCCCGGCTGATCGGGGTCATAGGAGGCGGTACCCTGACGACCGGAGCAGAACAGGGTGGGGGACTCAAACTGCTCATCAGTGGCGTTCAGGTCCAGCAGCAGCTCCAGCACCTCATCCATGACCTCGTGGATCCGCTGGTCGGGGCGGTCGATCTTGTTGACCACCACGATGACCTTGTGGCCCAGCTCCAGGGCCTTGGAGAGGACGAAACGGGTCTGGGGCATGGGGCCCTCGGCGGCGTCCACCAGCAGGATGACGCCGTTGACCATCTTCAGAATTCGCTCCACCTCGCCGCCGAAGTCGGCGTGGCCCGGGGTGTCCACGATGTTGATCTTTACACCCTTGTAGTGGACGGCGGTGTTCTTGGCGAGGATGGTGATGCCGCGCTCCCGCTCCAGATCGTTGGAGTCCATGACCCGCTCCACAGTGGCCTGATTCTCCCGGTAGATGCCGCCCTGCTTGAGCATCTCATCCACCAGGGTGGTCTTGCCGTGGTCGACGTGGGCAATAATGGCAATATTTCTCAGCTTCTCATTCTTCATACACATATCTCCCCTGCGCCGCAGATACCCCGCTGAAAAGGCGTGCGGCAGATTCGTTTATCCTCCAGCAGGACGTCGCCTGGGACGTTCCGCTCCAGAAAGGCCCATCAGCATGATTTTTGCCATGTGGCCAAATTTTCAACTTGCTTATTGTATTACAATTATTTCCCGTTTTCAACCTATATTGTCAACAATTTTTCCACAATTTGCGAAAATATTACCGGCAAAGACCGCTATAACCGCAAAAAGGGCTCTGTCAACGCCGCTCGCTAGCGGCAGCAGCGAGTTGACAAGGTGGCAAAGGTCAGATATAATGCTTAGGTTAGCACCTATGGCGCAGCACAGCATGCCTTTTTCCCATGTTTTGGGGCACACATTTTAAAATAATTTTTGCATAAAAATTTATATGCCCCTGTAGCTCAGTCGTATAGAGCGACCGCCTCCTAAAAATCGAATCGTTCGAATCCTGGAGCCCTGTAAAATTGAATATTTTCTGTATAAGCCCCCGTAGCTCAGTTGGATAGAGCGGTCGCCTCCTAAAAATCGAATCGTTCGAATCCTGGAGCCCTGTAAAATTG
>CALXGE010000053.1 GCA_944387775.1 uncultured Oscillospiraceae bacterium | reverse complement strand
GGACGGGCTGGATGAGGAGAAGAAGATCATGCTGGCTCAGATGGCCAATGATCCTAAGATGGCCAACAAGCCTGACAAGGTCAAGGAGAACATTGTTGTTGGTAAGCTCAACAAGTTCTATGCTGAGAACTGCCTGCTCCAGCAGGAGTTTGTCAAGGACAACACCATGACCGTGGAGAAGTATATTGCCTCCTCCGCCAAGGAGCTGGGCGGCACTGTCACCTTCAAGGATGCTGTTCGCTTTGAGAAGGGCGAGGGCATTGAGAAGAAGCAGGATGACTTCGCTGCCGAGATCGCTTCCATGGTGGGCGGCAACAAGTAATTGAAAAGCGCAATATGTCAGGCCCGGGGTGTTCGCCCTGGGCCTGATTTTTATTGCACCTGGCCATTTAACAGAAAGCGCCCTCCCCATTCCGGGAGGGCGCAACAAATAGAGAGGTTATGCTTCGGGGCCGCTGGGAATGGAGTCCGGTACCTGGCGGAGAGTCAGCTCCGCTTTGAACAGGTCTCCATCCACGCTTAAGGCAAAGGTGCCGCCCATAAGCTCCATAAGACTCTTGGCAATGTTCAGTCCAAGGCCACTGCCTTCGGTATGCCGGGAGGAATCTCCCCGGACGAAGCGCTCCATGAGCTCGTCGGCGTTGACATTCAGGGGATCCCGGGAGATATTTTTCATAGATACCACCACCCGGTCATTCCGGGAAATGAGGTCAATGTATACCCGGGTACCTGCCAAGGCGTACTTGCACACGTTACTCAAGAGGTTATCCAGTACCCGCCAGAGAAGCCGCCCATCCGCTAGGGCGATGAGGTTTCCCTCGTAGGTGCTGACCACCACCTCCAGTTTCCCTGCGGTCAGGCGCTCGTCATAGTCGCCAATGGCCTGGTGAACGATTTCATTGACCAGAATGGGGGTCAGCCGCACTGCTACGTTGCCAGTGGATGCTTTGCTGGCTTCCACAAGGTCTTCTGTCAGCTTCTTCAGCCGCTTGGACTGCCGATCCAGAACTGCCAGATATTCAGTGGCTTTCTCCGGCAGATCCTCCTTTTCCAGCAGGTCTACGTAGTTGACGATGGAGGTGAGCGGAGTTTTGATGTCGTGGGAGACATTGGTAATGAGCTCAGTCTTCAAACGCTCGGATTTCATTCTCTGCTCCACTGCTTTGGTCATGCCGGTGCCGATGGCGTTGAGATTCTCCGCATGACGTTTGATGTCCCGGGCCATTTTACGGGTGTCAATCTTGGCCTCCAGGTTTCCGGCGGCCAGGGCGGCCCCCATATCCCGGATCTGCTGAAGCTGGCGGCACAAACAGGCCGTTCCCATAATCACCAGCACATCCAATACCAGCGTCACCAAAAAGAAGAGGCCGTTATTGTAGTAGCTGATGAACATGGCCAGGGTCAGAAATGTCTGGGCTGCCAGAATGCCGCCCACCAGCACCACTGCCCGCCAAGCCACCGGGAGAATCTGAAAGAACTCTCCCACAGCTCTCCAAATTTTATGACAGCAGGAGAAGAGGAACCGCAGCAGCAGGTAGCACAGGGAATTGCGCCACCACTTCCCCAACTTGAGACGGGTTGCGATGGTCATCAGGGCAGCCAGGAGAATTACCCAGCCCATCAGGACGCAGAGGAATGCGCCTCCCATCCGACCCAGAAATTCTCCATCGTATACGCTGCCGCCGGAGCTGAGAATGCTGTCTGCCATGACCAGCGTGATGTAAAGCAGCACAGCATCGCCGATGAAATAGAGCTCCAGAGGGATGCGATCCTGCCAGTTGGGGACAAGGCCCTCTGCGCCGGTGCGATGACCTGCGGCACAGAGCAGGAAAATGAGGCACAGCAGCGTGCCTAAGCAGGATAAGCCAAAGAGTACAGTAGACGCACCGGAGATGGGATGAATGATACTGTAGAGAAGTTGGGATAGATGGAAATTACCATAGGAAGGCAAATCCAGATACAGTCGGCCTACAACTGTATAATAGCCCGCGGTCTCATCCGGCAGGGCGGTGAGTTCTTCTTCGCCGGCCTCACCACTGCCGAAGGCGTCGGAGGAGAGGGGCAGGGTGGTGGTTTCCACCGTGATGGTGGCCTCGCGGCCTACTGCGGCGCCTTCCCGCTGTCCGCCGGAGCCCAGCAGTATACCGTTGGCAGGGTCGCCGTAGTAGACCTCATAGGCAAAGCCGGCAAACTGAATCTCCTGCCGGTAGGCGTACTCCGGCTGCATGGAACTGTCTGGCTCCGTTACCAGGTACAGAGCGTTGTACATGGCGTCCGTCATGACTTCCCGGCAGAGAACGTCATCATAGTAGGAGGGGGCTGTGCCGAACCCATTCCAGACAGCCACTGTGGCAATATAGCACAGCACGGCTCCGGCGGCCAGAAGGGTGGCCAGAACCATAGCGCCTATTTTTGCCGGCAGACTTCTTCGCAAGTCACGCATCGTAATAGGCCTTCCAGTTGAGAATGCCCCACAGTCCGGCTGCCAGCAGGGACAAAAACACCAGTGCAGCAATCAATTTTTTCATTGAGCAACCTCCTTTGTTCGCTTTGTGATCCGTCAGTTGTTGGGCTCCATCTTGTAACCCAGGCCCCAGACCACCTTCAGGTATCGGGGCTCAGAGGGGGTGATTTCCAGCTTCTCGCGCAGGTGCCGGATGTGGACTGCCACCGCACCTTCGGAACCAAAGGCAGCCTCGTTCCACACCTGCTCATAGATCTGAGCGGAGGAGTAGACCCGACCGGGGTGCCGCATGAGCAGCAGCAGGATGTTGTATTCGATGGGGGTCAGGCTGACCGGCTCACCGTCCACGGTGACGGTCTTGGTATCGTCGTCGAGGACAATGCCGCCGATGACCAGCTTGCTGGGCCGCTGCTCCATACCGCCCAGAGAAGTATATCGCCGCAGCTGAGAGCGAACTCTTGCCAGAACCTCAATAGGGTTAAAGGGCTTGGTAATGTAATCGTCGGCGCCGATGTTCAGGCCCAGAACCTTATCCGTATCCTCGCTTTTGGCGGTGAGGAGGATAATGGGGATGTTGTATTCTTCGCGAAGCTTGGCGGTGGCGGCAATGCCGTCCATCTCCGGCATCATGATGTCCATCAAAATAAGATGGATGTCGTGCTTGCGCACAATTTCCAGGGCTTCACGGCCGGTATATGCCTCGTAGAGGGTATAACCCTCCGAGGAGAGATAGATTTTTAGAGCGGCTACAATATCCCGCTCGTCGTCACAGATCAGAATGTTGGCCATACTGAGCATCTCCCACCTTTCTTTTATATTTTAGCACATTCTGCATTAAGAAAAAAGGGGCCAGTTTTTTAAGGGAGGATTAAGATTCTCCCTTAAATAATCTTTAAAAATTCGGCGCTTGCAACTTAAAAAAGATATGCTATGATGCTGGGCAAGAACGACGCCCTGTAGTCATAGCCATATCGCCTCTGGCTGGAAAGCTGTGATGACGACTAACGGACGCAAGGTAAACACGGGAGGTAGACCATGGATGATTTGCTCTTTATCCTGTCCCTGTCTCTGAAGCTTTTTACCCTGTATTTTGCCGCGGTGGCAGTATTTACACTGTGCCGGCGAAGGAAATATCCCCGTACTGCCCCCCGGACCAAATTTGCCGTGGTGGTGGCTGCCCGGAACGAGGAGGCGGTCATCGGAAATCTGGTCCACAGCGTTCTCACCCAGGACTACCCTGCGTCCCTGCGGGACATCTACGTAGTGCCCAATAACTGTACCGATTTTACCGAGGCTGCGGCAGTGGCTGCCGGGGCACGGATTATCCACTGCGTGGGCCCTGTATCCAGCAAAGGCGGCGCTCTTCACGAGGCCTTTGAGCAGCTGCTGCCTCTGGACTATGACGCCTTTGTGGTTTTTGATGCGGACAACGTACTGGAGCGGGACTATCTTGCCCGTGTCAACGATGCCATTGCTGCCGGGGCGAAAGTTCTCAAGACCCGGACCCGGGCAGGTAATCCCACCGCCAGCGGTGTGGCCGGATGCTATGGCCTCTATAATACCTGCTTTGATCTGATCTGGAACCGTCCGAGAGCGGTCTGCGGTCTCTCCGCCAAGCTGGTCGGCAGCGGCTTTGCCGTCTGCCGGGAGGTACTGGAGGAGATGGGGGGATGGAACACCTCCACCATCGCCGAGGATGCAGAGTTTGCCGCCCAGTGTGCCCGGATCGGCTACAGAGTATGGTGGGTCCCTGATGCGGTGAATTACGATGAGGAGCCCAATAGTTTCATGCTGTCCCTTCGCCAACGCAAGCGCTGGTGCAGCGGCGTGATGCAGGTGGGGAAACAGGAGCTGAGGCGACTTTGGTCCGCAGACTGTCCAAAACCGTGGCTGCGCTGGGATATCAGCATGTTTCTCATGGCACCGTTTACCCAGGCAATTTCCGCTCTGCTGTTGCTGGGTGGGCTGCTGTCCAGCTTGGCCTCCGGTGAGGAGGTAACGGCGGTGGTAGCTGCCTGTACGGTGGGACTCTACTATGTAGGCGGTGTGGGACTAAGTGTGTTGCTGTGCCTGCTGGGAGGCTACGGACTCCAGGGAATGACCAGGACGATCCTGCTCTTTCCGGTATTTATGGCCTCCTGGCTGCCGCTGCAGATCATTTCCCTATTCCGGGACACCAGAAAGTGGCATGCTATTGCCCACAATGGTCATGCCCCGGTAACAGGCTACCGGGCCATGCAGTAAGTGCAGGAACTCTGGTGACCGATTTTGGAGAAAGCTTTTGAGGAATTGGGCGGGGGACGCGCTGGCGTTCCCCGCTTTTTATGCCACTGATCTGAAAGAGCAACGCAGGGGGGCTTCCCTTGCCAAATCTTTCTTTTTTTGGTATACTACAGAGAAATGTTACCCGCGAGGAGATATGCTATGCTGACAACCATTTTGTTTGACCTGGACGGGACCTTGCTTCCCTTTGTTCAGGATGAATTTATTCAGACCTATTTTGAGACCCTGCTTCACCGCTTGGTGCCTATGGGCTATGATGGAGAGAAACTGACAAAGGCTCTTTGGAAAGGAACCGGGGCCATGATCCGCAACGACGGGCAGTTTACGAATCGTCAGGTGTTCTGGGAAATATTTACTCAGGCACTGGGGGTCCAGGCTCTGGCTCTGGAGAGCAATCTGGAGGATTTCTACCAGAACGAGTTTGATGCTGTGCGGAAGGTGCTGCGCTGCCAGGCAGATCGGCGACCGCTTGTGGAAAAACTCAGGAAGAAGGGGTACAGTCTGATCCTCGCCACCAACCCGGTGTTTCCCGCTGTGGCGGTAGAGACCCGGATGAGATGGGTGGGATTGTGCACACAGGATTTTGATTACATTACTTCCTACGAAAATAGCCGCCACAGTAAGCCTAACCCGGCGTATTTCCAGGATATTCTCACCCATATCGGCGGGCAGCCGGGGGAATGCCTGATGGTGGGCAACAATCCGGTGGATGATATGTCCGCTCTGGAGACCGGGATGGAGGGCTTCCTGGTGACGGACTATTTGGAGAATCCGGAGAACAGGCCCATCGATGGATTCCGCCATGGAACCTTCCAGGAGCTGGAAGCCTTTCTGGAGGCCCTGCCGGAGATACAGAAAAGGTAGCAGTAATGGTATCTGTAACAAATCAGCGGGGCCGCTCGTTTAAGAGCGGCCCCGCTGATTCACTTTATTCCTCCAGTCCTGCGTAGCGCAACTGGGTCAGGATCATCTCTACTGTGAGTTTCTCCGCCAGGAGCTCCCGGAACTGGACGGTCTTGCTTTTCCCGGCTTGCCGGAGAGCCTCCAGCTCAGCGGGAATCTCCGCCTTCCGCTGGCGGATGTGCTGGTGAAAGGCCTGGTACTTCTCCAGCTCTGTCATAGCTGTGTCTCCTTCAGAAGAGCCAGAAGGGCCGCTACGTCCTCCTCGGTGTTGTACCAGCCGGCGACCAGACGGATACACACGGTACTCTGGTCCAGATCCCCCTGATACTCAAAGGCTACAGACGACTCCAGGGCCTTTGCTGTTTCCTTGGGCAGTGCCAGGAAAATCATGTTGCTCTCCGGGGTAAAGCGGGGCGGCATGCCCAATTCGACCAGTCCCTTGGCCAGAATGGCGGCCATGCGGTTGGAGACGGCAGCCAGCTTCAAATAGAGATCGTCCTTAAGAAGAGCAGAAAACTGCACGCCCAGGAGCCAGCCCTTGGCCAGAACGGCCCCCTGCTGCTTCATATAGAAGCGGAAGGCAGGCTGGAGGGCGGGATTGGCGATCACCAGGGCCTCTCCGAAGAGAAGGCCGTTTTTGGTACCGCCGATGGTGAAGGCGTCGCACACTGCGGCGTAGTCGGCAAAGCCTGCGTCGGACCCCTCAGCGGTAATGGCAGCGCCCAGCCGGGCACCGTCGCAGTAGAGGAGAAGCCCCAGCTGGTCACAAGCAGCGCGGAGCCGACGCAGCTCCTCCAGGCGGTAGACAGTACCCACTTCGGTGGTGTTGGAGATGTAGACGAGGCGGGGGGCCACCATGTGCTCCGTGCTGTGGGCGGCACACACCGCATTCAGGATCTCCGGCGTCAGCTTACCGTTAGGAGTGGGGCAGGCGATAACCTTGTGGCCGCCGTGCTCGATGGCGCCGGCCTCATGGACGCAGACATGGCCGCTCTCGGCGGCGATAACCGCCTCATAGGGGCGCAGGAAGGCGGCAATGGCGGTGGCGTTCACCTGGGTGCCGCCCACCAGAAAGTGGACGTCGGCCACCGGCGCGGCACACAGGGCGCGGATGGTGTCCGCCGCTGTTTCGCAGAGAGGATCGCAGCCGTAGCCGGGGCTGCGTACACTGTTTTCACGTACCAGGGCTTCCAGCACTGCAGGATGGGCCCCGGTGCTGTAATCGTTGCGGAAATAGATCATATTCCATACCTCGCGGTTTCTTTGATTTCTACCGCAGTATACCACCGTACGGGAGAAAAAACAACCTGGGAAAACCAGACGGAGACTTTTCACGTTGACCCGACAGCGGATTTGGGGTACAATGAAAGCCGCGAAATTTGAGAGAAACAGGGTGGAGCTATGACACAGGAATTCAAGGAACGCTATAGACGGGCCCGCCGGGCCGTGATTGCCCGGCGCTACGCCCGGATGAATACACAGCAGCGGGAAGCGGTACTGGCTACCGAGGGACCTCTTCTGGTGCTGGCGGGAGCCGGCAGCGGTAAGACCACGGTGCTGATCAATCGGGTGGACAACCTTCTCACCTTTGGTCGGGGCAGCGATACGGATGAAGTGCCTCCTATGGCTACAGAGGAGGATCTCCGCTTTCTGGAGACCTTTCCGGCGCAGCCCTCCCCGGAGGACTGGCGCAGAGCCCGGCAGCTGTGCGCCGTGGAGCCCGCCGCCCCCTGGTCGGTGATCGCTATTACCTTTACCAACAAGGCCGCCGGGGAACTGAAGGAGCGGCTGGAGCGGATGTGCGGCCCTGCCGCCAATGACATCTGGGCCGCCACCTTCCACAGCGCCTGCGTGCGGATCCTCCGCCGGGACATGGAGCGCCTGGGCGGCGGCTTCACCAATGACTTTACCATATACGACAGTGACGACAGCAAGCGGGTCATCAAGGACATTCTTAAGGATATGAGCCTCAGCGACAAGGACTTCCAGCCCCGGTCCGTTCTGGCTATCATCAGCAATGCCAAGGACAAGGACCAGTCTCCGGAGGACTTTGCCCGGGAGGCCCGCACCGCCCACGACTGGCGGATGCCCCGGATCGCAGAGATCTATGCCGGCTATGACCGGCGGCTCCGGGAGGCAAACGCCCTGGACTTCGATGACATCATCCTCCACACGGTCCATCTGCTCCAAAAAGATGAGGAGGTGCGGACCCACTACCAGCAGAAGTTCCGCTATGTCCTCATCGACGAGTACCAGGATACCAACCACCTCCAGTACCTCCTTGCACGGCTTTTGGCCGGAGGCCGGGAGAATATCTGCGTGGTGGGCGACGACGACCAGTCCATCTACCGCTTCCGGGGAGCCAATATCGAGAATATCCTCAGCTTCGAGGAGCAGTATGCCCACTGCCGGACCATCCGCCTGGAGCAAAACTACCGATCCACTCAGAACATCCTGGACGCCGCTAACGGCGTCATCCGCAACAACACCGGGCGCAAGGGCAAGACCCTCTGGACCGAGAGCGGCCCGGGGGATAAGGTGCTGGTGCGGACGGTGTTTAACGAGAGTGATGAGGCCAACTTTGTGGCGGGGAAGATCATGGAGTCCTACGGTGCAGGATCCAGCTGGAAGGACAGCGCCATTCTTTACCGTATGAACGCCCAATCCAACGCTTTGGAAATGGCCCTCAAGCGCAACGGCGTGCCCTACCGGGTCTACGGCGGCATGAAGTTCTTTGATCGTGCGGAGGTCAAGGACATGCTGGCTTATCTCTGCGTCATCAATAACCCCTCTGATGACCTGCGGTTGCGGCGGATCATCAATGTTCCCGCCCGGGGCATCGGCCCCACCACACTGGAGAAGGCAGGGGACCTGGTCCAGCGAGATGGACGAAGCCTCTACCAGGTGATCGCCATGGCGGGGAGCTACCCGGAGCTCAAGGCCGCTGCAGGCAAGCTCACAGCTTTTGCTCTGATGCTGGACGAGCTGCGGCAGATGGAGGAGACCATGCCCCTGCCGGATTTCTATGACCTGGTGTGTGAAAAGACCAAGTATATCCGGGCTTTGGAGGAGAAGAACGACATGGAGAGCCGGGGCCGCATCGAGAACGTACAGGAGCTGCGCTCCAGCATTCTGGGCTTCCTGGACAGCGACCCGGAGAACAGCTCACTGGCGGGCTTCCTGGACACGGTGGCCCTCTACACCGACCTGGATGATACCGCAGAGGACGATAACTGCGTATCCCTCATGACCATGCACAGCGCCAAGGGCCTGGAGTTCCCCGACGTGTACGTAGTGGGCATGGAGGAAGGGATGTTCCCCAGCGGCCGGGCGGCGGGGGAGAGCGAGGAGATGGAGGAGGAGCGGCGGCTGTGCTATGTGGCCATGACCCGTGCCCGCCGGCATCTCACCTTGACTACTGCCCGCCAGCGTATGCTCTACGGCCGCACCACCAACAATATGCCCAGCCGCTTCCTGGAGGAGATCCCCTCGGAGACCTTGGAGTGGCAGGGCAAGCAGGAGCCTCGCACCGCCCGCAGCGACTGGGACGAGGATGTGAGCTATGGCAGCTCCTTCACCGGCCACACCTTCGGCCAGCAGGGGAGAGCGGAGGCCTCGGCGCTCCGTTCCTACCGCAGCACGGCTGCGCCCCGGCGGGATTTCTCCGCTGCCGCTGGCTTTACCGGAGCCTCAGCCCCCAAGGGCGCGCCGCTGCTCCAGCTCCAGAAGGGGGACCGCATCAGCCACCGGACCTTTGGCGAGGGAATGGTGCTGTCCCTGCGGCCCATGGGCAACGATGCTCTGGTGGAGGTGGCCTTTGATACGGCGGGTACCAAGAAGCTGATGCTCCGCACCGCCGGGGCCCACATCACCAAACTTTCCTGAATTTTAAGATTTTTATAAATCAAAATTTTTTCGTAAAATACTGGGAACAATTCTATTGGTCAACCGTCTAATAAGCAGACCCGGGCAGCCGGGCAAGACAAAACAAGACCAATTAAAAGGAGTATCCTGTATGATGAAAAGAATTGTATCGGCCATTTTGACCGTGACCCTGGTATTTGCCCTGATTGCCTGCGGAGGCACCAATGACGGACAGAGCGGAAAGCCCGCTCCCGACCTGCAGCAGTACTATGATGACTTCATGGCTTCTCTGGGTGACAACGCCCCCATGATGATGGCCATTGAGGGCGACATGCTGGAGGCTGCTTATCCGGGCCTGAGCGAATACACCCTCAAGCAGAGCGTGCTGCAGATGGCAGGCATCTCCGCCGTGGCTTTTGAGATGGCCCTGGTAGAGGCAGAGAGCGAGGCTGATGCCCAGGCGATCAAGACCATTTTCCAGAGCCGGGTGGACAGCCAGATCAAGGGCGGAGCCATGTATCCTGCCACTGTCGAGGCCTGGGAGAACGCCAGCGTGATCCAGGACGGCAATGTGGTGGCCCTGATCGTAGCTGGTGAGGATCAGACTGCCGCCGTGGATGCTTTTAACGCCCTGTTTGCCTGATACGATCCCGCCTGTCGAGGCTATGACACGCCGCGGCGTATATACGCCGCGGCGATCTTATGAAATCTGATTGAAAGGAGGCGGCCTATGGTTTTCTCCGGTCTGCCCTTTCTGTTTTTCTACCTGGTGGTCACGCTGCTGATCTACAAGCTGACGCCATTAAAACTGAGAAACCTGGTGCTGCTCATCGCCAGCCTCTTTTTCTACGGCTGGGGAGAGCCGGTATATATCGTCATCATGTTCCTCTCCATCGCTGTGGACTATATCCACGGCATGCTGGTGGAGCGCTGGCGGGACAACGACCGGAAGGCCCGTATGGCCGTAGCCTCCTCCGTATTCTTTAACCTCCTGATCCTGGTGACCTTCAAGTATTACGACTTTCTGGCGGGGAGCCTCAACGCGGTCACCGGATGGAACATCCCGCTTCTGGGCGTGTCCATGCCTATCGGTATCTCCTTCTACACCTTCCAGACCATGAGCTACACCATTGACGTCTATCGGAAGGACACCCCGGTACAGCGCAATATCGTCACATTTGGCACTTTCGTTACCCTCTTCCCTCAGCTCATCGCCGGGCCTATCATCCAGTATAAGTCTGTGGCGGAGCAGCTCCAGTGCCGTCGGGAGGATCTGGAGAAGTTTGTCTCCGGTATCCAGCGCTTCTGTGTGGGCCTTGCTAAGAAGGTGCTGTTGGCTAACGCCGTGGGTAAGCTGTGGGACGTGTTCCTGGCTACCGACACAGCGGAGCTGACCGTGCTGGGCGGTTGGCTGGGCCTTATGGCCTATGCCTTCCAGATTTACTTCGACTTCTCCGGCTACAGTGATATGGCCATCGGCCTGGGGCGGATGTTCGGCTTTGAGTTCATTGAGAACTTCAACTACCCCTATATCTCCAAATCGGTAGTGGAGTTCTGGAAGCGCTGGCACATCTCTCTGACCAACTGGTTCCGGGAATATGTCTACTTCCCCCTGGGGGGCAACCGGGTGAGCAAGCCCAAGTGGATCCGGAACATCCTCGTCGTGTGGCTCCTCACTGGCATCTGGCACGGGGCCGGGTGGAACTTCCTCCTCTGGGGCCTCTACTACGCCCTGTTTATGCTGGGAGAGCGGCTCTTCTGGGGAAAGGGACTTGCCAAGCTTCCTGCTCCGGTACAGCATTTGTACGCTATGATCGTGGTGCTGGTGGGCTGGGGTCTCTTCGCCATTGAGGATATGGGTCAGTTGGGACGCTACCTGCTGGTGTGCTTTGGCGGCGGTTCCTTGGTGGATGCCTTCACCCTGTACCAGCTGTGGAGCTACCTGCCGCTGCTGGTGATCCTGGTATTTGCCGCCCTTCCGGTGGGCCGAAAGCTGTATCTGCGTCTGCCGGAGAAGGTGCAGTCCGTGGCAACGCCGGTGCTGGTGCTGGTGTCTCTGGTGCTGTGCACCGCCTCTCTGGTGGATGCCAGCTACAACCCCTTTCTCTATTTCCGCTTCTAAGGAGGTGCCTGAGAGATGAATAAGACTATGCAGCGTGTGACAGCGGCCATCTTCTGCCTGTTTATCGGTGGATTTGGCATCCTGCATCTTCTGCTGCCGGACCGGACCTTCTCCCCGGTGGAGAACCGGAATCTGGCGCAATTTCCCACCTTCAGCTGGTCCGCTCTCAAGGACGGCTCCTACACTGCCGACATTGAGACTTATCTGGAAGATCAGTTTCCCTTCCGGGACCAGTGGATCGGCATCAAGACCGGCTATGAGTACCTTCTGGGCCGTCGGGAATTCAACAATGTCTACCTCTGTGGAGACACGCTGATCTCCAAGGTCTACGACGACAGCCGGGCAGAGAAGAACCTGCAGTATATTGCCCAGCTGGTGGAAAAGACCGACATTCCTGTGTATCTGGGGCTGATTCCCACCGCTGCGGAGATTTGGCGGGATAAGCTGCCGGAGGGAGCCCCCTCCTACGACCAGATTGCCTATATTGAGTCCGCCAAGGATACCGGTGCTATCTATGTAGACATTTTGGGTGCTCTCAGCGAACACAGCGACGAGGCCATCTACTACCGTACCGACCACCACTGGACCAGCCTGGGGGCCTACTATGGTTATACAGCCCTTATGGAGGCCCTAGGTGTGGAGCCGGAGCCCCTGGGGGAGGGAGAGACCGTATCTGAGGATTTCCTGGGTACTCTTTATTCCACCTCTGGTGTCCACTGGATCCAGCCGGACACCATGGAGCGGTATATCTCCAGCGAGGGGATCACCGTGGAGGATGTGGTAGGTGGGGAGACCCATGGGCTGTATGTGGACAGCTTCCTCAGTGAGAAGGACAAGTATTCCTCTTTCATGGGAGGGAATAATCCCCTCTATATCGTCCGCAATCCCAACGCGGCTACCGACAAGACCCTGCTGGTGGTCCGGGACAGCTACAGCGACTCCCTGGCGCCGTTTCTGACGCAATACTACAGCGAGATCCACCTGCTGGATCTGCGCTATTATCGGACGCCTGTTGCTGTGTATGCAGAAGGGAACAATATCGACGAAATTTTCGTCTGTTACAGCGTAGAGAACTTCATCCGGGATGCGGATGCCGTATTCCTGGGTCAGTGATGGCCGAAGATGAAGGAAAAATGATTCTGGAGGAAATAATTGCATGAAAAAATTGATGGTGCTTTTGCTGGCACTGGCCATGCTGTTTACGGTGTCTGCCTGCAAGGGCAGCGGCAATAATGGCGGAAACGAGAACGATGTGAGCCAGAACGAGGTGCAGCAGCCTGAGGACAGTGAGACAAATAACACAGAGGATGAAGCAGCGAAGCCTGAGGTCCCTGACGAGGAGGACCAGGATACTGCTGACAAGGAAGAGAATGAAACGGACGACGCCAAGGACGAAGAGACAACAGACGGCGCGGATGAGAATGATGCAGAAGAAGATAAGAAAGAGGTACGTGCCAGCCACTCCGATGTGACGCTGAAGGCCGCGGGCAACTCCTTCACCCTGAAGGTGGAAGGGATGGAGGGCGTCTA
>CALXGE010000052.1 GCA_944387775.1 uncultured Oscillospiraceae bacterium | reverse complement strand
CCCCGTTTTGCCAGATCCAGCATTCCAACGCAGAATTTCTGCCACGGCTCCAATGTAGTCAGCGACGGGTCGCCCTCGCGGATACGCATGGTGCGCCGGATCTCCTTAGGGATGACTACCCGGCCCAGGTCGTCGATGCGGCGCACGATTCCGGTTGCTTTCATTGTTGATTCCTCCCGTGCTTTTCTTGGAAAACATGGTTAGTATCCGCAAAATTGGGATGGGTATGCAAGGGCTTTCCTGGATTTCTTTCCCTGCGCTGACCAGATCTATCCAAAAGGGATTGCGGTTTTTTAAAAAATTGGGTATACTCAATAGGAACCCGTGGGCTTTACCGGAAAGGAGTATAGCATATGTCGTATGTCGTTTTGACGAGTGAAAACTTCCACCAGGAGGTTATCTTATCTGACAAGCCGGTTCTGGTGGATTTTTGGGCCAGCTGGTGCGGTCCTTGTCAGGCGCTTGCCCCCACCATTGATGAGATTGCGGACGAGCAGCCGGGCATCAAGGTAGGAAAGGTCAACGTGGACGAGCAGCCGGAGTTGGCACGCCAGTTCCGGGTGATGAGTATTCCCACCCTGATGGTATTCAAGAACGGAGATCTGGTCCGCCGGGAAGTGGGAGGCCGCTCCAAGGAAGATATCCTGGCCTTGATGGAGTAAAATCTGAGACAGAGCAGCAAAGGAGCCGCCGGAAATTTTCCGGCGGCTCCTTTTTAGGTTCGTGAACAGGAGAGAAAACGGCCATAGGCGATCAGTACCGGACGAGCACTTTCAGGACCAGTCGCTTCCACCGGGGAAGTTCACTGGACTCCAGTCCCGCGTCAGACAGCCGCTGCCAACACAGGTGCCGCTCCTCTTCTGTCAAAGTGTGCTGGCTGAATTTGGCCTTTCGGCCCAATTCCTCCAGAACGAGGTCCTCTGCTGCGCCCAGAGTCAGCAGGCGGCGGTAGCGGCGGTAGGCGGCCAGAGCGGAGGCGTTGGTATCGGGCTTGGTTTCCTCCTTGCGGCGGTAGGACCGGGCCAATCGTTCCAGCCCCCACGCCAATCCCGCCAGGAGGAGGATGCTCCCGGGGATCAGCAGCCACCGGAGATTCAGCGGCTCTTTCTCCTCAGGGACAGTGCCGTCGGAATCGGAATTTTCTGTGGGGTTGTCGGTGTCCTTGTCAGAACTGGGATCGCTCTCCCAGGGCTGGGTGGGAACAGCAGGGGTATCATTCTGCGTTTGGTCGTTGGGATCAGTTTCATCCGGCGGCAGGGATTCCTCCGTACCGGGCAGCTCTGCACCAGTCTCGCCGCCTCCGGGAGTGACCTCCACAGGATACCAGCCGTAGCCGTCCAGGTAAATTTCCACCCAGGCATGGGCGGCATAGTCGGGAACGTCCACCACCTCACCGGGGGTGATATCCGCAGTGTATCCACTGACATACCGGGCGGGAATCCCATTCATCCGCAGCAGCAGTACGGCGGTGGTGGCGAAATGGACACAGTACCCCCGTCCTTCCTCCAGAAAATGGGCAACAAAGTCCTCTCCCTCCGCCATGGCAGGGGTATTGAGATCATATACGGCTAATTCTCCCAGCAGCCGGGCGGTCTGGAGGGCGGTGGTCACCGCATAACGGTAATTTTCCGACAAGTCCTCCGGGGCCTGCACGTCCATCTCCGGCAGCCGGGAGGAAAGAGGAGCCAGCAGCCGAGCGGTCTCCTCCGGCACGTCCAGATAGTAATGGTAGACGAAGGGGCGGTAGGTATACTCCTCTGATGCATCCTGCTGAACCGATTCCCGGGGAACAATGTCGGGCAGATAGGGAAGCGTATAGCTGCTTTGCCCTGTCTGCCGGGTCAGATAGGCGTCCCGCACGGGGGTGAGGATCTCCATAACCGTATCCCGTGTAGGCTGATAGGGGAAATAGGCAAGGGTATCGGATGCGGCAGCATGACGGATGGTAAGAGAAGCCATTTCGCTCATACAGTACAGCTGGGGATAGAGAAGGCCTTGGGCGGGATCGATGGCAATATCCGTTTCTGTCAGCTCCAGGTAGGCATCTTCCGGAAGAGGTTCCCAGCTTGTGCCGGTATATACCGACGAGGAGCTGCCCCGGAGGTAGACCCGACCCGCTTCGGTTCCCTCCACCTGCAGCATGGTGCGGCCGGTGAAGCTGCGGGGACCCACGGTGGTGAGGTCCACTTCCTCCGCACTGGACGCAGCGGCGCCGGAGTCCCCACTACCAAAGGGCAGATCCGTGGGGATCTCCCAGTCCATGACGTTGTCCAGCCCGTCATTGGCGGCATTCATAAGCATATTCCGGGCGTTTTTGGTCCACTTGGGATATTCATAGCTCTCCTGGGGAAGCGCTACTGCAAGAAGGAGCAGCAGCAGAGCCGACATAGCCAGGGAGGTAAGGCGGCCCCATCCCAGAGAGCGGAGGTCCTCCGGCGGGTACAGTGCGGTAAACAGCAGGGTGAGACAGCCTGCCAGCATAGCCAGGAATCCCGGCCAGGAGGGCATCGTCCCCGCCAGTACAGAGGGCAGGAAGGGAAGAAAGCACACTGCCATGGCTGCCCACCAGCACCGGGCCCAGGTGAAGAAGCCCAGCATCAAGGCCATCAGTGCTGCCAGAAAGAGAACATAGGGGAAAAGCTCAGAAGCAGAGGCGTCCGTCTGGGGCAGGGCCAGAGCGGGGAAGAGGGTGGAGAGAGGCGTGCTGACGCGGGAGAGAAGCTCCTGCAGGCCGGGGAGCAGGGGCTCCCATCGCCACAAAGTCAGCGCTGCCCCCAGAATCAGAAAACCGATCCCAATTCGCCGGGGCATTGCAGGCAGCGCGAACAGTGTGGCAGACACCAGAGCCAGCAGGACAGAGCAGATGAAAAGGATACCGCCATTTGCGGTAACGTCACAGATGGTCTGGAGGGAGAAGAGCCATCCGCCCAGCATCAGGGCGATGACAGCAAAGTTTACAGCGGATGGGAGGAGAACAGAGAGCCAGCGACGGCCATCACGGATTTCCATGGCAATCCTCCTCCCGTCGTATACGGATGGGAAAGATGGGATCCTCCCCAACAGGGCGTACCGGCTGCTCCAGCAGGGAATGTCCCTGGTCCGGAGCTGGGTCGGACAGAATGGCGGTAAGGCATTGCTGCCAGGTGGGAGCGTCCTCGATGACAAAGCGGTGGGCATGGCCGTTTACCGGATGGGCCCACCGGATCTCATGGGGCTGACCACGCCGCTGAAAGAATAGAGAAAGACCTGCAACCCGGTCAATGATCCCATCCAGCTCCTCCGGGGGTCCCAGATGGTCAAAAATCAATACCGGCAGAGGCCGTCGGGCGGCCAGCAGTTCCCGCACAATGAGCTGATCCCGCTTGGCGGAGAGTTTCCAGTGGATAGAGCGGACGCTGTCGCCGGGGTGGTAGTCCCGGAGGTCGTAATCCTCCCCCACACGGGAACGACCCTTGGGGGCCGGAAGGACGGCGCCCTTCTGTTCCGGGATGGCGACAGTGTCGGTCTGTACCGGAACGGGTCCCACCAGAACAGAGGTAGGAGCGGGGGGCTTTACCGGCAGGGCAAACAGCCCCAGACAGTCGTACACCCAGATCCGCTGCACCCGACATTCCAACCGCCCGCAGTGCCGGGTGGCCAGCTGCAGCGGCAGGACCAGTCCTGGGAAGACCTCCGTTTCCGACTTCCGGAAGCTCCTTGTTTCGCCGGACATGAATTCTCTGACCTGAAAACAGCAGGATACTCTGGCCAGAGGCAGGGGGAAGCGGTTGTCCAGGGTAAGGAACCAGGAGACTCTGCTGCCTCGCTGGACCTGGGAATTCCGGGTGAGCAGCTTGGGCCTACAGCCCAGCATGGCGGGCAGGCTCAGTGCCAGTCCCGCCAGGGGCAGGACCAGTATCAGAATAAATAGATAGTGCACCAGATACCCTACGTCAAAGAGCTGCGCAAGCAGGGCGCTGAGAAGCACCAGCAGATAGACGATTCTTCGAAAGAACATGGCGCTTACCGGATGCGGGGCGGATTCACCGCTTTTAGGATCTCTGCTGCTACGGTGCCGCCGGTAATGGTCCCCTCTGAGCCGGTAATGGGAATCAGCCGGTGGGCGATGACGTCCCGCCAGATGCACTGAACGTCCTCCGGGATCACGTAGTCCCGTCCCCGGAGGAAGGCTGCGGCCCGACTGGCCGCCGCCACCGCCAGGGTAGCCCGGGGACTGGCCCCCTGGGCCAACTGGGGGTGGGTTCGGGTAGCATTTATCAGACGGACAATGTACTGCAGTACCTCATCGCTGATGTGGATGTTGTCCACCATCTCCCGCAGATGGGCAAGCTGGTCCCGGCTGAGGACCTGCCGCACCGGCTCCATAGCCTGGCTGTACTGGCGGCGGCGCAGCAGCTCCAGCTCATCTGCCGGGGCGGGGTAGCCGATGGACAGCCGCAGGAGAAACCGGTCCAGCTGGGAGTCCGGCAGCAGCTGGGTGCCGGCGGCGCCGGCGGGATTTTGGGTGGCGATGACCAGGAAGGGCTGAGGTACGGGGTGGCTTACGCCGTCCACGGTGACCTGCCCCTCCTCCATGGCCTCCAGCAGAGCGGACTGGGTGCGGCTGGTAGCACGGTTGAGCTCGTCGGCCAGAAACAGGTTGCAGAAGATGGCTCCGGGCTGATACTCCAGCTTGCCGGTGGCCTTATTGTAAATGGAAAAGCCAGTGACATCCGAAGGCAGTACATCGGGTGTGAACTGCATCCGGGAAAAGCGCAGATCCATGGCCTTGGCGAAGGCCAGCGCCATGGTGGTCTTGCCTACACCGGGGATGTCCTCCAGCAGAATGTGTCCCCGGGCCAGAATAGCCACCATCACCTTTGCCAGGACACTTTCCTTGCCTACAATACTCTTTTTTACCTCCGCCAGTACGGCGGCAGTCAGATTTCTCTCGTTCATATCGGGTCCTTTCCGCGGCCGGGAACGGTTCGATCCCGCCGCGCGGGTATAGCTCCTTTACTATACCATTTTTTATCCGCTGGGGTATAGCCTTTTTTTGGAAATTTGCGGTAAAGAAGAAAATTTCCGGTGCTTCAGTTCCAGGTACGCATAAGAGAGGCACAGTCTGCGCATGCTGGCAGGGAGATTACCGGAAGGAGCGTAAACCATGAAAATAATCAAATGGTATCAGGCGACGGCGCTGGGGCTGTGCCTGGCGGCCCTTACTGCCTGCATGCCCGGGGATACGACAGCTCCCACCTCCGGCGGTGCGGCGGTGCCGGCGTCGGTGGATAACTGGGGGCTGTCCTTTCAGACAGAGGGAGAGACGCCGGTGGGCAATGCGGGGATCGACGAGCTGGCGACGTACGGTGCCTGCTATGTGGGCGATACAGAGAAAAAGGTAATTTACCTTACCTTTGACTGCGGCTATGAGAACGGCTACACGGAACAGATCCTGGATGTGCTGAAGAAGCACAATGCCCCGGCCGCCTTCTTTGTAGTGGGCCACATGGTGGAGTCTGCACCGGACATTGTCCGGCGGATGGCGGCGGAGGGGCACATCGTGGGCAACCACACCTACCACCACCCGGACATGTCCGCCATCGCGGAGCAGGAGGCCTTTTCTGAGGAGCTTACCTCTCTGGAGGCTCTGTACCGGGAGACCACCGGGCAGGAGATGAGCCGGTTCTACCGCCCGCCCCAGGGGAAATACAGCGTGGAGAACCTCAAACAGGCCCAAGCCCTGGGCTACCGGACGGTGTTCTGGAGCCTCGCCTACGTGGACTGGTACACCGACAATCAGCCCTCAGCGGAGGAGGCATTCTCCAAGCTGATTCCCCGGATCCACGATGGGGCCATCGTGTTGCTCCACTCCACCTCCCGCACCAATGCGGAAATTCTGGACGAGCTGTTGACAAAATGGGAGAATATGGGGTATACGTTTGCCTCCCTTGAAGAGCTACCCAATCGCACCGGTAACGGAGAAAAATAGTGTACAGGGGGAGTCGTTTACGGCTCCCCCTGTGAAAAATCCGGAAAGAATGAGGGGCCAGGGGAAGAAAGAAGTGCGCCCCCTTGCGTCGGCCCCAGATTTGGTATACAATATTAAAATCGTATTAAGAAGCATGGGGAATGGGACGGTGTCAACGGCGGGAAAACCGCCGGGCAGGGCCTGCCCCGGGACTATAGGAGGACTGCCATGAAGATCGTGGTGCTGGACGGCTACTGCCTCAACCCCGGTGACCTCAGCTGGGAGGGCTTTGCCGCCCTGGGAGAGATCGCGGTATATGACCGCACCCCTCTGACAGATGAGAGGGAGATCGCCCGCCGCATCGCCGGAGCGGAGGTTGTGCTTACCAACAAGACTCCTCTGTCGCGGACCGTTATCAACGGCAGTGAAAGTTTGCAGTACATCGGTGTTCTGGCCACGGGCTACAACGTGGTGGATACAGACGCGGCTCGGCAGCGGGGGATCCGGGTATGCAATGTGCCGTCTTACGGCACCCGGGCGGTGGCCCAGTTTGCCATTGCCCTGCTGCTGGAGATCTGCCACCATGTGGGCCTCCACGACCAGGCGGTCCACGACGGTGCCTGGAGCCGGTGCCCGGACTACTGCTTCTGGAACAGCCCCCTCATTGAGCTGGAGGGGAAAACCATGGGCATTGTGGGCTATGGCCGCATCGGCCGGGCTGTGGGCGACATCGCGGCAGCCCTCGGCATGAAGGTGGTGGCCAATGGTCCCCATCCCTGGCCCGCTGGGTCTGCCCCGGCGGAGTGGGTCACTTTGGAGGAGCTGCTGGAGCGCTCTGATGTGGTGTCTCTTCACTGCCCCCTGACGCCGGAGACCCGGGGTCTGATCGACCGGAAGGCCATTGCCAAAATGAAGGATGGGGCCATCCTCATCAACAACAGCCGGGGACCTCTGATCGTAGAGCAGGATGTGGCGGATGCCCTGAACTGTGGCCGCCTTGGGGCCGCCGGGGTGGATGTGGCGGACACGGAGCCTCTGTCGGCGGACAGTCCGCTGCTGACGGCGAAGAACTGTATCATTACGCCCCATATCAGCTGGGCCCCCCGGGAGACCCGGGCCCGGCTTATGGACATCGCGGTGGAGAACCTGCGGGCATTCCTGAGGGGCGAGCCGGTGAATGTGGTCAACAGCTGAACAGATCCGACAGAAAGAGACGCCTGAGACGGCACTTTTGTGGTACACTGCTTCTGTTGCCGGAGGAAACATCCGGCGCTGAAAGGAGGGGTAGCGCTGAAATGGATTAAGCCTGTGGCGGACAGCTGGCCGGGCAGATTTGTGACCGGGTGTCTGCGGCGCTATTTTCACCACGATGTGGGACGGCAGAGCGCTGCGCTGGCCTATTATTTGCTTTTTACGTTGTTTCCGTTTCTGATTTTTCTCAGTAGCCTGCTGGGCCTTTTGAATCTGGATGTGTCCGAGATACTGGGGGCCTTGCAGCCTCTGCTTCCTGCGGAGGTGCTGGATGTAGCAGAAGCCTATCTTGAATACGCATCCCGAACCTCCAGCGCTGCCATGCTGTGGTTCGGCCTGATTTTCTCCATCTATTTTCCTATGCGGGCGGCGGACTGCCTGATGCGGGCGGTGCGTCGGGCCTATCATTTGCCCCGACCGGGGAATCATTTGGTCTATCGCTTTAAGGTGCTGCTCTATACGGTATTTCTGATGGTGACCATTGCTGTGACACTGGCCCTGGCTACGGTGAGCCAGCGCATGCTGACCTTTGTGGGCAGATATATCACGTTGCCGCTGGCGTTTATTGAGCTGTGGGATTTTCTGAGATTCCCTCTGCTGGCTGTAGTGGTTTTCGGTGCGGTGGGCCTTCTCTATGCCATGGCCCAGGATACCCGGCAGCCGGGACGGAATGTGGTGCCCGGAGTGATCACGTCCCTTGCGGCATGGATGGCTCTGTCGGCGGCCTATTCCTTTTATGTGGAGAATTTTGCCAACTATTCTTTGATATATGGAACTCTGGGAACCATGGTGGTGCTGATGATCTGGCTGTACCTTACGGCCACAGTGCTGATCATGGGCGCGGAGATCAACGATACCCTCATGTCCCTGCGGGGAGATCCACTGCGGCGGACCGGTAAGATGGAAAAAGGAGAGACTTCCTCATAAGGAGCACAGAGAGAGCATATGAAGATCATCATCATAGGCAATGGTAAGGTGGGATATACCCTGGCCCAGCAGCTGAGCGGGGACGGTGAAGATCATGACCTGATCCTTATCGACAAAAATGCCGACGCGCTGCGCAATGCCGACGGGGTGCTGGATATCCTCTGTAAGGAGGGAAGCGGCGCCTCCATTCAGGTGCTGCTGGAGGCAGGTGTCCGCACCACAGACCTGGTGGTGGCAGTGACGGGCTCCGACGAGCTGAACATCGTCTGCTGCCTCATTGCCAAGAAGCTGGGCGCCAAGCACACCGTGGCCCGGGTTCGCAGCCCGGAGTATTTTAAGGAGGCCAATCTCCTCAAGCGGGAGATCGGCGTGAGCATGATCATCAACCCGGAATATGCGGCGGCCCAGGAGATCTCCCGGCTGCTGCGGGTACCGGCAGCTTTCAGCGTGGAGGCCTTTGCCCGGGGCCTGGTGGAGATGATCGGCTTTCCCCTCCTGGAGAGCGACGGCATGGCGGGCATACCCCTTTGGGAGTATAACCGCCGCCACCCCAACGGCGTGCTCATGTGCGCGGCCATCCGGGGGGAGGAGGTATTTGTCCCCAACGGCGCCTTTGTTCCCCAGATCGGGGACAAGGTGTATGTCATCGGCAGCCAGCAGGAGACCGCCCGCTTTTTTGCCTCCCTGGGCCGCAGCGGCAGTGGAATCCGCCACATCACCGTCCTGGGCGGCAGCAAAATTGCCACCTATCTCACCTGGGCGGTAGAGAAGGTGGGCATGAAGGTCCGCATTGTGGAGCAGGATGAGGCGAAGTGCCTGGCTCTGGCGGACAAGCTGCCGGATACCATGATCATCCAGGGCGACGGCACCGACAGCGCGGTAATCGAGACGGAGAACCTCCTCAATACCGACGCATTTATCGCCCTGACCAACCGGGACGAGGAGAACCTGCTCATGGCTATGAGCGCCCAGCGGGCAGGAGTATCCAAGGTGATTGCCAAAATGAACCGGCTCAACTACATAGAGATGATGCGGGAGTTTGGCGTGGACAGCATCATCAGCCCCAAGGAGATCACCACCAATCAGATCTCCGCCTATGTACGAGCCATTGCCAGCAGCGAGGGCAGCGCCGTGGAGCATCTGTACAAGCTTTTGGGCGGCGCCATCGAGGCGGTGGAGTTTACCGCCGTATCGTCCACCAGCTTTCTGAACAAGCCCCTCAAGGATCTGCGCCTGAAGGATGGCATGCTGGTGGCAGCCATTGTCCGGGAGGGCAAGACCATCATCCCTGACGGAAATACCTCCATCCATGCGGGGGACCGGGTCATTGTTATGGCCAAGAGTTTCTTCCTCCATGAGCTGGACGATATTTTGGCATAAGGCCGGGGAGACGAGATGAACAGTAAGCTGGTATTTCATATCCTTGGCCTGGTGCTTCGGGTGGAGGCGGTGCTGATGCTGCCCTCCGCTGTCATTGGCTTTGTCTGCGGAACGGGCGATGGTCCGGATTTCCTGCTGGCGGCGGCTATTACGCTGCTGGTAGGACAGCTCTTGACGCTGCTGCCCCGGAAGGGAATCAAGATGCAGGCCCGGGACGGCTTTGCCACCGTGGGCCTGGGCTGGATTGTGCTGTCCCTTTTCGGTGCCCTGCCCTATGTATTCTCCGGGGTGATCCCCAACTATATTGACGCCGTGTTCGAGACGGTATCCGGATTCACCACCACCGGTGCAACGGTGCTCACCCAAATTGAGGGCCTTCCCACCGGTGTGCTCTTCTGGCGCGCACAGACCCAGTGGATGGGCGGCGTGGGCGTTCTGGTGCTGGCTCTGGCGCTGATCCCCAAGCTGGGAGAGGGCAGTGTCTACCTCATGCGGGCGGAGTCTCCGGGTCCCATTAAAAGCAAGCTCACACCCCGCCTGGGAGATACGGCCAAGATTCTCTATATTATTTATATCGGCCTTACCGCAGCGGAGACCATCTGTCTGCGTCTGGCGGGGATGAGCTGGTACGAGGCTCTGACCCACTCCTTCACCACCATCTCCACCGGCGGCTTCTCCGTGCGCAACGCCAGCATCGCCGCCTATGACAGCATGCTTATCGACTGGATCATCATTGTTTTCATGTTCCTCTCCGGTATCAACTTTGCGCTGTTGTTCTATGCGGTGCGCCGGAACTTTAAGGCGGTGTTCCAGAGCGAGGAGCTGCGCTCCTACACCATCATGGCGGTGGCTGCCTCGGCCCTCATCGTACTGAATCTGGTAGTCCACGCCGGTTGGGCCCTGAACGCCGAGACCATTACCGATGCCACCTTCCAAGTGGTGACACTGATGACCACCACCGGTTATATGACCTATGACTATGTCCTCTGGCCCACTTTTGCCCAGACTGTGCTGGTGCTGGTAATGTTTGCCGGTGCCTGTGCGGGGTCTACCGCCGGCGGTATCAAACAGATCCGGGTGGTATTGCTGTTCAAGAACCTCCACCGGGAGATCCAGCGGATCCTTCACCCCCGGTCAGTGAAGACTATCCGCTGCGACGGAGAGCGGGTGGAGGAGCCTATCCTGTCCGGGATCACTCTGTTTTTCTTCGCCTATATCCTGCTGCTGCTGGTAGGTACCCTGGTGGTGGCCTGGGATGATGTGGGCTTTACTGCTGCTTTTACCGCATCCCTCACTTGTATTAGTAACGTGGGTCCTGCCTTTGATATCCTGGGCCCCACGTCCAACTTCAGCATGCTCTCCGCTGTGAGCAAGATTGTCCTCAGCCTGAATATGCTGCTGGGCCGTCTGGAGATCATGCCGCTGCTGCTGCTGGTTTTCCCCGGCCTGTGGAAAAAGCGTTGATTGCAAAAGGAGACAATATATGGATCATAATGTGAAATTTCAGGAGTATGCCCGCCTGCTCATCGAGGTGGGGCTGAATGTACAAAAGGGCCAGGATCTGATCATTGCCTGCCCGGTGGAGTGCGCCTGGTTTGCCCGGCTGTGCGCTGAGGCTGCCTATGACGTGGGCTGCCGGGAGGTGGTCATGAACTGGCGGGACGACGCCCTCAACCGGATGAAGTACCTCCGGGCGGCGGACGAGGTCTTTGACGCCTATCCCCAGTGGCAAGCCCAGTTTCTCAACGGCTATGCCAGAGCGGGTGCGGCCTATCTGAGCATCTCTGCCACAGACCCGGAAAACCTCAAGGGTGTGGATCCAAACCGACTGGTCCGCCAGCAGCGTGCCGGCAGTGCTGCGCTGGAGGATTTCCAGCGCATGCAGATGAACAACAGTTTCCCCTGGTGCGTGGCGTCCATTCCCATCCCCAGCTGGGCGGTCAAGGCCTTCCCGGGCTGCGGTGAGCAGGAGGCCATGGAAAAGCTGTGGGACGCCATCTTTGAGGCGGTCCGCATCAGCGGCGATGGCAAAGCTGTGGAGCGTTGGCGTGCCCATGTGGATACTTTGCAGGCACTGGTGAAGAAGCTCAACGACCTGAATCTGGAGCGGCTCCACTATACCAACAGTCTGGGTACCGACCTCACGATCCGCCTGCCGGAGGGGCATCTGTGGTCCGGCGGCGACGGTGCTGCAGGAACCGGACAGCGGTTCGTGGCCAATATCCCCACGGAGGAGATCTTCACCGCGCCTCTCCGGGATGGGGTGGACGGCGTGGTGTGCGCCTCCATGCCCCTGGTCCATGACGGCAATATCATCACCGGTATCCGCTTTACCTTGAAGGACGGAAAAATCGTGGAGGCTCACGCCGACGCAGGGGAGGAGAACCTCAAGGCCGCTATCTCCCTGGACGAGGGAGCCGCCCGGCTGGGCGAGGTAGCTCTGGTGCCCTACGACAGCCCCATCAGCAACCAGAGGCTCCTCTACTACAACACCCTCTTTGACGAGAATGCCTCCTGCCACCTGGCCTTTGGCGAGGCCTACGCCGAGTGCATCCGGGGCGGTGAGAAGATGACCAAGGAGGAACTGCGTTCCGCCGGTCTCAACGACTCCATCACCCATGTGGACTTTATGGTGGGTACCGCGGACCTGACCATCACCGGCTACACCCGGGACGGCAGAGAGGTGCCGGTGTTTGTAAACGGCAATTTTGCTCTGTAAGGGGAAGTTTTTGGCCTGACAGAGAATGCACAAAAGCGCAGCCTATTTTTTAGGCTGCGTTTTTTGCGTGCAGCGGATTGGAAATGAGAGAGACAGCTGTTGAAAAATTTGTCTCCATGTGGCAGAATCTTGGTATACAGAATGAATCAGGAGGTATGCCCACTATGAACTACGATTTTACTACCCTTCGTCCCCGGATCGCTGTGGGCTCCAGCAAGTGGGGGGCCATGCAGAAGCTTCGCCAGGGCCTTCCGCCGGAGGTGATACCTCTGTCCGTGGCGGATATGGAATTTGTCAATCCACCGGAGATCGCAGAGCATCTCTCCCACTACCTGGAGACAATGATCCTGGGTTATACCCAGCCCACTGACAGCTATTATGCCGCCTTGTCGGACTGGATGGCCCGCCGTCACAACTGGAAGATCGACCGGGAGTGGGTGGTTCCCTCCCCGGGAGTGGTGCCTGCCCTGTGCCACATGGTCCAGGCGTATACGGAGCCGGGGGACAAGGTCATTGTATTTCCGCCGGTGTATTACCCCTTCTACAGCGCCATCCGGGAAAACGGCCGGCAGGTGCTGGAGTGCCTCCTGCTGGAGAAGGATGGACACTATGAGATGGACTTTGACCGTTTCGCTCAGGTGGCGGAGGAGGGAAAGGTCCTCCTCTTCAGCAGCCCTCACAACCCGGTGGGCCGGGTGTGGAGCCGGGAGGAGCTGGAGAAGCTCAGCGCCATCTGTCTGGAGAAGGGGGTGCTGGTCCTCTCTGACGAGATCCACTTCGACCTGATCCTGGGGGAGCGGCACCACACGGTGTTTGCTACCCTGTCGGAAGCGGCAGCCCAGAACTGTGTGATCTGCACCGCCCCCAGCAAGACCTTCAACCTGGCGGGGCTCCAGACCGCCAATATCATTATCCCCAATAAGAAGCTGCGGGAGAAACTGCTGGCTGTCCGGAACCGGCTGGGGATCCACGGCTGCAATATGTTGGGGTATCAGGCCTGTGAGACCGCCTACCGGGAATGTGAGGACTGGCTGGAGCAGCTGCTGGCCGTGCTGCGGGAGAACCGGACGCTGGTGGAGACTTATGCCAGGGCTTTTCTGCCGGGCGTGAAGCCGGTGGAGCTGGAGGGCACCTATCTCCAGTGGCTGGACTGCCGGGCTTTGGGCATGGATGCCAAGGCTCTGGAGAAGTTCATGCAGGAGGAGGCCCTGTGGTTCACTGACGAGGGGTATATCTTCGGCACCGGAGGCGAGGGCTTTGAGCGCATTAACCTGGCCTGTCCCACCTGGGTTCTCCGCAAGGCTCTGGACCGGCTGCGGGATGCCCTGCAGCGCCGGAAGGTCTGAGACGCGACATCATTATATAAAAGGGCGCGGCGCATGATCATGCGCCGCGCCCTTTTGCTGCGGGC
>CALXGE010000051.1 GCA_944387775.1 uncultured Oscillospiraceae bacterium | reverse complement strand
GCCGGCCAGGTCATCGCCACCCCCGGCTGCGAGTCCAACGTCAAGGAGATCTTCGACAAGACCTGGGAGCTGCGCAAGGATCCCAGCATGATGATCTTCAACCAGTTTGAGGAGATGGGCAACACCCTCTGGCACTACAACGTCACCGGCTATGCCCTGGCCGACCTGTTTGAGGCCATCAAGCGCCCCGGCGACAACTTTGCCGGCGCCTGCTTCACCTCCGGCTCCGCCGGCACCATGGCCGCGGGCGACCTGCTGAAGGATCGCTATCCCCACCTGAAGCTGGCGGTGGGCGAGGCTCTGCAGTGCCCCACCATTCTGGAGAACGGCTTCGGCGGCCACCGCATCGAGGGCATCGGCGATAAGCACATCCCCTGGATCCACAATGTAAAGAATACCGACATGGTTATCGACATCGACGACGAGGACAGCCAGCGTCTGCTGCGCCTGTTCAACACCCCCGACGGCCAGAAGTACCTCAAGGAGCAGCTGGGCCTGGACGACGAGATGATCGAGAAGCTGACCTGGTTGGGCATCAGCGGTATCGCCAATGTGCTCTGCTGCATCAAGATGGCCAAGTACTATGAGCTCACCGAGAACGACGTGGTGGCCACTGTCCTCACCGACTCCGCCGCCATGTACCAGAGCCGTATCACCGAGCTCAATGAGATGCACGGCGCCTACAACATCCACGAGGCCGCTCTGGACCACAACGTCCACATGCTGGGTGTGAAGACCGACAGCATGCAGGAGCTGACCTACGCCGACCGCAAGCGTGTCCACAACCTGAAGTACTACACCTGGGTGGAGCAGCAGGGCAAGGACTTCCACGAGCTCAACGACCTGTGGTACGACACCAAGAACACCTGGGATGCGGTCCACGCCCAGAACGACGAGCTGGATGAGCTCATCAACGAGTTCAACGAGGCCACCGGTCTGCTGAAGAATCTGTAAAATTTATAGAGATTCCCACAACGCCTCAGGGCGGGGCTGAAAAGCCCCGCCCTGTTAGCATATCATGAGATTTTGACCGATCAGGGCAGTTACCGGTCCCTTCGGAAAACCAACCATCACCGACAATAAGGAGAAGAAGATGAGAAACGTCAAGTACGCCCAGTGTGTCAAGTGCGGCAAGATCTACGAGGCTACGCCTAACCTGACCAACTGCCAGTGCGGCGGCATCCTGGACATCATCTACGACTACGATTATATTAAAACCGTCCTCACCAAAGAGAAGTTGGCAGCGCGCCGGGACAACTCCATGTGGCGCTACCGGGAGCTGCTCCCTGTGGAGGAGGACACCCCCAACACCCCCCTGCGGGTGGGCTGGAGCCCTCTATACGAGGCAGACATTTTGGCCAAACAGCTGGGGATTAAAAAGCTCTATGTGAAGGACGACGGCATCAACCCCACCGCCAGTCTCAAGGACCGTGCCAGTGCCATGGCTGTGGCCAAGGCACGGGAAGCGGGAGCCAAGGTTATCGCCTGCTCCTCCACCGGCAACGCTGCCTCCTCTCTGGCGGGCAACGCCGCCGCCGCGGGGCTGAAAACTTACATCTTCGTGCCCTCCCGTGCCCCTAAGGGGAAGGTGGCTCAGCTGATGACCTTTGGTGCCACCGTCATCTCCGTCCAGGGCAGCTACGAGGAGACCTTCGAGCTGAGCAAGCAGGCCATCGACAAGTGGGGCTGGTATAACCGCAACGCGGCCATCAACCCCTACCTCTCCGAGGGAAAGAAGACGGTGGCCCTGGAGATCATGGAGCAGCTGGACTGGAAAGCTCCAGACTACATTGGCATTTCCGTGGGCGACGGCTGCACCATCGCCGGCCTCTGGAAGGGCCTCAAGGATCTCTACGCCATCGGCTTCATCGAGAGACTGCCCCGTCTGATCTCCGCCCAGGCGGAGGGCTGCTGCCCCCTGAACCGGGCCATCGAGACCGGGGAGCCCTGGCATCCTATGGAGGAGAATACTCTGGCGGACTCCATTGCTGTGGGTGTGCCCCGGAACGCAGATAAGGCTCTCATGGCCATCCGGGAGTCCAATGGCCTGACGGTGAATGTCAGCGACGAGGAGATCATGGCGGCCCAGAAGCTTCTGGGCCGGACCTGCGGCGTGTTTGGTGAGCCTGCCGGTGTCACCGGCGCTGCGGGCCTCAAGAAGCTCTGTGAGCAGGGGAAGATCCCCGCCGACGCCACCGTGGTCAGCGTGGTCACCGGCAACGGCCTCAAGGATGTGGCCAACGCCATCAAGGCCTGCGGCGAGCCCATCTCCATCCCCAGCGACATGGACCTGCTGCTGAAGGCCTTTGCCGAGAACGGCATCGTGGTGGAATAAAGGTTCCGGACAATTGATGGAATAGAGAAGGTCCCCACACTCTTGTGGGGACCTTTTTCTTGCTTTTTTGCAGAGGAATGGTATAATTAGTCATATCAATACACAGGAAACGGTTGTTTTGTGGTATGAAAAAGACATATTATGCGATTAAAAAAACAAATTTCGCTGTCCTGGCGGCAGCCTTTCTGATGCTGTGCGGAGCGGCGGTACGGATCGTCTACTACACCGGCGTCCGGGCCACGGCGGGGGAGCTGTGGGTCCAGGGAGCGCTGCCCATATGCGCGGGGCTACTCTTTGCTGTGATGCTCTTTACTAACGCCGCCGACCGTCTCTACCGCACCGCCGTGCCGGTGCTGATGGGGTGCGTGTTCTTTGCAGTGAAGGCGGGGGGCTTTTCTCCAGTACACCGGGTGCTGTGCTGGGTGCTGTATCTGGCGGTAGCCGGGCTGTACTTCCTGACCGTGAGTCGGGGACTGACCAAGTGGATCTTCGGCACCCTGATCGGCGCGGCCCTGGCCTATCACATTGTGGTGGAGGACGCGGTAAACCAGGCGTTTCTGGAGCTGTATACCACACCCATCCTGCCGGGACGGCCCTTCTGGTGGCACTTTTTAGCAGAGCTGACAGTGCTGATGACCATGGCGGCCCTGCTGCTGACCGTAGTGGCCATGGAGCGGCGAGAGGCGGAGGACTGGACGCCTACCTGGGGGGATCGCAATGACGGGCGGCGGCTTAGGAGCCTGAGCCCGATCTTCGCCGTCTCCCCCTACATCATGGTTACCCGGAACACCTCCCAGAACTTCATCCGGGATACCTTGGACTGTGCCGCCGCAGACGAGTATATCCGTGCCAAGCGCCGTGAGGGGCTTCAAGGGTTTGGCATGCTCCACGTGGTGCTGGCGGCCTACGCCCGGTGTGTGGCCCAGTACCCCGGCATCAACCGCTTTGTCTCCGGCCAGCGGGTGTACAGCCGCCCGGAGATTGAAGTGTCTCTCACCATCAAGCCGGAGATGAAGGCGGAATCTCCGGACACGGTACTGAAGATCGACCTCCAGCCCACGGACACCGCTGAGACGGTCTACCGGAAGATCCAGGAGAAGGTGGAGGCGGTAAAGAACGCTCCGGCGGACAGCACTAACTTCGACAATCTGGCCAAGGCTTTCAACCTGATTCCCGGGGTGCTGCTGAAGTTTGTGGTGTGGCTTTTGAACCTGCTGGATTACTTCGGGTGCCTGCCCCGGGCCCTGACCCGGCTGAGCCCCTTCCACGGCTCGCTGTACATCACCTCCATGGCCTCCCTGGGCATCCCGCCCATCTACCACCACCTCTACGACTTCGGCAATGTGCCGGTCTTCGTGTCCCTTGGGAAGAAGTACCGGGTGAACGAGCTGTCTTCGGACGGGAAGGTGGTGGCCCGCAAATACATGGACTACACCGTGGTCACCGATGAGCGCATCTGCGACGGCTTCTACTTTGCCTCCGCCCTGCGCTACCTCCGGGGTATCCTTCAGGACCCTGGCTGTTTGGACGAGCCTGCCCCCACCGTGGTGCGGGATGTGGATTGATACCTGCGTCAAATACGAACCGCCCCGATCCGCTTATGCGGACCGGGGCGGTTTTCAGCTTTTTCAGATGCTATTGCACCTCCCGCAGCAGCTCGTCAGCAGACACGCCGTAGAGTTTTGCCAAAGCCAGGAGATTCACGGTGCTGGGGTCAGACTCGCCGTTCTCCCACTTGGAGACGGCCTGGCGGCTCACTCCCAGGGACTCCGCCACAAACTCCTGAGTCATCTGGCACCGGGTCCGGTGAGCCTTCAGCACCTCGCCAAGGGAGCGCTTGATGGCGGCGCTCTCCTCCCGGGCAGGGGCCTCCCTGAGATACTTCCGCAGTGCCCGGAACACATACCAGAGCAGTATGGCGAACAGCACTGCCAGGACCAGGGAGATCAGCAGTGCGACGCCGCCTACAGCGGCAGTTCTATACGCGGGATACATGAAACAGATTCCTCCTTGTGTCGGGGCCGGGATGGAGCCCCGTTGATGGCATCAGCATAGCGGATTCTGCCGGTTGCAGCCACCAACTGGGGCGCAACTTTTGGTTGCGGCGGGGAAAATTACAGCACACACTTTCCCCTGGGGATGAACTGGCCGTCAGGGCCGGCCAGAATCTTTCCATGATCCACCGCCAGAGCGCCTCGGAGGTAAACTTGGGCTATGCTGCCTGCGGTGCGGAAGCCCTCATAGGGGCTGTAGTCCACATTCATGACCTGGTCGGCGGCGGTGATGATGCTGTCGGCAGCCGGATCGTAGACCACGATGTCCGCGTCACTGCCGGGGGCGATGACGCCCTTCCGGGGCCAGCAGCCGTAGAGCTTGGCGGGATTCTCACAGAGAACGCGGCACATATCCTGGAGGGTGATGCGGCCCGCTGCCACTCCGGCGGTGTAGAGAAGTGTTCCACGGGTTTCCACTCCCGGAAGGCCTCCGGGAATCTTGGTGAAGTCCTCACGGCCCATGTCCTTCTGCGCCAGGGTGAAGGAGCAGTGGTCCGTGGCTACGGTCTGGATCTCGCCGTTTCGCAGGGCATCCCAGAGGGCCTCCTGATCCTCTTTTTTCCGAATGGGCGGCGCGCAGACGAATTTGGCAGCTTCCCGGTATTCCGGCGCATCGTAGACGCTGTCCTCCAGCAGCAGGTAGTGGGGGCAGGTCTCCACATATACGGTCTGGCCCCGCCGCCGTGCAGCGCGGACCTCCTCCAGACCGGCGGCGGTGGAGAGATGAACGATAATGACCGGGGTGTCTGCCAGCTCCGCCATTCGCAGCAGGTGACTGATGGCCTCCGCCTCCAGGGGAGCGGGCCGGGTCCGGGGATGGGAAGCGGGGGAGAGGCGGCCCTCCGCCTTGGCCTTGGCGATGAGCGCATCAATGATGCCGCTGTTCTCACAGTGTACCCCGGCAATGCCGCCCACCTCTTTCAGCCGCAGCAGGGCGTTATACATATCCCCCTCAGGGATCATCATGGCCGGATAGGTCATGTACATTTTAAAAGTAGGAATACCTTCTGCCACCATTTCACCGATTTCCCGGGAAATGCCCGCATTCCAGTCGTCGATGGTCATATGGAAGCCGTAGTCGCAAGCAGCCTTGCCCGCCGCCTTTTCCCGCCAGAGGTCCAGACCATGGCGGAGGGTCTCCCCTTTGTCCGGTGCGGAAAAATCCACCACCATGGTGGTGCCGCCCCGGAGGGCTGCCCGGCTGCCGGTGGCAAAATCGTCGGCAGTGACGGTGCCTGCAACCGAAAGATCGAAATGGGTGTGGCCGTCGATGAAACCGGGGAACAGGAGCTTGCCCCGACAGTCAATAATTTCTCCTTTGCCTGAGGATAAATGTTCTCCTACGGCGCATATCTTCTGGCCGTCCAGCAGCACGTCTGCCTGCTGAACGCTCTGGCCGGAGACAACCAGACCGCCCTTAAGCAATTTTTCCATCTATTTAACCTCCTTTTTATCTGTATGGGTATACTTTACTTGCAGTATATCATACATTTGACAAAGTATCCAGAGTGTGGCAGGCTGTGCAAAATTTTTTGTAAAAATCAGGAGAAACAGGACTAGCCAAATGTAAAAACATGCGTTATAATGGGCGTCGTATAGAGGCGGCAGAGGGATGTCCATTTGTCGCCCGGCGGAATGCCGCCAATATTATTTAGGAGGAACACAGAATGAAGAAGTGGAACAAGCTGCTTGCTCTGCTGCTGGCGATGGTCATGGCTTTTGGCATGACTGTTACCGCTTTCGCAGAGGAAGCAAAGGAGCCGGTGGAAGGCACGACTACCACCGAGGAAGAGACTACCCCTGCTGAGGATACCACCACCCCCGCTGAGGGCGAGGACGCTGCTGCTCCCGCTGAGGGCGAGGATGCTGCCGCTCCCGCTGAGGGCGAGGATGCTGCCGCTCCCGCCGAGGGCGAGGATGCTGCCGCTGAGGCTGGCTATACCGATGTTACTGAGGCCAACTGGTTCTATGAGGCTGTGACTTATGTCACCGAGAAGGGCCTGGTGGACGGCGAGACCGAGACCACCTTTGCTCCTAACGCCAGCATGACCCGTGCTGACCTGGTGACCGCTCTGTACCGCCTGGCTGGTTCTCCCGAGGTTACTGCTGAGAACCCCTTCACCGATGTGGCTGCTGATGCCGAGTACTATAACGCCGTGATGTGGGCTTACACCAATGGCGTGGTGGGCGGTATCACCGATACCACCTATGAGCCCGACAGCCCCCTGCAGCGTCAGCAGGTTGCTACCATGCTGTATCGTTACATGAACGATTCTGCCGAGGAAGAGACTGCTGAGCCCACCGAGGAGACCGTTCCCATGGAGGAGCTGACCCCCGCTGAGCCCGCTGAGGAGACCACCACTGAGACCACTGAGGAGACCGTTCCCGCTGAGGAACTGACTCCTGCTGAGCCTGTGGAGGAGACCACTGAGGAGGCTACCACTGAGACCACTGAGGAGACTGTTCCTGCTGAGGAGCTGACTCCTGCTGAGCCTGTGGAGGAGACCACCGAGGCTGATGAGACCCTGGCCCAGTTTACCGATGCTGACCAGATTCAGGACTATGCCAAGGAGGCTATGGCCTGGGCTGTTACCGTCGGCCTGTTCGGCGGCGATGACAAGGGCGCTCTGGATCCCCGCGGTGATATTACCCGTGCCGAAGTCGCTACTCTTATCATGCGCTTTGTTGAGCTGACCACCGTGGAGACCCCTGAGGATGCCATCGGCGGTGCTGACGCTGAGACTGAGATCACCGTAACCGAGGGTGAGGATGCTGCTGCTCCCGCCGAGGACGAGAAGGCCTGATCTGGTTTCTGCTTTGATCTATAACGATCTCAAAAAAAGGAAGGGCTGCGGCCCTTCCTTTTTTGCTGGCTAAATGCTTTAGAAAACGGCACATAGAGTCTAGTGAGGAATATTTAACAAAATATGTATAATAAGAAGCAAGTAGGACTAGGCAAAGCGATGGACATGCGCTATAATAAAGGCCAAGGGTAGGGAGGAGAGCCCGCCAAGGGAATGCTCGCCTCCGGCTGCCAAAAAAAGTTTAGGAGGAATGCTTATGAGAACTGGGAAGAAGCTTCTGGCACTTCTGCTGGCGCTGGTCATGGCCATGAGCCTGACGGTCACCGCTTTTGCGGAAGGCGAGGACGCTGCCGGCGGCGAAACCGCCCCGGTGACAGAGACCACCAATACGGAGACCGCCGGAGAAACGGAAGCTACCGGCGGGGTCACGATCCTCTACACCAACGACGTCCATACCTACATCGATAACGACTATGAGGTGGACGAGACCCAGACACTCCCTGTCATTCGCTACTCGACAGTGGCCGGCTATAAAGCCACCCTGGAGAATGTGCTGCTGGTGGATGCCGGTGATGCCATTCAGGGTACCGCTTATGGCGGAATGGACGATGGCGCCACCATCACCAAGCTGATGAACGCTGTTGGCTATGATCTGGCCACTCTGGGCAACCATGAGTTTGATTACGGCATGGCCGGCTGCATGGCTGCCATCGAAGCGGCTGAGTTCCCCTATGTCTCCTGCAACTTCTACCATGAGAAGGATGGCGTCAAGGGCGAGAACGTCCTGGATAGCTACAAGGTGTTTGAAGTGAACGGCGTCAAGATCGCCTTTGTGGGTATCACCACGCCGGAATCTTTCACTAAGTCCACTCCCGCCTACTTCCAGGATGAAAACGGCAACTACATCTATGGTATCGCTGGCGGCGAGGATGGTGAGGCTCTGTATGCCGCTGTCCAGACAGCCATCGATGCTGCCTCCGCCGAGGCGGATTATGTCATCGGCTTGGGCCATCTGGGCGTGGATGAGTCCTCCAAGCCCTGGACTTCCAAAGAAGTTATCGCCAATACCACCGGCTTGGATGCCTTCATTGACGGCCATTCCCACTCCAGCGTGGCTATGGAGGAAGTGAAGGATGAGGCCGGCAACACTGTTATCCTCACCCAGACCGGTTCCTATCTGGATGCTCTGGGCCAGATGACCATTGCCGCCGATGGTACCATCACCACCAAGCTCCTTACCGCGGCGGATCTGGCTGCGGTTACTCCCGATGCCGAAGTCAAGGCCATTGAGGATGCTTGGGTCACCGAGATCGACACCCAGCTGGGCGAGGTCATCGGCCACATCAGCGCCACCCTGGATAACTACGACGCCGAGGGTGTTCGCCTGGTCCGCAAGCAGGAGACCAACACCGGCGACTTTGCCGCCGATGCTCTCTACTACCTCTTTGACAGCATGGACATGGATGTGGATGTGGCCATCATGAACGGCGGCGGTATCCGCAATGAGGCCATCACCGGCGACATCTCCTACCAGACCTGCAAGCTCATCCACACCTTTGGCAATGTAGCCTGTCTGCAGACTGTTACCGGTCAGCAGATCCTGGACGCTCTGGAGTGGGGCGCCAAGGATGTGGCTGCTGATGGCTCCATGGAGAACGGTGGCTTCCTCCAGGTCTCCGGCCTGAAGTATACCATCAACACCGCCATCCCCTCCACGGTTCAGAAGGATGAGAAGGGCGTGTGGACCGGCGGTCCTACCGGTGAATATCGTGTCACCGACGTCCAGGTGCTCAACAAGGAGACTGGGGAGTACGAGGCTCTGGATCTGGCTGCCTCCTACAACCTGGCGGGCTATAACTACACCCTGCGTGATCTGGGCGACGGCTTTGCCATGTTCAAGGGCGCTGTGAACGTACTGGATTACGTGGCGGAGGATTACATGGTCCTGGCTACCTATGTCCAGTCCTTTGAGAATGGCGAGGTTACCGGTTATGAGGCCCCTGCCGGCCGCATCACCATCGTCAATGAGCCTGCCACCCAGGAGCCGGAAGCTCCTGCCGGCTATACCGACGTGACTGAGGCCAACTGGTACTATGAGGCGGTGACCTATGTCACGGAGAACAAGCTTATGGCCGGCAAGACGGATGCCACCTTTGCACCTACCGCCCCCATTACCAGTGCTGAGCTGACCGCTGCTTTGGAGGCCGTTGCTTCCTCCACCGCTGTGGCTGATGGTGAGACTGTCACCCGCGAGGCTCTGGCAGTGCTGCTGTGGAACCGTGCCGGGAAGCCTGAGGCCCAGGCAGATCTCAGTGCATTTGCCGATGGAGCTTCTGTCAGCGAGGAGAACCAGGCTGCCGTGGCTTGGGCTGTGGCCGAAGGCCTGCTGAAGGGCAATGCCGACGGTACTCTGGATCTGGATGGTCTGGTCACCCGCGCTCAGGCTGCCACTGTGGTTATGCGACTGCATCAGGCGGCTCCCGAGGCCGCTGCCGAGGAAACTCCCAGCGTAGAGCAGGTAGCTTAATGTCAGTATAAAAATATGGAACTGTCTTGAAAGGACAGTTCCATACTCCAGCTGTAACCCGGCAGATCTCTGTAAAAAGGGGTCTGCCGGGGATTCCTTTTTGGCGGAGATACGCTCCACTGCTGGCAGCACAAAACAGCAGGAGGTCCCGGGGTATTTACCCCGGGGCCTCCTTTGCTGCTTCTTATAGAGCAATCGGTAAAAGGCCGAGTCAGCGGGCCTCTCCGGAGAGAGCGTCCTGCAGATTGTCCACGGCCAGAATCATGATCTTCAGTGCATCCAGGATGTGGTGGGTGTGGAGACCCTCCTCCGCGCCGTGGCCGCCGCCCACAAAGGCGGGGAAGTCGGCCTTGGTTTCAGGACCAATACCAAAGGCGGCGGCGTTTTTAAACTTTCTGGCGTAGGAGCCGCCACCAGTGGTACGGGGTGTCCCCGATTTGCCAGTGACAGCCTCATAAGCGTCCTGAAGGGCCTTCATCTCGGGGCTGTCGGCGTCCATGCAGAATCCCTGGTCCACCATGCGGACGACCAGATCGCCGCCCACCGGCCGGAGCTTTTCGCGGATCTGTTCCGCCAGCCAGCTGTCGGTGATCGATGCCGGGTAGCGGATATCAAAGTTTTGGATCAGGCGGTTGTCCTTCCGACTGACCATGTCGCCGCTGCAGGTCAGCGGCGTAAATCTGTCATCGGAGCAGGCAATACCCAGATACTTGCCGCCGTGATCCCGATGGAGGTCATCCAGCAGAAGGAAGAAATCCTTCTCATCCCCCTGGAGCATATCGTTATCCAACACGTAGCGGACCATGCGAGCAATAGCGTTGTCTCCGCCTTCGGGATAGGCGGCGTGGCCGCACTTGCCGGAGGCTACCAGGGAGTAGACCTCGCCCTCGTCCGTGACTTGAATGTGGTCGTCGGGCTTCAGCTGGTAGTCACCCTTTTTGATGGTGAGGTAGGCCTTGTCGGGGATCACATTGGAGGCAGAGCCGCTGTGAAAATCGACAATACGGCCATCGGTGATCTCCTTGCTGACCAGATCGCCCTGGAAGATACCCTTTTCACCACAGACAGCGGGGAAGGAGCCGTCGGGGGTAAAGAGAAAGACAGGGGGCTCATAGTGGGCCAGATAGTAGTCGGCGTCGCTCATGCCGCACTCCTCGTCCGTACCGAAAAGAGCCCGCACCGTATAGGGGAACTTGACGCCCTCCTCCTGGAAAAATTTCAGCAGATACAGGCAGAGAACACTGGCGGCCTTGTCATCCGACACGCCTCTTGCCAGGAGCCAACCGTCGATATTCCGAAGCTGGTAGGGACTGGCCTTCCATCCATTTCCCGGAGGAACGATATCCAGGTGAGAGAAGGAGGCAATGTACTGCGGGCTCTCACCGGCCAGCTCCGCGTAGCCGACACGGTCGCCGTAGTTGCCGCTGGGCAGGCCCATCCGCTCCGCCATGGCACAGATGGCATCCAGGGCGGCTCTGGGGCCAACACCGTAGGGGGCGCCTTCGGCCGGCTCAGAGCGAACGCTCTCAATGGCCACAAGCGTGCCGATATCCTGAATAATGGCCTCCTTATTCCGGCTAATAAAGGCGTCGATACTGCGAGAAAGGATCTCTTTTGTCATGAAACAACCCTCTATTCCTCTGATTTGTTGCGTGGGCCTGCAGAACGGAGTATATCCCTGCCGTAGGTACCCTGTCCCGGGCGGGACAGGGGGTTGGTCACACACGTTACCAGTATAACAGCAGGGTACTACCCTTTGTCAAGACTATCCCGCCAGTAGTTCTTGTGCTCCGGAAAACTTTACGATTGTATAAGGTTTACCGCTGATACTTTTTTGTGGTATGCTATATGAGTAAAACTGCCCGCTACCCAGGAGGGTGGATTGCTTTGGATAGTGCGGCAGGCAATATTGTTCGGAGGAGGATAAAACAGCATGAAAAGACGATTCCTATCGGTGCTGCTGAGCCTGTGCCTTGTGCTGGGCCTGCTGCCCACGGCGGCTTTCGCTCAGGATACCAGTAACTATGTGACCCAAGAGGACAGTATTACTGGGCTGGCAGATGGTGAACAAGCTTTTCCTGAAATGGTGGCGGAGAGCGGTGAGCCTGGCGGCGAGGAGTAGCCGGAGTTCGAGGACCCCGTGTCTGAGCCCCAGGTGGAGAGCCTGTGGGTAAATGGTGAGGACATTCTGAAAGCTGTGAACCACACTGTGACTTGCGGCGACGGCATGGCGGTCTATAATCCTGCGGACAACACCCTGACCCTGGACAATGCAGAGATCACAGAGGCATACACCTACATACCAGAAGATAGTTATTTCGATCCAGTTACATCCGGTATCTACATCGATGGTGCCCTGACCATCGTTCTTAATGGCGAAAACACCATCAGTGGCGAAAATATCGCGGGTATCGTTAACGCTATCTACAGTAATGATCCCATTACCATCCGGAACGGGAGTATTAACGGCAGTCTGACGGTCAATGACATAGACTTCGGCATCAGCTGTGGAGGTGCTGCCACGATCTACGGTGTCAGTATCTCTGTGGATGCGCTCTGCGGTTTCTCTGTCAACGAATTGACTATCGAGGAAAGTAACGTAACAGTCAACAGTTCCGGCGATTCTTATTACGCCATCCAGTCTGCTACCGTCATTGCCATCAATGGCAGCGACGTGAACTTTACCGCGGAGAACATTATTTTGAACTCCGGTTCCAGCGAAAGTTCGTTGACAATCGAAGGTGACAGCCAGGTCACCATGCACAGCACCGGCGACTCCGCCGTTTATATCGGCACAGTGACCATCACAGGCGGCGAGGTGGAAATTGTCAGTGATACCAGTTACGCTGTCTTTGCCATGGAGGCCTTCATCGTTACCGGCACGCCCACGGTTACTGTCACTGGGAATCCAAGCGCTTTCTGGCAGAGTTTTAACGGCCCTATTATCGTGGGTGGCGTCGAGTATATCTGTGACCAAGATACAGTTAAAATCGAAAACGGCCAAGTGATATCCGGCCTGCGGGAGTACGGCGTGGTCGTAAACGGTACGCTGCTGGACGGCAGCGAGAGCGTGCCATGCGGCAGTGGTGAGGCGTTTTATGACTCCAGCAGCAACACCCTGACCCTGCGTGATGCTGTCATCAACAACGGATATTCTGTTTCCTCCTATACTTACGGCATTTACGCAGACAATGACACGGATCTGACCATCATTCTGGAAGGGGAAAACGTCATTAATGGCGTGGACACCGGTATCAAAAGCGCAGCCGGTATTACCATCCAGGGAGACGGCAGCCTGAAGATCAACAGCATCTGCTTCGGTATTAGCGCTATGAAGGTAGATATTACCCAGAATGGTACCCTCGACATCACAGTAACCGGCGAGAAGGATATTAGACCAGCTTGGATTTCTGGCATTTCCGCCGGCACTTCTGGACTTACCATTAACGGGGGAACCGTTATTGTCAAAAATTTAAACCCCGAAGGGAGTTGTGGCATTCATAGTAACGCTGGTGTTACCATCAACGACAGCGTAGTAAAGACCGACGGGGAAGTCGGCATCCTTGCCGAAGAGAGCGTGATCATTTCCGGAAATCCCACCATCCAAGCGACGGGGACGGGGAAGATCGGTGCGATCTACGCCGGATCCGGCCAGATCAAAAAGAATGGCCAAGAATACATTTATGCCGGGGGCGAAGTGCTTATCCAAGAAGGCCAGATCATCTCCGGCCTGAGTCCGTACGTACCGGAGGAGCCTGAGCCTGAGCCTGAACCCGAACGTCCCTCCGACGACGATGATCACCACGATACTGGTTCCACCACCGAGAGCGAGCGGAATCCCGACGGCAGCATCACCACCACCGTCACCAAGCCTGACGGCACCACTACCGCCACTACCCGGAACCCGGATGGCTCCAAGGAGGTAGTGGAGACGAAGAAGGACGGCACTGTCGTTACCACCGCCACCGACAAGAGCGGCAACTAGACCAAGACCACTGAGAACCCCGACGGCACCAGCGTGGTCAGCGTCACCCGGACGGACGGCTCCACCAGCGCCACCACCGTGGATGAGGACGGCCT
>CALXGE010000050.1 GCA_944387775.1 uncultured Oscillospiraceae bacterium | reverse complement strand
CACCCGGCCCGCTCCAGAATGATCTGGAGCCGCCGGCGCACCGCTCCCGGCGTCATGGGCACGTCCTCTTTGACCGGCGAGGGGAACATCCACCGGGAGTCCACCGTCTCCCGATACGCCCGCAGCACCTCCACCACGCCGGGCGGCAGAACCAGCCTGCGGATGGAGGCGCGGGTCTTCGGGACGCTCACCTGGAGCTGTCCCTTCACCTCGTAGACCTGCTTGTTCACGGTCAGGGTCCCGGTCTTGAAGTCCAGGTCGTCCCACTGGAGGGCCAGCAGTTCGCCCCGGCGCAGGCCGGTACATAAGTCCAGAAGGAACAACTCAAAGTAGCCCTCCGCCTGGGCCTGGATGAGGAACCGCTGGAGCTCTTCCCGGCCCAGTACCTGCATCTCCCGGCCCCGCTTTGGCGGCAGTTTACAGCCCACCGCCGGGTTGGTGCGGATCAGCTCCTCCTGCACCGCCTTTTCCAGAGCGGACCGGCAGGTGGCGTGAAGGCCGCGCACCATGGAGTCGGACAGCCCCTTGCCGAACTGCTCTGTGCGGATGAGCCGCCCGCTCGTTTTCATCCGGGCATAGAACTGCTGGAGGTCTTTCTGGGCCAGCTGGTTCAGGGGGATCTTCCCCAGTTCCGGGATGATATGCTGATAGATCTTCGCCTCGTAGTTGGCCTGGGTAGGCGCAAAGCGAATCTCCGCATAGAGAAGTCCTTGCGCAGATAGTCTGCGGATCAGATCGTAAGCACACTCCTCCAGTACATCCTCCCACTGCAGCAACTGCGTGGGAAGGGAGAAACACCGCAGGTAGTCCCGTAGATCTCTGCAGCCTGAAGTGACGGATAATGCTGCTCGCAGGTCAGCTGGAACCACAAGGCCGTACTTATGCGCATATTTTCTGAAAAATGTCTCTGTAATTGCACCATCCAAATGCAGATGCAGATCCACCTTCCCGTTGTACATTCTTCCTTCTCCTCTATCCTTGCCGGGCAGAACCGTCCCCACCTTCACAGTGGCCGCTGGTACATAGCTCTATTACATCACTTCCCGCCATTCCGGCTCCCGGTAATCCGGAAACAGCCAGGTGAAAAACCGCAAAAGATACGTATCCCAAAAGTCCCAGCCATGGCGGCCCGGTCCCTCTTCAAACGTAACCGGCACGCGATTTTCCCGCAGAAAATCTTTGAAGGCCACATTGGCTTTATAAAGCCCGTCCTGCTGGCCAACCGCCATATAAAGCGCCGGCAGATCATGGCCTTCTTTCAGGAGTTTGGCGACCAGGGCATAGTAGTCCTTGTCACTGCCGGACAGATGGTCCAAATCGCCAAACACCATCTCATAGTATCCCTTCGGGAGATTCCCCGGAGCAGGTTCTTCTGTTGCGGAAAAAACGCGGTCCAGTATCAGCCCGGCTGAAAAGGCGCCAATCGCGCAGAAGGTATCGTGGTATTTCAGACCATTGACCAACGCGCCGTAGCCGCCCATCGACAGTCCGGCAATATAGGTGTCCTCTCTCCGTTCGGACAGCGGAAACATCCTGCGGGTAAACCATATCAGTTCTTCGCTGATAAATTTCCCGTAGAACTGGCCGGTAGCAGGGTTATCCACATAAAAGTGATTTTCTCCCGAGGGCATGATCACGACCAGATCCCGGTCAATGGCCCAACGTTCGACCCGGCTGCCGTTGACCCAGTCGGTATAGTTGCCATGCATACCATGCAGCAGGTAGAGCGTCTTATACTTTTCAGGACCTCTCTCCCGTTCAATCCAGGGAGCTGCGTATTTATCAAACGGCAGAATCGCCCGGAACGTTACTGTGCGGGATAGACACTCAGAGAAAAAATTGACATCGACGACAGCCATTTTATACCTCCCATTTCTCGCTGTTTTCTTCTATGGCAGGGGACGACAATTTTTGGAACAGATCTGTCACAAGAAGGTCTCGCTTGATGTGGTAGACGTAGCGATACAGCGGCAGCTCCGGTGAAAATACATAGGTCCCCTCAAAAGTCGGAAGAGGGCGGGGAACGAGCTTGTCCGAGTAAACATCCCCTGTCCCGTCAGGGAAAATAACCGGCGCAGAGTGATTGCCGTCCATCAGCCATCCCGCCGCCGCCGCGTCCCACAGTACCCGGCTCCAGGCGCCGCGGGCACCCATCCCCTCGGCCAGCTCCACTGTGCTCTGTACAAGATAATCGCAGAGCGGATTTTTTCCCTGCAGCCAGTGGCACAGCTCCGGCTTCGTGGTCAGGCAGGTATCCGCTACGCCAAAGCAAGGGATGTGTACCATTGCCACCCCGCTGCGAAACACAACTCTGGCTGCGGCGACATCTTCATTGAGGTTGAACTCACGGGCACTGTGGAAATGGTGGGCAGCGCCGCCCAGCCAGATCACCACAATCTTCTCGACGATCTCCGGAGCCTTCAAAATCGCAGATGCGATATCAGTCAGAGCAGCAATCCCTATAACGTACAGCGGGTTTTCAGCGCTGTATTGACTTGCACGGGCAATCAAGTCCTCCACCGCTTCCGAATCAACTGCTGTCCTCTCATCCGGCAGGAAATCTCCACAGCCATGATACAACGGAGGCGCAGGACGCTGATCAGGATAGGACATATCGTACAGTTCAAGCAATTTTTTGCTTCCAGATAACTTTTTTCCATGCCATCCATTGGAGAGACAGACCGCCCCCGAAGCAGGAATGGCGCCGCATAGATCGCCTTCAGCCGCACATGCTCCAGTGAGCGCAGCAGATAGGCCAGTGCGTAAGCATCATCAATTTCGTTACTGATGCCCAGCGCCAGGCAACAAAGGATGCCGGAACTATCGCCGGGCTGAATGTTCAACGTATCATCAATGAGCCCACCTCCGCCGCCTTAGCCTATGGTATTGATAAGGAAGAACCGCAGAAGATCATGGTTTACGATCTGGGGGGCGGCACCTTCGATGTTTCTGTGCTGGATATCAACGGCGGCGTGATCGAAGTATTGGCCACCTCCGGCAATAACCGCTTGGGCGGAGATGATTTTGACCAGTGTGTCTGTGACTGGCTGGTCAAGGAGTTTAAGCGTGAGAACCGGATCGACTTGTCAAAAGATATCAGCGCGATGCAGCGCATCCGGGAAGCAGCAGAAAAAGCAAAGATTGAGCTATCCAGCGCCATTACCACAGAAATCAACCTGCCCTATATTGCCACAGGCAAAGACGGCCCCAAACATCTTCTCTTTGTCCTGAGCCGTGCAAAATTCAACGAACTGACCGGGCATCTTGTGGCACAGACCATGGAACCGGTAAAAGCAGCTCTCTCCGATTCCGGCCTATCCACCTCGCAAATCAGCAAGGTACTGATGGTTGGCGGCTCCAGCCGTATCCCCGCCGTCCAGGATGCGGTCAAATCGTTTATGGGGAAAGAACCTTTCAAGGGCATCAACCCGGATGAATGTGTTGCTTTGGGTGCGTGTCTGCAGGGCGGTGTCCTGGCAGGTACTGTAAAAGGACTCCTGCTTCTGGATGTCACACCGCTCTCGCTGGGTATTGAAACAGTGGGCGGCGTGTGCACCCGCCTCATCGAGCGGAATACCTCCATCCCCATCACAAAGAGCGAGATCTTTACCACAGCGGCCAGTTTTCAGTCCTCTGTGGAGATCAACGTGCTGCAAGGCGAGCGGCCCATGGCGCGTCAGAATAAAAGTCTCGGAAAGTTCAGGCTCAACGGAATCCGCCGTGCACCGCGTGGCGTACCGCAGATTGAGGTTACTTTCACCATAGACACCAACGGAATTGTCAATGTTTCCGCCATGGACAAGGATACAGGGAAACGGCAGGAGATTACGATCCAAGGCTCCAGCAACATGAGTCGGGAAGAGATTGACCGGGCAGTACGGGAGGCTCAGCAATACGCCGCAGAAGATGCCAAAGCTAAGTCAGACGCGCAGATAAAGGATCGACTGGAAAGTCTGCTGTACCGCAGTGAAGAAGCGCGCAAGCATGTGGATAAAGAGCAGAAAAAACAAATCGACGAAGCAGTAAAAGCTGTAAAGCGTGCACTCAAGCACAAAGGCACGCTGGAAATGACTGCCGCAGCGGATACCCTGGAAGCGCTCATCGGCACACAAAATAATACCGGCAGCACGGTGTAATAAAGGAAAGGCTATCCAGCATATGGTAGCTCGCCTTCGGCCACTCAGTATAGATAGGTTGGCAATTACTTTTCACTCAGAAATGGCTTCGGGCATTCTATAGCATTCGCTGACCATACGAGAAACTTGTCTGCCGTACGAGTTGGCTTTTTGCCCGCTAATTGTCCTGCTGCCTCCGTTCTTCCTGCAGAGGTGCTACGCGGCGATTTATGCCTAAAAGATGGGAGCTGCCTTCCATGTTTCACATTTCTGCCGTGCCCGCCACGGTACCTGCCAGCAGATCTGCTGTCAGCATCCGGTGGCTGCTGAACAGGTCTGTGTAGCCCACAGGGTTTTCTTCAGAATAGGCGCATAAAGGGTTGATATACCCGATACCTGAGAAACAAAAACACTTCCTGACTGGGAACTGCAGATACTGCCGTCCCTAGTCAGGAAGCGCTTTTAATCATAGAGATGTACACCAGGACATGCGGTGGTCATACTTCGGAAAACGCACCCAAGGTCCTTGTTCCCACGACTCAGAGCAGGTGGAGTTCCTTGACTTTCTCCATCCGTGCGATCACCGGAACGCCAAAGGGGCACCGCTTCTCACAGTTCCCACAGGCAATGCAGTCCTCCGCCCTGGCGTTGAGGGCCTGGTAGTGGGCACGGATAGACTCCGGGACCTGAGGCTGCATCACCGCCAAATCGTAGAGCTTGTTGACCATGGCGATGTCGATGCCCTTGGGGCAGGGAGCACAGTGCCCACAGTAGGTGCACTGTCCGGAGTAGGCGTGACGCGGCGCTCCGGCCAGGGTACTGGCGTAGTCCCGCTCCTCCTCGGAGGCTGTCTCATAGGCCACTGCCTCCAGCACGTGCTGCGGGGTGTCATAGCCCGCCAAGATGCTGGCCACGGCTGGCCGAGTCAAGGCGTAGTGAATGCACTGCACCGGGGTCAGCGCCACGCCGAAGGGGGAGGTGCCCGCAGAAAACAGCCGTCCACCAGCATATCCCTTCATTACGGTAATTCCCACGCCCCTTTGTTCACAGAGCTTGTAGAGCTGGGCGCGATCCGGGTGAATACCGCCCAGCCCCTCTGCGTAGTGCTCCGTCGAAAAATAGTCATTCATATCCTCGCTGGCGGGAAGAAGGTCAAAGGCAGGGTTGACGCTGAACAGAAGCATCTCAATTTCCCCGCTCAGAGCGGCCAGAATACCCACCTTGGGATTGTGGGTGCTCATTCCGATGTGGCGGATAACCCCCTTGGCCTTTTGCTCCTTTACATAGGCCAGGAACTCCCCCTCCATGATGCGGTGGAACTCAGCCTCTTCGTCCACGAAGTGGATCATACCAAGATCGATGTAGTCGGTGCCCAGCCGATTCAGCAAATCTTCAAAGGCCGACTTCACCTTGTCCATGTCCCGGGTGCGGACATACTGGCCGTTTTGCCAGGTGGAGCCAAAGTGTCCCTGAATAATCCAGCGCTCCCGTCTCCCGGCAATGGCTGCACCGATGTTGGAGCGTACATTGGGTTCCGACATCCAGCAGTCCAGAATGTTGATTCCCTGGGCCTCACAGCAGTCGATCACTGCCTTAACTTCCTCTGCACTGTGGCGCTCCAACCACTCTGCCCCCAGGCCAATTTCGCTGACCATCAGTCCCGTATTGCCCAGTGCCCGATATCGCATGGAATTTCCCCCTTCCAAGCCAAAAATTCTGTTACCGTGCCGATCCTGCTCCGGCAGATACGTTATCCTTATCTTACCATACTTTTATGGCTGGTCAAGGCCGATGTACTGCCGGGACTCCCGGAGCCGCTGCTCCATTTCCATGATTTTCTCCTGGATTTGCCGGCGGCTTTTTGCTCGGTTCATCTGCAGGAAGAGGTGGTACCGCTCTTGCAGCGTCTCTACCTTAGGCGGGAATGTAATCGTCTTATCCCCTATCTGACTCCCCTCCAACTCGTTCCGGCAGATCTCATCGTCCATGACCGCCATATAGAGCGCATATCGGGTGAACTCCTTAAGTGGCATGCGGATCATCCAGCGCCAACGAACAACGGAGCCAACGACACCTGCCAAGCCACCCAGGATTGCAATTTTGTGGCCAGTCTTCATACTTCTTTATCCCCCAATGTTCTGAATCCTGCGCCCGGACTTTTCTTCTATGAAACGGCAGAATTCCGGAACACTGCCGCCTTCCACTGCCGCTTTTTCAATTGCCATGGCATGATTCATTCCCATTACAAGAAGAATGTAGTCCCGCGTCTCTGCCAACGCAAAGATCTTGTCATACTGCCACTTGGACTCCGCCGCTGTAGTCTTCACCAGATAGTAGTCAGGATAGAATGTGGTATCGGCAAAATCTGTGCCAGGCAGGGCCTTGCGCTTTGCAAAATACCCGTTTAGGGCATCCTCTTTCCAGTTGATCAGCAACAGCGCAGCGATGACCGCGCAGCAGAGTGCTGTTTGCCAGACATTCCCCCACGACATCCAGAGGGATACCAAGAGAAGTCCAATGATGATCCAGGCACAGAAGCGGACCCTGCGGCTTCTTTCGGCTCGGACCGTCTTTCGAACTGCCCGCGCCATGGCAGTCAGCGCTTTTTGATCGTATGTGGTATGACAAGTAAAGTCCATAGATACCTCCCAGGCCGTTACGGCAACAAATTTTAGAAAGTGTGCAACACTATATCAGATAAAAGCGCATTTGAGATGAATTTTTCCTTAATTATTCTTAAGATTCTGCAACTTTCAAAGAGTCATTTTTTGCTTTATGCATGTAGGATTTAAGCAATGGGCACTTTACTGCAGTGAATACTATACCATGTGTTGCCGCCTGTTAATGTCCTTCTATGAGCCCATCATTGACAGGTCAGGGTACTGACGGTATGATGGGGCCAGTCAATGCGGAAGGCTACCGCAAGTAGCGCTACGCCATCCATCCCTATCGAGGTGATTGGAGTATGAAATCAAAGCAAATATCCCAGCGCAAAAAATGGCTTGTCGCCGGAGGGATCGTTCTTCTGATTCTGGCTATCCTGGCTGGAGCGTTCCTCCGGTATGTGTCAGACTACTACCGAGCGGAGGATGTGGCCCTTGAGGTGATGGCACAGGATAACGGCATCACTGTGCGGGATAATCTGACCATCTTATCCCCGACTTATCCTACGGACACCACCATCATTTTCTATCCCGGCGCCAAGGTGGAGGCCGAGGCCTACCTGCCTCTGCTGGACCAGATCCGACAAACCGGAGTCACCTGTATTTTGGTACATATGCCGTTCCGCATGGCGATCTTTGACGCCAACGCGGCGGAAGAAGTGATCGCCCAGTTTCCTGAGGTCCAGCATTGGTATATAGCCGGACACTCCATGGGTGGCGCCATGGCATCCAAATTCGCCTCAGACCATCCGGACCAGGTAGACGGACTTATTTTGATGGGAGCCTACATCTACGGCGATTATCCGGATGAAAAGTCTCTGACTATCTACGGCTCCCTCAACCAGAGTGTGGAGGACCACATCGACTACACAGAGAACATTGCGGAGATCGAGGGCGGCAACCACGCCCAATTCGGCAACTACGGTCCACAGAAGGGAGATCCTCCCGCCACCATTTCCGCCCAGGAACAGCAGGCCCAGACGGTGGCCGCCATTGAGGCATTTCTGCGGTCGGCTGACTCTCAGGATTGAGGAGGGGCACAGGATGTTTTTCAAGAAAAAGCAGGAGACACGGACCTATGACAAGGAAAGTCAGAAACCGATGATCCGCTCCAGTATCTGTACCGGAGAAAAGGTGGCAGGGTTTCAGGACATTCGCACGGGAAAGTTTACTGAAGTCATGCTGATCCGTACCTCCGAGGACCTAGAGGAGTTCCGACGCCTCTACGGCATCTGTGAGAGCGAGATCTCCACCCAATACTGAAAGCACAGAGCAGATCCCGGGAATGGGATCTGCTCTGTGCTTTCTATCATTCAGCCGCTGCCGGACACTATATTACTAAAGTGCAGAACAACATCAAAGCGGTCAGCATGGTAAAAATTTGTTTCATCCTTTCTTACCTCCTTGCGTCTTTCGAATCTCATGGCGCAGGTAATCCAACCGCTGAAGCTGGCGCTCTTTGAAGTGGATCTCCTCTAGAGCAGCACTGCGCTTTTTCTCCAACATTCTGAGGCGCTGGGTTGCCGTATGATCCCCCTCCAGCAGAAGGCGCATATAAGTTTCCACTTCCCCAGCGGTAAATCCGATGTCGTGGAGGGTCATGATGGTGCTCAGCCGCTCCAGGTCGGCGTCGTCATACTGCCAATCGCCCATCACTTTTCTCACCGCGCCGCACAGGCCCCAACTCTCGTATTCCCGTAGGATGGGCATAGGGATATGATAGCGCTCGCTGGCCTCCTGTATGGTCATGGTGAAGCCTCCAAATGAAAAAATGTGGGTGTCCTTCATCGGACACCCACATTTTAAAACGGTTTGCGCACTATGTCTAATGCTTATTTTCTTTCCCTTAATATGCCTGCTGGACATTTTTGATATGCTGATGGAAGGCCTCCACGACTGGAGTTAGCGCCTGATCCTTTTTCCAGACCAGCACCGTTCCCGTCTCCATGGCCGGAGAAAGAGGCAGAAACCGGAGATCGTCAAAGGCCAGGTTCAAGTCAAAGCCCAGCGCCACCCCCACGCCGCAGCGCACCATATTAGCGGCGTTGAGAATCAGGTTAAAGGTAGCGGCGATCTGCAGGCGATCCCATCGATCCCCAAACCAACTGGCCAGCTCCCGCTGTATGCTCTCCCGCCCGCTGACCAGCAGCGGCACCGATTCTAAATCCTGCGGCATGACCGCATCCAGTTCAGCCAAAGGGGAATCCGCCCGCACCAATACCCCCCAGCGGTCCTTCTCCTGCATCCGGCAAAAGGCATATTTACCCACATCCACCGGCTCCGTCAGCAGTCCCATGTCCAGAAGTCCCATGTCCAGCCGCTCCTTCACATCGTCTGCGTTGGCGCTGAAGATACGGAAGGTGACCTTGGGATAGCGTTTCCGGAAGGTGCGCATGGCCTGAGAGAGGAAGGTCATGCTCCGGGTCTCTCCCGCACCGATGGCGATCTCCCCCATCAGCTCCGTCTCCCGGGCCGCAAATTCCCGGGCTGTTTTGTCCGCCAAGTCCACCAACTCCTGGGCACGGCGGCGCAGCAGCATCCCTTCGTCAGTGAGAACGATATGGTAGCGGCTGCGGTAAAAGAGCTGTACCCCCAGCTCCTCCTCCAGCTGCATCAGCTGCCGGGACAGGGTGGGCTGGGTCAGATGGAGCAGAGCGGCGGCCTTTGTGATGTTCTCCTCCCGAGCCACAGCCAGAAAATATCGTAAAACACGAAGTTCCATGGACATCCCTCCTGCTTTCATCCTACCATCTCAGCCTCGCTCCCGCAAGATAAAAATGCCTTTATAGAATAATTGCAAATAGAAAATTGGTATTTTACATTTTTGGGCATTGGATTTACAATGGTGCCAGAAGATGCGTAAGGAGGTACTTCACATGAACGCATTGGTTGCTTATTTCTCCGCTACCGGCACCACTGCCAAGGCGGCGAAAGCTCTGGCAAACGCCGTGGGTGGGGAGCTCTATGAGATCAAACCCGCTGTTCCCTACACCAGCGCTGACCTGAACTGGATGGACAAGAACTCCCGCTCCAGCGTGGAGATGAAGGATGCCCACTCCCGCCCCGCTCTGGCCGACACTGACGCCCCGGTGGCCGGACACGATGTAATCTTCCTGGGTTTCCCTGTTTGGTGGTATGTAGCCCCCACCATCCTCAACACCTTCCTGGAGGCCTATGACTTCACTGGCAAGACCATCGTCCTCTTCGCCACCTCCGGCGGCAGTGGTCTGGGCAAGTCGGCCTCTGGACTGCGTTCCAGCGCTCCCGGCGCCAAGATCATAGACGGCCGGATGCTCAACGGCAAGCTGAGCGAGGCGGAGTTGAAAACTTGGGCGGAAGATCTGAAGCTGTAAGCATCCCAGATATTGAAAAAATGTGGAGTGTCTCAATAGACACTCCACATTTTTATAGTTCTCTTTGCAGATATACCATGTCCACCAACTGAACACCGCATTCATAGATGGGATGGTCGTAGTGGTCGGTGAAAAAGTTCTTGACCAGATGATGCCTGCGAAAGCCGCAGGACTCGTAAAACGGGATGGTGGAGGGGCTGTCCCCGGTACCCACCTGCAGCACCGTATACTGCCCTATGTAGGTTCGGATGAGAAAGCCCACCAGGGCTTTCCCATACCCCCTGCCCTGACACTCCGGTTTTACGGCAATGTTCTTCAGTTCCAGGACGCCGTCACCCTCGTCGGTCACCACGCATTCGGCTCTGACCCCGCCGTCTTCCAACACATACATGGTCCCACGCTCCAGATAGCGGTCGACCATGTCCTCCTGCTCATCTGCCAGCAACAGCAAATCAAGGTATTTCTTTTTATCTGTTTCCACTTTTCTGATTTCCATAGGGTGGTCCACCTCTGCCTGGCAGTCTTGATGGAACTTATGATACCACAACTATGTGTGCCTCTGCAATTCTCTGAGAAACATGACAGACAGCTGTCCGGTTTCTGTGCTATAATGCAGACAAAAGCTAGGGAGGGCGGTGCAAGACATGAAGATGGAGCGGCTCATCGGTATTCTGTCTATCCTGCTCCAGCGGGAGAAGGTCACCGCTCCGGAGCTGGCGGAACAGTTCGAGGTATCCCGCCGGACCATCCAGCGGGACATTGAGTCCCTGTGCCGGGCAGGCATCCCCATCTCCACCACACAGGGGGCGGGCGGCGGCATCTCCATCATGGAGGGCTACCGGGTGGACCGGACGGTACTCACCGCCCCTGAGATGCAGGCCATCCTGGCGGGGCTGCGGAGCCTGGACAGCGTCAGCGGCACCCGCCGCTATGCGCAGCTGATGGAGAAGCTGTCCGCGGGGACAGGCGGACTTGTGAGCGGCGGTGCCCACATGCTCATCGACCTCTCCTCCTGGTATAAGACCACCCTGCCGCCGAAAATTGAACTGATCCAAGGAGCCATCGAGCAGCACCGCACCATCCACTTTACCTATTTCTCCCCCAAGGAGGAATCGGTGCGCACCATCGAGCCCTACTACCTGGTGTTTCACTGGTCTACCTGGTATGTGTGGGGCTGGTGCCAGATGCGGGAGGATTTCCGGCTGTTCAAATTGAACCGCATGACGGAGCTCGCTGCCGGCGAACCCTTTCCCCCTCGATGCGCACCGCTGCCCAATCTGGAGCCGGAACGAATTTTCCCGCCAAAGTACCAGGTCACCGTTCTCTTTGATCCCACCTGTCGCTGGCGGCTGGTGGAAGAGTACGGGGCGGACCGCTTCACCGTGGAACCAGACGGCAGGCTGTGCTTTACCGGCGGTTTTCCCGACGCGGACAGCGTGCTCAGCTGGGTTTTGACCTTTGGAGGCAAGGCGGAGCTACTGGAACCGGAGGAATTGCGGCAGCAGCTTGGGGATTTGACCGCAACATTGGCTGACCGTTATCGAGGGGGAAATTGACATGGCGTCTCATCCGGATTTTGTAAACTATGTGACAGAGCAGCTATGCGAGGCCGGAGCCATCCGCAGCCGGAAGATGTTTGGCGAATACGGCCTTTACTGCGACGATGTGTTTTTCGCCGTCATCTGTGACGACCAGTTTTTCGTAAAGATCACCCCCCGGGGCGAAGCTGCGTTCCCCCATCTGCCCAAGGCTCCCCCGTACGCGGGCGCCAAGTACTCCTTCCTGGTGGAGGATGTGGAGAACCAGGAGTTAATGACAAAGCTTACACGCATTACCTGCGAGGCGCTGAAAAGCAAGCCGCAAGAGAAGCGGAGGAAATGACATGGCTTTTGACTATAAGAAAGAGTACAAGGAATTTTATTTGCCGCCCAAAACGCCGGGCATCATCACCGTGCCTACCATGAACTTTCTGGCAGTGCGGGGCCAGAGCGACCCCAACGAGGAAGCCGGCGCTTATAAGCATGCCCTGGAGCTGCTCTACGCGGTGGCCTACACCATCAAAATGAGCAAGCTGGGAAACCACAGGCTGGAGGGCTACTTCGATTATGTAGTACCGCCCCTGGAGGGCCTGTGGTGGCAGGAGGGCGTTCACGGAGTGGACTACGCCCATAAAAAGGATTTTCAGTGGATCTCCCTCATCCGTCTGCCGGAGTTCGTGACAAGAGAGGTCTTTGACTGGGCCATCCGGGAGGCCACGGAAAAGAAACAGCAGGACTTTTCAGCGGTGGAGTTCTTCTCCTGGGAGGAGGGGTTGTGCGTCCAGTGCATGCACATAGGCCCCTATGATGAAGAGCCCGCCACTGTGGCCGCCATGGAGGAATACACCAGGGCCCAGGGATACGAGGCAGATTTTGGAGAAGACAGATTCCACCATGAGATCTATCTGAGCGATGTACGGCGGTGCAAACCGGAACGGCTGAAAACCGTCATCCGGCACCCTATCAGGAGGATACTATGAAAGGTTTTACCCGTACAGAAAAGCGTTTCTCCCTATGTGGCCTGAGCTGTGCTCTGTGCTCCATGCATCTGGGCGGCTACTGTCCCGGCTGCGGCGGAGGTGCAGGCAATCAGAGCTGCGCCATAGCCAAATGTTCCCTGGAGCACGGCGGCATCCCCTTCTGCTGGGAGTGCCCGGAGTACCTCTGTCCCCGCTACGAGGGTTTTGACGATGGGGACTCCTTTGTCCCACACCGAAATCGGCAGCAGGATATTGCCCAGGCCCGGGAGGTAGGGCTGGACACCTACCTGGCCCAGCTGGAGGAAAAACGGGCGATTCTGGACAAACTTCTGGCCTATTACAACGGTGGCCGCCGCAAGACTTTTTTCAACACGGCGGTTTATCTCCTGCCCCTGGAGGATTTGCGCTCTGTGATGGCTTCGCTGGATAGCCAGCCGGAGCTAAGCGAGCAGGCAGTCAAAGAGCGGGCACTTGCTGCCGTGGAGTTGCTGCAGGAGGCAGCGGACCGCCGGGGCATTAGCCTGAAGCTAAATAAGAAGCCGAGGAAGAGGTGATCGCATGGCAACGTCCAAGGTGACAGTTCCTTTACCCTGTCCGGTGGAGCAGGTGTGGCAGGTAGTGACCGACCTCTCCCACACCACTTGGCGCAGCGATCTTGTCCGGGTGGAAGTTTTGGATGCGGCCCACTTTGTGGAGCACACCAAGAGCGGCTATGCCACCAATTTTACCGTCACAGCCTGTGAGCCGCTCCGTTACTGGGCCTTTATCATGGAAAATGACAACATGTCCGGCTCCTGGGAGGGCATCTTCGAGGCGGCAGAGGGTGGCACCCAACTGATCTGCACCGAGACTGTCAACGCCAAGCGCTGGTGGATGCGCCCCTTTGTCCCCGGCTATCTGAAACGGCAGCAGAAGCTATATCTGGACGATTTGCGGGAGGAATTGCTGAAATAAGCCGTGTTAATCTGCGTTGCTTGCGGCAACGGGCCAATCTCTCTACAATGGCGGTAACACCTGAGTGAAAGGAGTTATCCCTCATGCTAAGCGAAAACATCAAGGCAATCCGGAAATCAAAGGGGCTTTCTCAACAGGAGCTTGCTATCAAGTTGAATGTAGTGAGGCAGACCATCTCCAAATGGGAGCAGGGAGTTTCCCAAAGTTAAAGATACCACATCAATCCCACGCGGACTTTTGCTCGTAAACGTCAAATGAAGTAGCAATAAAGGAGAGAGGGCGTGGCCGTAGCCACGCCCTCTCTGGGAGAATACGTCA
>CALXGE010000049.1 GCA_944387775.1 uncultured Oscillospiraceae bacterium | reverse complement strand
CAGATACGTTTCATGGATGCTCCTTGTCAGAATTGATTATAGATAAACTGGCTGGCGTCATAGCCCACACCGTAGGCTCCGAATACCAGCACTGCAAAGGTAAGGCCGAAAGCCACGGCGTACCGGGCCGCTGCGGGAGCTCGCTCCAGCTGCTCCCGGACGCTGCCCCGCCGCTGCCGGAGGCTTACACCCAGCATCAGCAGGCATCCAAGGCCTGCCACGACCCAGTCACCCACCCCCAGGCCCAGCTCCAGCAGGGAGCCGTCCCACAGGGGCGTGAGAGAAAAGCGGGTGAAAATGGTCCCCACCATAGAGAAGGTGAGGGGCACATCCCGATAGCAGTCCAGGCTCCGCAAAGCGCTCATGAGCCAGAAGGTACGCACCACCTGGAACAGCCGCCAGCCGAAGGTAGCGCCCACCTTGGGAAATCGCTCATGGAAACGCTGATACAGCGGGGCGCACTCTTGAGAAATAATGATGACCACACCGTTGAGAAGGCCCCAGACGATGAAGTTCCAGCTGGCACCATGCCAGATACCGGTGGCAAACCAGGTGATCAGGGTGGCGAGATACACCGGCACCCGCTTGCCCAGCTCCGGCCCCATAAGCGCCCGGGACCTCTTAGAGATGGCAAGCATAGGCTTTGACACCGACACCGGGTAGAAGATGTAATCCCTGAACCAGGTACCCATAGTGATGTGCCAGCGCCGCCAATACTCCTCGATGTTCTTGGAGAAGTAGGGACGGATGAAGTTCTCTTTCACCGGCACCCCCAGGGTGTTGGCGATACCGATGGTGATGTCGATGCCGCCGGTGAAATCGGCATACAGCTCCAGAGCATAGAGGAACATGCCGATGAGGACAAAAATGCCACCGTAGGTCTCCGGTGCACCGATGATAGCCGTCACAGCGGTAAGGAGCCGGTCCGCCACCACCATTTTTTTGAAGTAGCCCCAGAGGACACGCTGGAGGCCGAAGGACACGGTTCGGCGGTCAAAGGGGTGCTCTCCCAGCAGATGGGGGGCCAGATCGTCATAGCGGCTGATGGGGCCCTGTACCAGCTGGGGGAAGAAGGACACAAAGAGGGCAAACCGGGGCAGGCTCTCCTGGGGGGGATACTTGCCCCGATAGACATCGATCACATAGCCGATGGTCTGGAAGGTATAGAAGGAGATGCCCATGGGCAGCAGCAGGTCCACCAGCTGGAGCTGCCCGCCACCGAAGAGGGCGGAGATGGCATTGATATTGACGATGGCAAAGTTGGTGTACTTGAGTACTGCCAAAATGCCAAAATTCAAAAGCAGCGCCGCCAGGAACCAGCCCAGCTTTTTCTTCTTCACCCGGGCCTTGTAGGCCTTCTTATCCTCGGAGGTGAGGGCCTCCTTCCGGGCCTTCAGGTAGGAGCTCTGCCGCTTCTGAAGCCGATCCATGCGGAGAGCGGCGTACCAGCACGTCACCGTGGTGACAGCGATAAAGATGAGGCATCCCCACCCGGCAAAGGCGTAGAAAATGTAACTGGCCGCCAGCAGCAGCATCCACTGGAACCGCTTGGGCACCAGATAGTACAGCGGAAAGAGGATGGCCAGAAACAGGATAAATCCAAACGAGGTAAACAGCATGTCGTTTCAGCAGTCCTTGTCAAGAATTCTGCTTCTCAGGCAGGGATCTCAGTCCTCATCGGACAGGCGCTCCACCAGCTCAAAGAGGGCCTGGGCGGAGTTGAAGTTCTCCGGGACGATCTCCCCGGCAGGGATGGACACATCGAAGTTGGCGCTGATCTCGGTGACGATGCTGACGATATCAAAGGAATCCAGCACCTTGTTGTCAATAAGGCCCGTCTCGGTGGTGAAATCCACCTCGGGATGCAGATCGTTCAGAATCTCCAGCAGCTCATCAAAGGTCATGGTCTTGCTCCTTTCTCTTTTCAGCGGGCAAGAGCCTGTTCCTTCAGGCTCTTGCGGTCAATTTTTCCGTTGGGGGTCTGGGGCAGCCGCTCCAGGCGGCGCACACTGTTGGGTACCATATACCGGGGCAGCTTCTCCTTGGTGTACGCCACCACCTCCGCCGCCTCGGCCTCACCCACATAGAAGAGGGTGATCTTCTTTTTCACGTCGTCAAAGACGCAGCAGGACTGGCTCACCTTGGGCATCATGTTGGCGATCAGCTCGATTTCTCCCAGCTCGATGCGGTGGCCCATATGCTTGATCTGGTAGTCCTTCCGGGAGAGGAACACCAGATCCCCCTCCTCATTGTACCGGGCCAGATCTCCGGTACGGTAGATCAGCTCCGGATAGGCCTTGTTCAGCGGGTTTTGTACAAAGGCCTCCGCCGTCCGCTGGGGATCGTTGTAATAGCCCAAGGTCACAGCAGTACCCCGGATGCAGATCTCCCCCATTTCCCCGGGGGCTGCCAGTTTGTCGTTCTCATCCAGCAGCAGGATCTCCGTATTGTGGAAGGGCCGGCCGATGGGGATAGCCTCGTCCAGGGCAAAGTCCCGCTTGACCTCATAGTAACAGCTCATGCCGGTGGCCTCGGTGGGACCGTAGAGGTTCACAAAGCGGGCATCCGGCAGCACCTCCCGCCAGAGGCGGAACTGCTTGATGGGAAACACCTCGCTGCCAAAGGCCACGGTGTGCAAATACTTGGGCTGCACCTGCTGGAAGGCCCCCAGGCCGGAAACGATGGTCATGGCGGACACCACCCAGCAGATGGTGTTGATGTGGTACTCATTGAGGTACTCCACCAGCTTCACCGGCAGCATGAACAACTGCTTGGGAACGAGATAAGCGGTAGCACCGAATTTCAGGGTGGGATAGATCTCCTTGAGGCAGGCATCAAAGTACAGAGGTGTCTGGTTACCGAACACCGTGTCCTCATTGAAGCCCAACACGGCGGAGAGGTTTTCGATGTAGTCGATAACGGAGCGGTGGCAGGCGGCCACGCCCTTGGGCACTCCGGTGGAGCCGGAAGTAAAGACGATATAGGCAGGGTCGATATCCAGGGCCTTGTCCCGGATGGCGGCCAGCACTGCCTCGTCGATCTCCCCGGCGGCAGCCTCGTCGTAGAGGAATACCCGGCCCGACCAGCCAAAGCCCCTCAGAAGCTCCGCCGTCTTGGCGTCGCACACCGCGCAGCGGGGATTCAGGCTCTGGAAGATCAGTTCAATCCGGTGGCGGGGCATCTCCTCGTCCAGGGGCACATAGTGGCACCCGGCATAGAGAACCCCCAGGAACGCCGTTACCGTCTTGGGATGGCGGCCCATAAACACCACCACCGGCTCCCGGTAATATCCCTCACGGCTGAGAGTCGTACCCAGGGCGCGGGCCTGGTCATAGACCTCACGGAAAGTCAAAGAATCAGTGCCGTCGGAGTAGGCAGTCTTGTCCGGCAGACGGACCACCGTCTCCTCCAGATAGGTCAGCAGGTTTGTCATCATAGGCGGAGCCTCCTTTGCATTCAGCATACCTATATTATTCCTCCGGTGTAGCCGGATAGAGAGAGTGGTCAAACTCGTGGCTGTTGTTGTGAGCCTGGGAGTAGGCCTCCAGATAGGCGTCGGTGACCATGAAGAAGTCGTCCCCCTCCCCCACCCGGGGGGTGGCATCGAAGTGGTACCAGCCGCTGCCGCAGTCAATGAGGCTCCAGTAGTGCATGGCACGACCCTCTACATAGATCTTCTCCACGTCGATATTGGGAATCCCCGCCGCCTCAAACATAGCCTTGGCGGTGGCAAAATAAACATAGCAGTCGCCGCTGCGCTGGGTAAAACCCTGGACGGCTGCCTTCTGCCAGTCCCCCTTGTCCGAATGGGCGGTATAGGCGATATTGGCCCGGCACCAGTCATAGATGGCCTTTGCCACCTCCGTCTGAGTCATATCCTCAGTGGTGATCTTGTCCAATACCTTCTGCGCTTCCTCCAGGGCCAGATCCGTATACTCCGAAGGCTGGGTGAAGGAGAAGTAGGCGGTAGCCTCCGCAGTATTACCGGAGCGGTCTGTGGCACGGTAAGTCACCAGATAGTCACCCGCCACGGTGGGGTTCACCTGGCTGGAGTCCACCTCCAGCTCCACATTCTCGTCATAGTCGTCGGTAACGGTGACGCCCTTTTTATAGGCCACCGTTTCCCCCAGAAGGATCTCCTGATCCGTCACACCGGAGATCACCGGCGGCGTGGTGTCCTGGAGGACAGTAAGCATGGCAGTAAGCTCCGTGGTATTCCCATCTTCATCGGTGAGAAACAATGCCACCTCCTGGGTGCCGGGAGTGGTAAAGTCCGGCTCTTTAGCAAAGGTGACCGTCACGGAGGAACTCCCCGCAATATTGGTAACAAAATCCTCTGGCGTAAGGGTATCCACCGTGAGACAGGTCTGCTCCGCCGGCGTCCCAGATGGCGGAATAGGCTCTACTGCGGGTCGGTTCGCATCCCACAGGCGAGGCAAAAACATTCCTGCGGCAAATCCCAGTGCCAAGCAGAAAATCACCAGAAAAGCAGAAGCGCCTTTCCGCTTTTTTCTCCGCCCCCGGCGGCCCGCAGGCGCCGCATGGCGGCCACTGCGCCGGGGCATATAGGCATCCTCATTTGCTGCATTTCTGTATATATGATCGGGCACAGAAATCACCGCTCCTTTTCTTTTTTTGACCGCGGCGGCTTCCGCTCACATCCAAAGGAGCCTTCGTAAAGGCTCCTTTTCTGCGGCATTTTTCAGCATATAATTATAGGCGCAAACCCTAAGAAAGTAAAGGTCAATTCCCTTAACAAAAGATAAACATTTTGGTTACAACGGATAGACGAATTCTATTCGGCTTTTGTTTCTTTTTTCTTACCAAAAATTTGCTTCTCCTCCGTGCTGTCTCTCCAGTATACCCTCTTTTTCTTTTGTTTTTTCCCAAAACCGCAGCATAAATTCATTTCAATATCTACAGAGAGTTTCTATTGCGTCCAAAATTATTTTCACAATTCTCAATAGAACTTTACACACGGAAAGGACGCCTGAAGACAAAGATGTCTCCGAGCGTCCTTTCTCGTTACCGCCTATTTATTATGCGCCCATCATGGGGCGGACCTCCCGCCGGTACACATACCGGTGGAAGAAGATACAAAGTGTCAGGGAGAACAGCTCCGCGAAGGGAAATGCCCACCACACCAGGGACAGCTCTCCGCTCAGGGACAGCAACCACGCTACCGGCAGCAGCACCACCAGCTGACGGACCAGGGACACGATGAGGCTCAACATACCGTGGCCCAGGGCCTGAAAGGTGGAGGAGGAAATGATGCAGAAGCCCGCCAGAAAAAGCTGATGCTGATGATCCGCAATGCGGGCACACCGATCTCCAGCATATAGTCCGATGCCTCAAAGAAGCCCAGCAGCACGGAGGAGCCCACCTGGAAAATGGCAAAGCCGATGGCCATAATAGCGGTGGCATACAGGACGCCCAGCTTCACGGCCCGGAGCATCCGATCCGGCTTCCGGGCACCGAAGTTGTAGGCAATGATGGGCACCAATCCGTTATTCAGGCCGAACACCGGCATGAAGATAAAGCTCTGGAGCTTGAAGTACACTCCCAACACAGCGGTGGCGGTGGTGGTAAAGCCGATAAGGATCTGGTTCATGCCGAAGGTCATTACCGAGCTAATGGCCGCCATAATGATGGAGGGGACACCCACCGCATAAATGACGCCAATAATCTTTCCGTTGGGCCGGAACCCCCGGAAGCGCACAGAAATTTCATGGTTTTTCCGGCTATTGAGATAGATCGCCAGAATAGCCGCCACAATTTGGCCCATTACCGTAGCCACTGCGGCGCCGGCCACGCCCATATCCAGAACGAAAATAAAGATGGGGTCAAAAATGATGTTGATAATGGCCCCCAGGCCCTGGGTAAACATGGTGTAGATGGTCTTGCCCGTAGACTGAAGCAGCCGCTCATAGGTGATCTGGAAAAACATGCCAAAGGAGCAGATGGTGCAGATGGCTACATACTGAGTACCACCCTCCACGATCTCCGCCACGTCTGTCTGGACAGTAAAGAAGGTCCGTGAGAAGAAGACGCCCAGTAGGGCAAAGACGATATAGCTGCAGGCCGCCAGGAACACGCCGTTGGCCGCCGCCAGATTGGCCCGCTTAAAATTCTTCTCCCCCAGGCTCTTGGAGAGCAGGGCGTTGATACCAACACCGGTACCGGTTGCCACTGCGATCATCAGGTTCTGTACCGGGAAGGCCAGAGACACCGCATTGAGTGCGTTCTCACTGAGCTTAGCCACGAAGATGCTGTCCACCACATTGTACAGAGCCTGTACCAGCATGGAGATCATGATGGGCACCGACATGGAAATCAGCAGCCGGTTCACCGGCAGGACACCCATCTTATTTTCCTGAATCTGTGTTTCTTGTACGTTTTTCTCTTCCATTCTCGCTCCCATCCGGGTCCCACATACCCTATTTTTCTCTTTCTCCGGCGGACACCACCGCCATAAAACCCAAAAACGCCGTTTGCGGACCAGCCAACACGCTGGTCTGCAAACGGACGTTTTATATGATATCATGACGAAAAAAAACTTGTCAACTCATGAATTCCGGTTTTTTCGTCAGTTTTTATCCTTTCTCATTCACTTTCTCCGGTTGCCCGTCATCCAGAGGAGCCAGCGGCAGCATAGTGCCCACACAGCGGTTGATGGGCAGTCCCTCGGCGTAGAACTTGGCCTCGTAATCCGTCATGACTCCCTGGGGACCATTTTCATGGAGGTTATGAGTCACCTGGCTGAGGGCATATCCTGCGGCAGGGAACTCCTCCAGAGAGAACGCAAAAAGGGGACCGTTGTCGGTCTTAAAGTGAATCTCCCCAGCCGGCTTCAACACCTTCCGGTAGGTGGCAAGGAAGCCCCGGTGGGTCAGACGGCGCTTAGCCTGTCCCTTGGGAGGCCAGGGATCACAGAAGTTGATGTAGATGAGGTCCACCTCGCCGGGAGCAAAATAGTCCGGCACCAGCGCCGCATCCCCCACTACAAAAAACACATTCTTCAGCTCTAGGGCTGCCGCCCGCTCCATGGCGATGACCATGGCGTCAGGCACCTTCTCAATCGCAATAAACAGAATCTCCGGGTGCTGCCGTGCCGTCTCTACAGTAAAACGGCCCTTGCCGCAGCCCAGCTCCACCCGCAGCTCCGCCGCCTCCGGCATCAACGTCTCCCGCCACTTTCCTTTCAGAGAGAAGCCGTCCCGGACATGAACGGCGGCACACTTCTCCATCCGGGGAATCAGGTTTTTCTTCTTCCGCATCCGCATAAATAAGGATACCTCCCGATTTTTCTCGGCATAGCATACCACAGCGGCACAAAAAAGGCAAGGGCGCACCGCGCCCTCGCCTTCTCTCTGTCGGAAAAATATCCGCTCAGACCGCCTGGTTATATATGGCCTTCACATCCTCTCTGCCCCGCCATACCACCAGCCAGCATATCGCAATCAGGATCAGATTCAGAAGGGTCATAGCCCACCGGTAGTCCATCACCTCTCCCAGGGCCCCCACCCCCAGGGAAAACACCAGGGAAGAGAGGGACATCAGGGCGTTGAACACAGCGTTTACCTTAGCGCGCATATTGTCGGGGAGGTAGCTCTGGACGCTGCTCTCCCGGAGGGTAGCGCTATTGATGCCCAGAAAGCCGCACAGAGCACGGTTGGCCAGCATCACGGGATAGGGCGTCCACAGCAGCAGTGCGTCCATAGCGCTGTAGGTCTGGTACACCAGATAGGCCAGGGAAAATCGTTTTTTCGGCGGGATCGTGACCCGATAATGGACCAACCCTCCCAGGGTGCGGCCGATAAACTCCACCGTGGTGAAAAAAGCATACATGGTCATATCCAGCCCCGGCGTGGAGCGGAAATAGGCGGTGACCAGATTGGCGGTGCCGCTGGACAGACCATTGGACAGCGGCATATAGGTGTAGACCCGGAGCAGGCCCTTCTCCCGGCGCAGGTACTGAAACCCCTCCTGAAAATCCTGGAGGTAATCCCGAAACGAAAACCGTCCCCCCCGGGCCACGGTTTCCTCCACCCGAATCTGGGTCTCCACGGTAGCTGCCAGGATCAGGAGCACTCCCTCCCCCAGGCAGATCACCGGCAGGCCGAAGGAGGTGTACAGTACGCTGGCCACCGGGGTCATCACCATGATGACAGTGGGATAGAGCATGCCGGAGACTGTGTATCCCTTCTGGGCGAAGCCCTTGGGAATCAGGTTGGGATAGAGACTGCTGTAGGCCAGCTGATAGACCGCTCCCGCGGTGTTGATCAGGAGGGAGAACGCCAGATACACCTCCATCTGGAAGCTGTGGGACAGCAGATAGACGCCCATTACAAGGAAGGCGACGCCGGTGAAGTAATCCAGCCCCACGATTACCGGTTTGCGCCGGAAGTTATCCAGGTAGGGAGCCGCCAGCACCGGGATCAGCGTGTGCGGCAGCAGGGAGACCGCACTGAACACCCCCATGAGGAGGGTACTGCCGGTATTGTCAAAGACAACGAAGCTTAGCGCAAAGCTCATAGCCACGCCGCCGATCGCACTGATGACTGTACCCAGCGTGATGATGGTAAAATTTCTTGTCCAAAGTGTACGGGACATTCTGACTCCCCCCTTCGCTCTCTGCCCCGTCAGTATAGCATGGACAGTTTAATATCTGCAATCCCGTTGTTTTGAGAAAATTTTTTAAATAAAATGAGTTTAATCTTCAATTCTTCTCTCTTTATAGGAAAACCCCTTCATCAGCTGATAGGCCTCCTTGTACCGGCGCTGGGCCTCCAATGCCTCCAGCAGCGCCGGCAGATGAAACCGAGCATAGCCCTCTCCTAGCTCCCGCTCGGAAAGGGCACAGACCTCCCGGGCCATATCGGCGTATACCGCCCGCCGGACATAGTCCGGATGATCCAGGCGGTACGCTACCAGGTCCAGGATCTTTTCCACCGCCGGACTGCGGTCAAATTCCTCGCTGTCGCCATAAGCCTTTGCCAGCGCCGCCCGGGCCTCCCCCAGGCGGCCCGCCCGCTCCAGGGCAATGGCCAGCTTATGCCAGTACCACAGATCCTCCCGGGGGGCTGCCTTCAGCAAAGTCAAGGCCTCCCGGTCCATGCCCCACTCCAGGTAGGTGGCGGCAATATTGTAGTCAATGGCAGCCAGCAGCTCTGTCTGCCCCAGCTCCTCCCCCAGCCGCCGGGCTACCTGGTAGTGTTCCATCATCAGCCCCCGATGGCCTATGGCGCTGTAGCAATTGCCCAGAAGGAGGCTCCCCAGCAGCATCAGGTAGGGCCGTCCCTCCTCCGCCGCCTGGTCATACCCCCGCCGCAGCAGTGCCACGGCCTCTGTATAGCGTCCGTGCTGAATAGTGTGGTTTCCTACCGCTATCGTATAGAACGCCCCGGCTCCCAGCCGCAGGAGAGGGCCTGCATCCTGGTCCCAACCACAGTTCAGCCGACACAGAAGGTAAAGGGGGTACTGTCGCTGATCCATCACCGTGGAAAAAGGTTCTGCCTGCTCCAGAAGGTCCGCTTTGACCGCCTCCCCGGTTCCCGCCTCCAGCAAAAGGAGATCCAGCATCCAGGGCGAACGCAGGCAGCGCTCCTCCTCTCTTTCCAGCTCCGCCAGAGTCCGCCGGAAGATCTCTGCCTTTTCCCGGCCCGCCAGCAGTTCCCGGTAGAGGATCTCTACCCGAGACCCGGCCCAGGAGAGAAACGCCTCGTCCGTCTCAAAGTCCACTCCCAGCCGCCGCAGCAGCGGCAGCACCACATCTGTCCCCGCCTGAACCTTGCCCTGCTCGATCTTACTGAGATAACTCACCGCACAGATCCCCCGGCACAGTCCCTCCTGGGAATAGTTCTGCCGCAGCCGCTCTCTGCGGATCAAAATGCCGATAAACTGCTCCATTCTTTCACCTCATCTCTGTTTTCCATTGTACCCTTTCCTGTTCTTCGGTACAAGCGCCATTTCCTCCACCTATCATGGCACAGAGCAAATTTCCTTTACCCCTCCCCTGTTTTGTGGTACAATGAGCAGCATCAGAATACAATAGAATCGGTCTTACGGAACAACGGAGGGAGGATGTCTATGGCAAACTATGTGATCACCATCGGCCGCCAGTGTGGCAGCGGCGGACACACCATCGGCAAGCTGGTAGCCCAGCGGCTGGAATTGGCCTTTTATGACAAGGAGATCGTGGAGCTGGCGGCAGCCAAGACAAAACTGTCTCCGGAATTTATCCGCTCCCACGGCGAATATTTTAACGGCGGTGCCCTTGGCCATATCATCGGCTACGGCACCCGCTTCGACAGCAGTGCAAAGACCGGCAGCTCCCTGACGGACCAGCTCCATACCGTACAGTCGGAGATCATCCTGGAGGAGGCCGCCAAAGGTCCCTGTGTTATCGTGGGCCGCTGTGCGGATTATGTGTTGGCCGGCAAGTTCCCCACACTGAACATATTCATCCACTCCGACATGCCCTATAAAGTCGAGCGGTCTGTAGCGGAGCATGGCCTGGATCGGGATAAAGCCGCGGCTATTCTCACCCGGCGGGACAAGGCCCGGGCTCACCACTACCGCTTTTACACCGATAAAAAGTGGGGCGATGCCCGCAACTACGACCTGTGTCTGGACAGTGGAAAGCTGGGTGTGGAGACCTGCGTATCTATTATCGTCGACGCCTACCGTCTGCTGCAGCACAAAGCATAATATACTAATTGTAGCATAAAAATCCCCGGAAAAGCTTCGCTTTTCCGGGGATTTTGCCTTACATGTTACAGGAAACAAGGCGTGTTGCCTCAGCGGCGGGACAGCTCCTCCTCCGCCAGCTTCCGGCCCATGAGCACACCCATGACGGAAGCCATCATCAGGCCCCGGGTCCAGCCGCTGGAGTCACCCAGGCAGTGGAGGCCCTTCACATTGGTGTTGAAATCCTCATCCATCTTCACCCGGTTGGAGTAGAACTTCAGCTCGGGGGAGTACAGCAGCGTCTCGGTAGATGCAAAGCCGGGAACCACCTGGTCCATAGCCTGAATAAAGTTGATAATATTGATCATGGCCCGGTAAGGCATGGCGGCGGTAATGTCCCCCGCCACCGCATCCGGCAGGGTGGGCCGCAGGTTGGAGAAGGCCAGCTCCTTGGGCCAGGTCCTCTTGCCGTCCAGGATATCGCCGAAGCGCTGGACCAGGATGTGGCCCGCTCCCAGCATATTGGTCAGCTCTCCCACCTTCTGGGCGTAGGCAATGGGCTGGTTGAAGGGATAGGAGAAGTTGTGACTGCAAAGAATGGCCAGGTTGGTGTTGTCGCTCTTGAGCTCCTTATAGCTGTGGCCGTTGACCACTGCCAGATCATTGTCGTAGTTCTCCTGGCTGACAAAGCCGCCAGGGTTCTGGCAGAAGGTACGGACCTTGTTCTTGAAGGGCTTGGGATAGCCTACCAGCTTGGACTCATAGAGCACCCGGTTCACCGTCTCCATGACCTCGTTGCGGACCTCCACCCGGACGCCAATATCCACAGTGCCAGGCTGGTGGGCAATGTTGTGCTCGGCGCACAGGCTCTCCAGCCAGTCTGCTCCCCGGCGGCCGGTGGCGATGATCGTGTGCTCCGCTAGGATCTCCAGCTCCTCTTTGCCGTTGGTCACACACACACCCTTGCACACATCGCCGTCCAGGATCAGATTGGTGCACTCGTAGCCGAACATCAGCTCCACACCGTTGTTCAGCAGATACTGCTCAATGGCGTAATACAGGTCCTGGGCTTTCTCGGTACCCAGATGACGGATGGGGCAGTCCACCAGCTTGAGCCCCGCTTGGATTGCCCGCTTGCGGATGGCTTTGACCTCCTCGGTATTGCCCAGGCCTTCGATATGGGTATCCGCCCCAAACTCCAGATAGATCTGGTCCGTATAGTTGATGGTCTCCTGGGCTTTGTCCTCTCCAATGAGAGTGGGCAGGTCGCCGCCTACCTCGTAGCTCAGGGACAGCTTCCCGTCGGAAAATGCTCCCGCACCGGAGAAGCCGGTAGTAATGTGGCAGTAGGGCTTGCAGTTGACACACTGCTTGGTCTTGCTCTTGGGGCAGTGCCGGTCCTCCACCGCCTTACCCTTCTCCACGATCAGGATGTTCTGCTTGCTGCCCTTCTTCAGCATTTCAATGGCAGTAAAAATGCCGGCAGGACCGGCGCCGATAATGACAATGTCCTTTTTCATGGGGGAACCTCCTCAAAGTTTATTGGGTAAGACTGGATTCAGACCGCAAAAAAACCACCCAGCGCAATCTGCGGCAGGCATCGCCATATGGCAAATCTGCCGCGCTGTCAGGCGGTTGGTGAATCCTCTTATTATGTCATATCCGATGGCAGATTGACACATTTTGTATTATATCTCACAGGTCTCTATATTGTCAAGCCCCTGCTGCAAAAAAATCTTCCCGCCGCAAAATATGCGGCGGGAAGATATAAAAAGTCACAAATTAAACCCACAGGGCCAGCATGACCAGGATCAACAGCACGGCGGCCAGGATAAAAATGCCGCCGATCAGCAAGCCAGACCCCATCGCAGCCAAAATATACACACGGCGATCCTCCGGGGACAGCTCGTCTGTCGAGGGCTCCCAAGGACGCGGGGATTCCTCCTCCTGTTCCGGCTCCGGTGCTGGTGGGATGTTCGACTTGTGAATGTTGTCCCAGTGTCGGGGGACAATCAGGCGGGGCCGTTCCAGACCGCTCATATCGGCGATGGTGCGCCCATCGTCATCGTCGTAGACTCGTCTGCGTGCCATGGCTTACTTGTCGTAGAGGTGGCAGACCACAAAATGGCCCGGCTCGATCTCCTTCTGCTCCGGAGCCTCCACCTTGCAGCGCTCCATGCAGTTGGCGCAGCGGGTGTGGAACTTACAGCCGGAGGGCGGATTCGCCGGGGAGGGAATGGAGCCCTCCAGGACGATACGGTTCATCTTGGCATCGGGGTCCGGAATGGGGATGGCGGAGAACAATGCCTTGGTATAGGGGTGGAGGGGATTGCGGAAGATGTCCGCCGTGGCACCGTACTCCACCAGATTACCCAGATACATAACGCCAACTGTATCGGAGATGTGCTCCACCACGCTCAGGTCGTGGGAGATAAAGAGGTAGGTCAGGTTGTACTTCGCCTGGAGATCCCGCAGAAGGTTGATGATCTGGGCCTGAATGGACACGTCCAGAGCGGACACCGGCTCGTCGCAGACCACGAACTCCGGATTCAGCGCCAGGGCCCGGGCAATGCAGATGCGCTGCCGCTGGCCGCCGGAGAACTCATGGGGATAGCGGTCCTTGTGGAAGGGCTGGAGGCCGCAGTTATCCATGATCTGATCAATATAATCGTCAAACTCCTCTTTGGGCACCAGATTGTGCTCCCGGACCGCCTCACCGATGATCTCGCCCACCGGCAGACGGGGAGACAGAGAGGAGAAGGGGTCCTGGAAGATGATCTGCATCTTGGTGCGCATGGTGCGCATCTCCTTGGGGCTCAGATCGTAGACCTCCTGGCCGTTGAAGAGGACCTGGCCGCCGGTCTTGTCACCGGAGAGGCGCAGGATGGTGCGCCCGGCAGTGGTCTTGCCGCAGCCGGACTCGCCTACCAGACCCATGGTGGTGCCCCGCTTGAGGTTGAAGGTGATGCCGTCCACAGCCCGGACATAGCCCACCGTCTTGGACACCATACCGCCCTTAATGGGGAAGTACTTCTTCAGCTTGTTGACCATAAGGATATACTGGGGATCATAGGTCACCGGGGTAAAGGTGTTGTCGATCTCCAGATTACCGATCTTTTTCCCTTCAACAGGCTTCTTTTCTGCCTTAGCCATTAACGCTCACCTCCCTTTTCAGCTTTGTCATAATAGCGGTAGCAGCTCACCTTGTGGGTGGGGCTGAGACTGATCTCATGGGGATACTCCCCTTCGCAGCCCGCCACACA
>CALXGE010000048.1 GCA_944387775.1 uncultured Oscillospiraceae bacterium | reverse complement strand
ATCTCGTTGTGGGGCCACCACAGCTTCATGTCGTGCTCATAGGCCTCCGGGGGCTTGCCCAGGCAGTCGATGAAGTACAGAAGGCCGCCGTACTCCTTGTCCCAGCCGGCGTTGAAAGCGTCGTCGAACATCTCCACGGCCTGCTGATGCAGAGCGGGGTTGTTCTCGTAGTTGGCCTCCTCCATGACGAACCAGGAGCACTCGATGTCGTGGCCGGGGTTCACCACACGGCCTGCGGTGTACCACAGCTCCGGGTTGCCGTCCATATCCACGCTCTCCAGAGTGCAGTGCATCTCCGGCTTGCGGTGATACTTGAAGATGGCCTCGGCACACTCTTTGGCACGGGCGTCATACAGCTCCCGCTGCTCGCTGTCGCACCGGCGCATGACGGCGGTGATGTTCAGGTAGATCATGGGGTCTGCCAGAGCCCGGCCGGTACGGGTCTCGGGGATAGTCTTGGGACCAAGGCCGGTGGGGTCCTTGATAAGGCCATTGTTGAGCTGCCAGATGAGCTCATAGGCCCTCCGGGCCCGCTCGAGGCACTCCCGATCGCCGGTGATGCCGTAGTACTCGGCGTTGGCCATGCAGTAGAAGCCCTCACTGAAACAGTAGCGGCGCTGGCGCAGGGGCTTGCCGTCCTCAGTAACAGTGAAGTACATACGGTTGCCGGCCTCTCGGTTGATGCAGTACTTCTCCATGAAATCAAGGCAGCTCTTGCTGGCGTCCAGCCACTCCTGCTTTACGCCGTAGACGTGGCACAGGTAGGCAAAGGTCCAGCCGCACCGGCCCTGCATCCACACGCTCTTATCGGTGGAATAGATCTCGCCCTTGCGGTCCAGGCAGGTGTACACACCGCCATGCTGATGGTCCATGCCGTTTTTCAGCCAGAACTGAACGGAGCGCTCCAGCTCCGAACGTACCCAGGCTTGTGTATCCTGGAGTTTCTTTCGATCCATCGCTTTGAACCTCTCCTTTTTGTGAAATATGTTGAGATTGTATGGGTTTCTTCTATTGTACCATTGCCGAAATTATTTTGCAACGGATAAACTACACAGAAAAAATTTTTTATAATGGGTGACAGGAGCGTAAAAGCGTGGTAGAATGAATACGAACGGTAAACCTGCCGGAGCAGGAGCATCTGCCCCAATTATGTAACGATTGTGAGGAGAATTGCCATGAACAGATTTGGTATTCCTGTGGAACTGAAGTATGTCCCATCTCTGGATCCTGATTTTATGCCCCTGCTGCGGTTTAACCGCGCCTTTCTCGCGGACGCCAAGAAGCCGGTATCCATTGCTGTAGAGCGTGACCGGGGCCAGATCGCGGCTTACCACACCTTTATCCACGGTACGGAGGAGGCCCGGGAGGCGGACTGCTACTACATGGATCGCCTGGTCAAGACGATCCTGTGGATGAAGGGCGGCTTCAAGGTATATGTGGCCGGTGACGAGAATATTTACAACTATTTGAAGGAGACCTTCTCCCTCACCGGTAAGCGGGCCTTTGACGCGGACTTTATGGCCAGCGTGTATGAGAAGCCCTTCGAGGTGGTGCAGGTGGACAAGGTGCCTGAGGAGAAGGGTGCCTCCCAGGCCATCGGCCGCCATATGGACGGCTGCCGTATCGGCTTTGATGCCGGCGGAAGCGATCGGAAGGTTTCCGCAGTGGTGGACGGCGAGACCGTCTACTCCGAGGAGGTGGTCTGGTTCCCCAAGACCAACTCTGACCCCGACTACCACTATGACGGCATCGTGGCGGCCTTCAAGTCTGCTGCGGAGAAGATGCCCCGGGTGGATGCGGTAGGCGTCAGTTCTGCCGGCGTGTATGTGGACAACCGCACCATGGTGGCGTCCCTGTTCCTGAAGGTGCCCAAGGACGCCTTCGAGGCCAAGGTGAAGGACATTTATATCCGGGCCATCAAGGACACCTTCGGCGACATCCCCTTCGCCGTGGCCAACGACGGCGACGTGTCCGCCCTGGCCGGCGCCATGAGCCTGGAGGACAACAGTGTCCTGGGTATTGCCATGGGTACCAGCGAGGCCGTGGGCTATGTGGACGACAAGGGCAACATCACCGGCTGGCTCAACGAGCTGGCGTTCATGCCTGTTGACGCTAACCCTGAGGCTATGGAGGACGAGTGGAGCGGCGATATCGGCTGCGGCGTGAAGTACTTCTCCCAGGATGGCGTTATCAAGCTGGCTCCCCGGGCGGGTATTGCGCTGGATGAGAGCCTGAGCCCCGCCGAGAAGCTGAAGGTGGTCCAGAAGCTGATGGAGGAGGGCAGCGAGGCTGCCGCCAAGGTTTACGAGTCCATCGGTGTATATCTGGGCCACACCCTGGCCTACTACTTCGATCTCTACGGCTGCCGCCACGTGCTGCTGCTGGGCCGTGTCATGAGCGGCAAGGGCGGAGATCTGATCCTGGATACCTGCAAGAAGGTGCTGGCAGAGGAGTATCCCGATATTGCCGACAAGATCCATCCGGAGCTGCCCGACGAGAAATTCCGCCGGGTGGGCCAGTCCATGGCCGCTGCCAGCCTGCCGGAGATCGTCAAGTAAACCCATTGAGGAGGAAAACGATATGCTTATCAAAAACGCGAAGGTATTTGTAGGGAAGGAATTTGTGGATGCCGACGTTCTCTTTGGGGAGACCATCGAGGCGGTAGGCGCTCTGGAGGGCGCAGCGGACTATGACGCCGCCGGCTGCTATGTGATTCCGGGCCTGGTGGACATCCACACCCACGGCGCTATGGGAGAGGACTTCTCCGACGGCAATCCGGCGGGTATGCAGCCCATGGCGGACTACTACGCCGCCCACGGTGTCACCTCCTTCCTGGCTACTACCATGACCCTTAAGGAGGAGACCCTGACCCCCGCTATGCACACCATCCGGGACTTCAAGCGCCAGGGCGGCGCCAAGTGTGCCGGTATTCATCTGGAGGGTCCCTTCCTCTGCTACGCCAAGCGGGGCGCTCAGGCGGCGGAGAATCTCCACAAACCCGATGTGGCCCTCTTTGACCGGCTCAACGAGGCCTCCGGCGGCATGGTGAAGATGGTGACCGTGGCCTGCGAGGAGGAGGGCGCCGAGGCCTTCATCCGCAATGTGTCCCAGAAGTGCACTGTCTCCCTGGGTCACTCCACCGCCGACTACGACACCGCCATGGCGGGCTTTGCCGCCGGTGCCAGCCACGCTACCCACCTCTTTAACGGTATGCCCTCCTTCCTCCACCGGGCGCCGGGCATCATCGGTGCAGCCCTGGACAGCGGTGCCAGCGTGGAGCTGATCTGCGACGGTCTCCACATCCATCCTGCGGTGATCCGGGCCACCTACAAGATGTTCGGCGACAAGCTGAACCTGGTGTCCGACTCCCTGCGCTGCGCGGGTATGCCTGACGGTGACTATGAGCTGGGCGGCCAGCCCATCACCATGAAGAACGGAAAAGCCACCCTCACCGGTACCGACACCCTGGCTGGCTCCTCCATCTCCATGTTGGCTGCTCTGCAGAACGTGGTGAAGTTCGGCCTGCCTCTGGAGGCTGCGGTATACGCCGCTTCCACGGCACCTGCGGCGGCGGTGGGCCTCACCGATATCGGTGCCATCGAGCCGGGCCGGGCAGCTGATCTGCTGGTGCTGGATCAGGAGCTGAATTTGAAGGCTGTTTTCATTAACGGCGAAAAAGTGTAAAATATACAAAACGGGCGCTTCCTGGACGAAAAAACCGGCAGGAAGTGCCCGTTTTATAAAAAATCTGGAAATTTCTTGATGATTTTACCGATGACCGGAAGAAAATCGGTATAAATTTAGGTAATATCAACATTGACAAAAATTGCTGCAAAATGCTATGATATCAATAGTTCGGGAACAAAACCTGAACTGTTGTATCGTTTTTCCTCAATCTTCTCCATCAAGAAAACTGCCGCTTTCTTCGGAAGGCGGCAGTTTTCTTTTGGTCAAAATGTTGCATGTGGTTTGTACTTTTCAATAAATCAAAAATATGCTATATTTTACTAAATGCGTGTCCTGCTTGTGAGGCAGTTTCCTCCGGAATACGTGGAAGAGAGATTGCCCATAGTGGGAGAAGGAGTTATGTAAATGCAGAGCGGTACGATACGACTGGATCTTCATGGGATGACCTGGTGGCAGGCGCAGGTGGCTATTGATGCCGCTTTGCGCCGGGCCGGGCGGTCTGTGTACCGCCTGGAGCTGATCCATGGCTATCACAGAGGTACCCAGCTGCGGGATATGATCCGCCGGACTTACGCTGGACATCCCAAGGTGATTCGGATGGAACTGGGAATGAATCCGGGGGTCACAGAGCTGGTCCTGCGGGAGTATTAACAAGAGAGAGGAAATTGCTATGTTGATGATTTGCCATCCTGGGTGCAGTACCTGCAAAAAAGCCCGCAAGTGGCTGGATGAGAGAGGGATTGCTTATGAACTCCGGGATATCCGACAGGAAAATCCGACGGAGGCGGAGCTGGCGGAGTGGAAGGAGCGCAGTGGCCTGCCGCTGAAGCGATTTTTCAATACCAGCGGCCAGCAGTACCGGGAGCTGGGACTGCGGGAGCGCCTGCCGGAGATGAGTGAGGCGGAGCAGATTCGGGTGCTGGCCAGTGACGGTATGCTGGTACGGCGCCCCATACTGGTATGGAATGATCAGGTGTTGGTAGGGTTCCGGGAAGAGGAATGGCGCGCTGCACTGGAGAAATAGGGAGGCTTTGCTGCCGCAGAGCAGGGAAGACTCTTGCATGGCGTTGCGCCATATGGTACAATAATTCGACAAGATTTTTCGCTCAGGAGGGAAAGCCATGAAGCAGGATATGATTTTGATTTTGGATCTGGGCAGCGAGGAAAATCCCCGGCTGGCCCGGGAAATTCGTGCCATGGGGGTATATACGGAGATTTACCCCCACGACATCTCCGCTCAGGAGTTGGCAGCTCTGCCCAACGTAAAGGGCATTATTCTTAACGGCGGCCCCAACCGGGTGGTGGACGGCGTGGAGATCGATGCCGGTGAGGCGGTATACGGCAGCGGCCTGCCGGTATGGTCCGTGGACCATAAGGGCGGTGCGCCCTTGGCTCCCGACGGCGAGGCCCGGGAGAAGGCCATCCGTGCCTTTGTCTTTGACACCTGCAAGGCCGAGGCCAACTGGAATATGGAGAACTTCATTGCCGACCAGGTGGAGCTGATCCGCCGTCAGGTGGGCGATAAGAAGGTGCTGCTGGCCCTCAGCGGCGGTGTGGACTCCTCGGTGGTGGCGGCCCTCCTTATCAAGGCCATCGGCAATCAGCTCACCTGTGTCCACGTCAACCACGGCCTGCTTCGCAAGGGCGAGCCGGAGCAGGTAGTCCGGGTATTCCGGGAGGAGATGGGAGCCAACCTCATCTATGTGGATGCGGTGGATCGTTTCCTGGATAAACTGGCTGGTGTGGCGGATCCGGAGCGCAAGCGGAAGATCATCGGCGCGGAGTTCATCCGGGTGTTCGAGGAGGAGGCGCGGAAGCTCGAGGGTATCGAGTTCCTGGGCCAGGGTACCATCTACCCCGATATCATTGAGTCCGGCACCAAGACGGTGAAGGCGGTAAAGAGCCACCACAACGTGGGCGGTCTGCCGGAGGATCTGAAGTTTGAGCTGGTAGAGCCGCTGAAGATGCTCTTTAAGGATGAAGTCCGAGCCTGCGGCGTGGCGCTGGGTCTGCCCGCTTCCATGGTTTATCGGCAGCCCTTCCCCGGCCCCGGCCTAGGAGTCCGCTGTCTGGGCGCCATCACCCGCGACCGGCTGGAGGCGCTTCGGGAGAGCGACGCGATTCTGCGGGAGGAGTTTGCCAAGAACGGCCTGGAGGGCAAGGTGTGGCAGTACTTCACTGTGGTTCCCGACCTCAAGAGCGTGGGTGTGCGGGATAATCGCCGGGCCGACGAGTGGTGCGCTATCATCCGTGCGGTGAATACTGTGGATGCTATGACCGCCACGGTGGAGAATGTGCCCTTCGATTTGCTCCAGCACATTACCCGGCGCATTACCAGCGAGGTCAAGGGCATCAACCGGGTGCTCTTCGATCTCACGCCGAAGCCCACCGGCACCATTGAGTGGGAATAAGTGAAAAAATCTCCGCAGGCCGCTGCACTGCAGCAGCCTGCGGTTTTTCTACCATGCGGTGAATTTACACCGACTATGGGCCGTGAAAAACAGGTGGAGGCAGCGATTTTGTAGGGCAAGTGCCTTTGGAAAGTACCTGCTTCCTTTCATTCTCTTTGAGGATCAGTTGGGATCATAGTCGAAAAGTAAGAATATTTGCAGGGGTTGACATTCGGCAAAAATCTGATACAATACCCTATGCGTCGGGGACGCTTCGTTTGGTACATTATCGCTAACAAGTGTATGCTTGTTAGCGATTTTTTGCGTTTTATAGGCGCTTAGATCTATAATTTAGGAGGATACATACCATGGCAAAATATTCCGAGGGGCAGGGGGCGAATGTGTTTTTGTCCGGCCCAATTTGGCCGCCATTGGTCCGGTTTGCCCTTCCCTTGATGCTGTCGCTGCTGCTCCAGGCCCTGTATGGTGGTGTGGATCTGGCAGTAGTGGGACGGTTTTCTCCCACGGAGAGCGTGGCGGCGGTAGCTACCGGCAGCCAGGTAATGCAGGCGGCTACGGTAGTGGTTACCGGCCTGACTATGGGCGTGACCGTACTGTTGGGCAAGGCCATTGGTGCCGAGGACAAAGAAACTGCCGGCTGTGTGATAGCGGGGCAGATTCGTTTATTCACGTTTGTGGCGGTGGGAATGACGCTGGTAATGGTGGCGCTGGCGCCCCAGGCAGCCAGATTCATGAATGTGCCGGAATCCGCTGTACCGGAGACGGTGCGCTATGTCCGCATCTGCTCCAGCGGCATGGTATTTATTACCGCTTATAATGCTATCAGCGGAATATTTCGGGGAATCGGAAATTCCCGCTCGCCCTTCCTGTTTGTATCTATTGCCTGCGTGGTCAATATTGTGCTTGACCTCCTGTTTGTCGGGGTGTTCCATATGGATGCCTCCGGAGCGGCGCTGGCCACCGTTATTGCGCAGGCGGTCAGTGTCTTCTTTTCTGTGGGGTACATGCGCCACCATCCCTTGCCCTTTCGGATTACCCGGGACAGCTTTCAGAGAAAGGGAATGGTGGGGCATATTCTGAAGATCGGGACCCCCATTGCCCTTCAAGATTTTCTGGTCAACGTGTCGTTCCTGATTATCACCAGCATTGTCAATACCTTGGGTCTGGTAGCTGCGGCAGGGATCGGCGTGTCGGAAAAACTCTATGTATTCCTTTCCATTGTACCAATGGCATTTATGTCAGCCTTGTCCGCTTTTGTGGCCCAAAATATGGGGGCGGGGAAACCGGACCGAGCGGTGCGTTCTTTGTTTATTGCGCAGGGAATCTCCTTTTCCTTCGGTGTGGTCATGTTTTTGCTGACCTTTTTCGCCGGAGGACAGCTGGGCTCCCTGTTTGACAACGATCCCGCTGTTGTGGAAGCTACCGCGGCATACATGCGGGGCAGCTCCTTTGAATACCTGATGATTCCTCTGACCTTCTGTTTCCTTGGTTACTTCAACGGCAGGGAGCATACGACTTTTGTTATGGTTCAGGGGCTGGCCTCGGCGTTTCTGGTCCGTATCCCTGTGTCGTACTTTCTCAGTCGGCTGCCGAACACCGGAATGTTCCTGATCAGCCTGGCAGTGCCCATTTCCGGATTGGTAAATATTTTGCTGTGCACGGCTTGGTTTTTCCTCCTCCGCCGGTGGGATAAAAAGAAGAAAGATAGTGCATCTCTGTAATGCAGTGGAAAGCCCGTTGAAACGGTTGAGATGCCATGGTATAATGGCCGAAACGGAATGCAAGCCTGAAGGAGGCGTGTCCATGAGCGGAATACTGTACCTGGTAGCGACACCCATCGGAAACCTGGGGGATTTCAGCCCCCGGGCAGTTGCCACGCTGGAGGAAGCGGATTTTATCGCCGCGGAGGATACCCGGGTATCGGTCAAGCTTCTCAACCACTTCGGCATTAAAAAACCGATGGTCAGCTACCACCAGCACAATCAGAATACTGCCGGACCGGCGATTTTGCAGCGGCTTCTGGCGGGGGAAACCTGCGCTTTGGTGACGGATGCCGGTACCCCGGCTATCAGTGACCCGGGGGAGTCCCTGGTACGGCTGTGCGCCGACAGCGGCGTGACGGTACAGGCTATCCCCGGCTGCTGCGCCATGGTGTCCGCCCTGGCGGTCAGCGGCCTGCCCACGGGACGATTTACCTTTGAGGGCTTTCTCAGTACCAATAAAAAGGACCGCTGGGAGCATCTCCAGTCCCTCCAGGGAGAGCGGCGGACCATGGTGTTCTACGAGGCGCCCCACAAGCTCTGCGGCACCCTGGAGGACCTGTATGAAGCCTTCGGCGACCGGCCGATGGCCCTCTGCCGGGAGATTACCAAACTTCATGAGGAGACCCGCAGGACCACGTTGGCCCAGGCGGCGGTTTACTACCGGGAGAATCCCCCAAAAGGTGAGTTTGTACTGGTGGTAGCGGGGGCGGAACCGGCGGAGGAGACCGCCCTTACCCTGGAGGAAGGGGTGGAGCTGGTGCTGGCACGCCGGGCGGCGGGGGAGCGGATGAAGGATGCCGTCCGCCAGGTAGCTCTGGATACGGGCCTCAACCGCAACGAGCTCTACAATGCAGCTTTGAAAGCCGGACAAGAATGAAAATGTGCCCTGAAAGCAACCGCTTTCAGGGCACTTGGTTTTTGCTGCGGTGGGATCAGATGCAGTACAGGGCCACACACAGGTAGTGGAGGACGCTTCCCACCAGGACGAACAGGTGCCAGACAAAATGGCTGTACTTGCGCTGGGATTTATAGAAGTAGATACCGGCCGTATAGGCTACACCGCCTGCTACCAGCAGAGCTACCCCCGCCGGGGCCAGCACTTGGAGAATGGTCCGCAGGGCCAGAACTACCAGCCAACCCATGAGGGCGTACAGCACCAGGGAAATTTTGTCAAAGCGGGTGAGACTGATGGCGTTGAGGGTGATGCCCACCACCGCCAGGGCGGTATTGGTAAGGAACAGAGCCCAGCCGGTTCTGCCGCCCACTACCAACAGAGATAACGGTACATAGGTGCCCAGGATCAGAAGGAAGATGGAACAGTGGTCCATGACCCGCAGTACCCGTTTCAGTTCGGGATTTCGGACGCCGTGGTACACCGCCGAGGCAGTATAGAGCAGCACCAGCGTGATGGCATAAAAGGTCAGGCTGGCCCCTGCTTTGGCGGACCCTGCCATGACACCTTTGATCACCAGGGGGATGCCTCCCACTGCCGCCAGAAGGGCGCCAATTCCATGGGATATGGTGTTGGCAATCTCCTCTCCGGTGGTCTGCGGTCTCTTGGTAATATCTTGTGACATAGTAAACTCCTTCCTGCTCTAGAAAACATAATATCTAATATTTAATATTACTATATGACGTATGGCGGACTATGTCAAGCGATTTGATGAGATTATTTTTTGGTTCTGTGTATTGCATTATGCACAGGAGGAGATTATACTGGTGAAAAAAGAAAAGGAAGGGCAGAAAATAGATGACAGATGAATGCAATGTGACCCAACGGCTGGCTGCCTGGGAGGAGAGCCGGAGGGACTTCGATCTGCCGGACTGGGAGAGCCTGCCGCAGCTGGGGCTGTATATGGACCAGGTGATTCTGCTGCTGCGGCAGTATCTGGGGCCCCTCAGCCGGGGGGAGGAGGACAAACCTATCACCGCCAGTATCATCAATAACTATGTCCGGCTGAAGGTGATGCCGCCGCCGGTGAAGAAAAAGTATAGTCAGGTGCACTTGGCTTCCCTTATCATCATCTGTGTTTTGAAACAGAGCCTGAGCATCTCTGATATTCAGAGAATGTTCCCCAGCGACCACAGCGAGGAGGCTATCCGCCTTTTGTACGGCGACTTTGTCCGCCAATACCGGAAGATGTCCGGTGCTTTCGTCAAGCAGGTACAGGCCACAGAGGGGGTGCGTGCCGCCGAAGGCAAGGAACTGATTCTCATGACAGCGGTGGTTTCCAGTTTGGCCAAGGATATGACGCAGTTTCTCCTGCAGGATGGGGAGAAAGCAGAGAAGCCTGAAAAATAAAAAAGAGGTTCCGGATACTCTCCGGAACCTCTTTTACTATTTCTGTACAGACTGGCGAAATCGGACGAGAAGCAGGACAAGGAGCAGGGGAAACACTATGGCGGCCAGAAGACCGGCCCGCAGCTGACCACCGTAGAACTCAGAGATCAGTCCCACGATGGTGGGGCCGCTGGTACACCCCAGATCTCCCGCCAAGGCCAGCAGGGCAAAGAGCGCGGTACCGCCTGTGGGAAGTCCCCGGGCTGCCAGGGAGAAGGTACCGGGCCACATGATGCCTACCGACAGGCCGCACAGGCCGCAGCCCAGAAGAGACAGCACCGGCCAGGGAGCAAAGACGGCCAGCAAGTAGCTGAAAATACATAGGACGCCGCACCAGGCCATAAAGCGGGTCAGCTCCACCCGCTGGCTGATTCGGGCATAGATCACCCGGGAAAGGCCCATCAGCAGGGCAAAGACACAGGGACCTGCCAGATCTCCAGCGGCTTTGGAGACGCCCAGGCCGCTCTCAGCAAAGGCAGAGGCCCACTGGCTCATGGACAGTTCCGAGGCTCCGGCACACACCATCAGTAGGGCCAGCAGCCAGAACAGCCGAGAGCGGAGCAGGGCTGAAAGAGGCATGGCTTTGCCCTCCTCCACCAGAGGGGCGATGGGAACGTGGGTGAAGTAAAGAAAGTTCCCAAGGGGAATGAGGGCCCACAGGCAGGCCAGAATCCGCCAGTGTGAAATGCCCGCGAAGGTGAAGAAGGCGGTGGAGCCCAGAATTACCAGCACACATCCCCAGCAATAGAAGGAGTGGAGAAGACTCATGGCGGCTTCCTTTCGCTCCGTGGGGCAGGCCTCAGCGATGGGGCTGATGAGTACCTCAATGAGCCCGCCGCCTACAGCATAGCAGCACACGGAGAGCACAAGTCCTGTGTAAGGGGACATGAGCTCCGGCAGGATACCCAGCCCCGCAAGGCCGAGAGCAGCCAGCAGGTGAGCGACCAGAATGGAAAAGCGAACGCCCAGTCGGTCTACGAACCGGGCGGAGAGCAGATCCACCAGCAGCTGGATGCCAAAGTTCAGCGTTACCAGAAGGGTGATTTTTTCCAGAGAGATGTGGTATTCACTTTGAAAGGTAAGAAACAGCAGGGGAGCAAAGATGTTGACGGCCGCCTGGGTAATGTATCCCAGATAGCAGGCGGCCATGGTGTGACGGTAGCTGCGTTGAAGGCGCATGGCAGAGACCTCCTTATGTCTGTCCCGCCTATTATAGCGGGATAGCAGGCGGGAGGCAAGGCCCTGCACGCTGCTCCGGAAAAGTTGAGAGAAATTTAACAAAATCTGTCTTGCCTTTGTCAGAGAAGTATGGTATCTTAAAAAAACGGTCAGGGGAACTTCCTGCCGGAATCGAAGAAAAGGAGGAAAACCAGGTGGACATATGCGGTCGAAGTACGAAAATGGACAGTGATATTCATTTGCGGGGCCGGAGTGTCCAGAGCCCCTGGTTTTCCCTGTGAATAGGGTTGCCTGAGGGCTGCCCGTAAGTGAGTATCGCCGCCGCAGGACTGCCGGATTTTCCGGCGGTCCCGTTGCGGCGTTGTCTGTTTGGTGACTTCCTCGCTGCCATTTCAGGGAACAGGAGGAACATCCAATGGAGAAAAAAATTTATATTGAGGCGCTGCTGGATCTGCTGGAGCGCCGGGACTATCATGCCCTCCGGGCCATGCTGGCGGAGGAAAACGAGGTGGACGTGGCGGAGGCGCTGGCTGAGCTGCCCCAGGAGAAGGCAGTAGTGGCCTTCCGCACGCTGCCCAAGGAGCTGGCGGCGGAGGTATTTTCCAATCTGCCGCCTGAGACCCAGCAGGTCATTATCCAGTCCGCCACAGACCAGGAGCTCTCCGCCATCGTGGAGGAGCTGTATGTGGACGATGCGGTGGACATGCTGGAGGAGCTGCCCGCCAACGTGGTCAAGCGGGTGCTGAAAAATGCCGGGCCGGACACCCGCCGGCTCATCAACCAGTATCTTAACTACCCGGAAAACTCCGTGGGCAGCATCATGACGGCGGAGTTTACCGATCTCCGTCAGTCGATGACCGTAATGGAGGCCATCGACCACATCCGGCGTACCGGAGCGGATTCGGAGAGCATTTATACCTGCTATGTGACCAATGCCAGCCGGAAGCTGGAGGGTGTGCTGACCATTCGGGAACTGCTGCTGGCCAAGGATGACCAGCGCGTCGGCGATCTGATGGAGACCGATGTCATCACTGCTGAGACCACCGAGGACCAGGAGGAAGCGGTAGCCCGGATGATGAAGTATGACTTCATTTCCCTGCCGGTGGTGGACAAGGAGCAGCGGCTGGTGGGCATCGTCACCGTAGACGACGTGATGGACGTCATGGAGGAAGAGGCTACGGAGGACTTCGAGAAGATGGCCGCCATGGCGCCCTCGGAGAAGCCTTACCTCAAAACCAGCGTATTTTCTTTGGCCAAGCACCGCATTATGTGGCTGCTGGTGCTGATGATCTCCGGTATGATCACCGGCGGTATTTTGGGCCGCTATGAGGCAGCTTTTGCTGCCATGCCTCTTCTGGTGACCTTTATCCCCATGCTCACCGACACCGGCGGAAATGCCGGCAGCCAGAGCAGCACTCTGGTGATCCGCGGCATGGCCGTGGGAGAGATCGAGCTGCGGGACTTTATGAAGGTGTTCTGGAAGGAGCTGCGGGTCAGCATTTTGGTGGGCGTCGTTCTCAGCGCTGTGAACTTTGTGCGCCTCATCATCACCTACCCCGGCAACGAGATGATTGCCCTTACGGTGGCCATGGCCCTGTTTGTCACGGTGCTCCTGGCCAAGACCGTGGGTGGAATCCTGCCCATGGCAGCCAAGCTCTGCCACGCGGACCCCGCCATTATGGCAGCCCCGCTTATCACCACTATTGTAGATGCCATCTCCCTGGTGGTCTACTTCCAGATCGCCAGCGCCCTGCTGCCAATTTAAAAAAGAAGATCCCTGCCGTCTGGACCAGTCTGTCCAAGCGGCAGGGATCTTTTCGTATAGGGCTTATTTCCCAAGCTCACGGTTGCGCTCCATGGCGGAAATGACTGCATCCATGGCGGCAGCCCGGAAGGCGTGTTCCTCCAGGGCCCGCACTCCGGCGATGGTGGAGCCGGCAGGGGAGCACACCGCGTCCTTCATGACGCCCGGGTGCTGGTTGGTCTCCAGCATCAGCTTGGCAGTGCCCTCCGCCATCTTGGCGGCGTAGGTGAGAGCCTTCTGCCGGGGCAGACCACAGGTCACGCCGCCGTCTGCCAGAGCCTCCAGAAACAGGCTCAGGAAGGCGGGACCGCAGCCCGCCACAGCGCTGCCTGCGTCGATAAGCCGCTCCTCCAGCCGGTCCAGCAGCCCGGCTCCCGCCATGGCAGCGGTAAAGAAATCCAGCTGCTCCCCGGTGACCAGAGTGTTGGCGTCGTAGAGCACCACCCCGGCTCCTACAGCACAGGGGGTGTTGGGCATAATGCGGATGACGGGGTAGTTTCCGCCGGCCATAGCGGCGATTCGCTCCATAGTTAGTCCTGCCGCCATGGTCACCAGGACGAAGGGATCTGTCCGCGCCGCTAGGACCGGCTGAAGCTCCGCCAACAGCCCTGCCATCATCTGGGGCTTTACCCCCAGGAAGATGTAATCGGACTGAGCCGCAACGGCGGCGCTGTCCCCGGCGGCGCAGCCCAGCTGGGCGGCCAGAGCCTCCGCCTTGGCGGCGGTGCGGTTGCTGAGAATGATCTTGTCCGGAGAGACATGCTTCACAGCGGCCTTCGCCAGAGCGGAGCCCATGTTGCCGGTGCCGATAAAGCCAAAGGTGTAGTTGGCCATACTTAATTCCTCTTTTCCATCACGAAGTTTTCCAGGGATATGCCGTGGCGCACCACCGTCTGCCGCCGGAGGACCTGGTAGCCCCGGCTTTCGAAAAAGGGCCGGGCGGTGAGAGAGGCGTGGGTGGTAAAGTTTTTGACAGGACAAGCGGCCTCCAGGGTGCTGCACAGGGCGGTGGCCACCCCGCGGCCCTGGTGATCCTTGTGGACATACAGCCGGTCCAGATAGCCCGCACCGTCCATGTCCGCAAAACCCAGGATTTCTCCGTTCTCCTCCGCCACCAGGGTGTGGTGGGCCAGAAAGGAGGTGTTCCAGGCGTCCAAATCCACATGCCCGTCGGCCCAGGCGTCCAACTGCTCCGGGGTATAGTCCCGGGCGTTCACAGTGTGGACCGTGTCGTAGAAGATTTGGGCCAGGGCGGGGCAGTCCTCACTGCGATAAAGGCGCAGTTCCATTACCGCACCTGGCCTTCCCCGGTAATGACGTACTTATAGGTGCAAAGCTCCTCCAGGCCCATAGGACCCCGGGCGTGGAGCTTCTGGGTGGAGATGCCCAGCTCACAGCCCAGGCCGAACTCCCCGCCGTCAGTGAAGCGGGTGGAGGCGTTCCAGTACAC
>CALXGE010000047.1 GCA_944387775.1 uncultured Oscillospiraceae bacterium | reverse complement strand
CAGCATCAGGGGCCCGATGTTCTTGGAGTAGACGTCGAAGGTGGGGCCCTCCGCGGTGAAGATGATCTGGTAGAGGATCCAGTTTTTCGGCATGCCCGTCTCGTAGAAGGGCTGGATATTCCACATGCCGTTGTACTCCACGATGATCTGAGTGGCCTTGCACTTCTTCTGCTGCTCCAGCAGGAACTTGGGCGTCAGGGTCTCCTGATCCTCCACCTTCACCACTGTGACATTGTGCAGCACCTTGGGATCGTACTCCACCTCCCCCTCCTCACAGCAGAGGAGGAGGGTCCTGTCCTCCAGGGCAAAGCCGTCGGAGAGGATGCCGTTGATAAAGGAGGTCTTGCCACTGTCCAGAAACCCGGCGATCATATATACCGGGTAGACTGTCTCCGTTTTGGCCATATCACACCTCGAAGAGGGCGCGGAGGCTCTCCTCCTTCAGGCCGCTGCCAATGACGCACAGCCGGCCGGTATAGTCCGCAGGGCCGGTACGGACCTGATGGTCCTCCGGCACATAGTCAAAGTGATACCACACGCCGTCGCCGCCGTTTACAATGCCCTTGGCCCGCAGCACCGCGCCGTACGCACCACCGTCCAGGGCGGCGAGGATCTTCTCCAGCTGTTCCGCCGTAAAGGTGTGGGTGGTCTCCACGCCCCAGCTGGAGAACACCTCGTCGGCGTGATGGCCGTGGTGATGATGGTCGTGGCCGCAGCCGCAGTCGTGGTCATGGTCGTGATGATGCTCATGCTCATGCTCATGATCGTGGTCACAATGGTCGTGATCATGGTGGTGCTCATGCTCATGGTCGCAATGATCATGGTCATGATGATGCTCGTGATCGTGGTCACAGTGATCGTGATCATGGTGATGCTCATGGTCATGATCGTGGTCGTGGTGGCAGCCGCATACAGGGCAGACCTCCTCCTCGGCCATGAGATCAGCGGCCAGGGTGTTGCCCTCCTCCATGGCGGAGAGGAGCTGGCTGCCGGTGAGCTGGTCCCAGGGGGTGGTGACGATGGGGGCGTCGGCGTTCTTGCCCCGGAGGATAGCTACCGCCTCCTCCACCTTGGCGGGGCTGGCCTTCTGGGTACGGCTGAGGACAATGGCCCCGGCATACTCCACCTGGTTCTCATAGAACTCACCGAAGTTCTTCATATATACCTTGCACTTGGTGGCGTCGGCCACGGTGACGGCGCTGCCCAGCACCATATCCGGCTCCTGGGCGATGACACCCTGGATGGCCCGGATCACGTCGGACAGCTTGCCCACACCGGAGGGCTCGATGAGGATGCGGTCGGGGTGGAACTGCGCCAGCACCTTCTTGAGGGCCTCGCCGAAGTCGCCCACCAGAGAGCAGCAGATGCATCCGGAGTTCATCTCGGAGATCTCCACGCCTGCGTCCTTCAAAAAGCCGCCGTCGATGCCGATCTCACCAAACTCATTCTCAATGAGAACGATCTTCTCCCCCTTCAGGGCCTCCTCCAGGAGCTTTTTGATAAGGGTGGTTTTCCCGGCGCCCAAAAAGCCGGAGATCACGTTTACTTTTGTCATGGTTATGCCTCTTTCCTTGATCTGTGGGGACGAAAGGCCGTCCCTCTCTTTCTGTGGCTATCATACTCCATTTTTCGTGAAATGCAAGAGTTTTCCCGCCGTTTTCCTGTATATTTGCCGGAAAACAAGCTCCGGCGGCCCTGAAAAGGGCCGCCGGAGAAAGCCGCCTCAGGGGCGGAGCGTATCTCAGTGCTGGCTGTTGCCGTGGGCCTTGAGGACCACGTCGTGGTAACCGCCCTCCACGATGGAGGTTGCGGACACCAGGGTAAGCTTTGCGTTCTTCTGGAGATCGGGAATATTGGTGATGCCGCAGTTGCACATGGTGGACTTCACCTTGTACAGGCTCTTGGCCACGTTCTCCTTCAAGGGGCCGGCGTAGGTGACGTAGGAATCCACGCCCTCCTCGAAGGCAAGGCCGGTGGCGCCGCCCAGGTCGTAGCGCTGCCAGTTCCGGGCCCGGTTGGAGCCCTCGCCCCAGTACTCCTTCATGTACTGGCCGTTGACCAGCACCCGGTTGGTGGGGCTCTCATCGAAGCGAGCGAAGTACCGGCCCAGCATGATGAAGTCGGCTCCCATGGCGAGAGCCAGGGTCATGTGGTAGTCATGGACAATACCGCCATCGGAGCAGATGGGGACATAGATGCCGGTCTCGGCAAAATACTCGTCCCGGGCAGCAGCTACCTCAATAAGGGCAGTGGCCTGGCCGCGGCCGATACCCTTGGTCTCACGGGTGATGCAGATGGAGCCGCCGCCGATACCGACCTTCACGAAGTCAGCCCCGGCCTCAGCCAGGAAGCGGAAGCCATCCCGGTCCACCACGTTGCCGGCGCCCACCTTGACGCTGTCGCCGTAGCGCTCCCGGATAAACTTCAGTGTCTTTTCCTGCCAGCAGGAATAGCCCTCGGAGGAGTCGATGCAGAGAACGTCGGCACCCGCCTCCACAAGGGCAGGAACCCGCGTTTCATAGTCCTTGGTGTTGATGCCGGCGCCCACCATGTAACGCTTCTGGTTGTCCAGCAGCTCCGCGGGGTTCTCCTTGTGCTGCTCGTAGTCCTTGCGGAACACGAAGTACAGCAGCCGTCCGTCGGCACTGACGATAGGCAGGGAGTTGAGCTTGTGGTCCCAGATGATATCGTTGGCCTCCTTGAGGGTGGTGCCCTCGGGGGCAGTAATGAGCCGCTCATAGGGGGTCATGAAAGTGCTGACCTTGGTGGCGGGGTCCATACGGCTGACCCGGTAGTCACGGCTGGTGACGATGCCCAGGAGCTTGCCCTGGCTGGTACCGTCGGAGGTGATGGCCACGGTGGAGTGACCGGTGCGCTTCTTCAGGTCCAGCACATCCTGCATGGTGGCGTCAGGGGAGAGGTTGGAGTCGCTGGGGACAAAGCCCGCCTTGTAGCTCTTCACCCGAGCCACCATAGCCGCCTCATCCTCCACGGACTGGGAGCCGTAGATAAAGGAGATGCCGCCCTCCTTGGCCAAAGCCACCGCCAGGGTGTCGTTGGACACGGACTGCATGATAGCCGACACCAGAGGGATATTCAGGGAGAGGGGGGATTCCTCCTGGCCCTTGCGGTATTTCACCAGGGGGGTGCGAAGGGACACATTGGCGGGAATGCAGTCAGGGGAGGTATAGCCGGGCACCAGCAGGTACTCGCTGAAAGTGTGGGACGGTTCGCTGTAATAGTAGGCCATGTCAGTGCAACGCTCCTTCATCTCAGTTGTGTGATTAGTCCACATGGTATCACGCGGGAACAGGTTTGTAAAGACGAAAACTGGACAAATTCCGACCAAAAATCCCCCTTCCTGTCAGCAGCACCGCAGGAAGGGGGGATCCTCTTTTATTTCAGCAGGGGAAGGTCCAGCTCGTAGTCGGAATCCAGGGCATTCTGCTTGTCCGCCTCCCGGCTGTACTTGCTGATAGCGGCGGCAGAGCGGGCCACGGGCTGGATGGTGCCCGCGCCGGCTACACAGCCGCCGGGACAGGCCATGCCCTCCAGCAGATACCCGTTGTACTTGCCGGCCTTGGCCAGCAGCAGCATCTTTTTGCAGTTGTCCAGGCCCTCGGCAGAGGCCACCTTCACCTCCCGGTCCGGGTCCATGCGGTGGATAGCCTCCACCACAGCGCCGGCCACGCCGCCGGTAACGGCAAAGCCTCTCCCGGCGCCGGTACCCTCGCACAGAGGTACCTCCTCCTCCTTGGGAATATCCTCAAAGCGGACATTTTTGGCCTCAAACATACCCTGAAGCTCCTCAAAGGTGAGGACGAAGTCCACGTCGCTGCGGATGCTGCGGCGGCTGGCCTCCAGCTTCTTGGCGGCGCAGGGGCCGATGAAGGCGATGCGGCAGTCGGGGTCCTTCTGCTTCTGGAGCCGGGCGGTAAGGACCATGGGGGTCAGGGCCATAGAGATATAGTCGGCAAACTGGGGGAAGAGCTTCTTGGCCATGACGGACCAGGCGGGGCAGCAGGAGGTGGCCATGAAGGGCTGGTTCTCCGGCACCTCCCGCATGAAGTCCTTGGCCTCCTCGATGGTACACAGGTCCGCGCCCACTGCCACTTCCACCACGCCGGCAAAGCCCAGGCGCTTCATAGCTGCGGTGAGCCGCTCGGGGGTGGCCTCGGGGCCGAACTGGCCCAGGAAGGCAGGAGCCACAATGGCAACCACCTTGTCCCCCCGCTTGATAGCATGGATCAGCTGGAAGATCTGACCCTTGTCCACGATGGCCCCGAAGGGGCAGCTCACCAGGCACATGCCGCAGGAGACGCACTTGTCGTAGTCGATCTTGGCCCGGCCGTGGTCATCGGAGCCGATGGCATCCATGCCGCAGGCCTTCACGCAGGGCCGCTCCAGCTTGATAATAGCGTTGTAAGGGCAGGCCTCGGCACACTTGCCGCATTTGATGCACTGGTCCTGGCGGATATGGGCTTTGCCATTGACGTGACGAATGGCGTCCTTGGGGCAGACCTGATGGCAGGACTGGGCCAGGCAGCCCTGGCAGTACTCCGTAACGCGGTACTGCTTGGTAGGGCAGGCGTGGCAGGCGTAGTTGATGATGTTGATGAGCGGCGGGTCGTAGTACTTCTCCGCCACAGCGCTCTCCGTCACACCGTCGGAGAGAACCGTGTGCTGATCCACCGGGCGAAGGGGCAGCCCCATGGCCAGCCGGACCCGCTCCCCGGCGATGGCCCGCTCCAGGAAGATGGACTCCCGGTACTTGGCCTCCTCTCCGGGTACGATGATATAGGGCAGCTTCTCCATCCGGTCGTAAGCCCCATCGTAGGCCAGACGAGCCACCTCAGTGAATACTTTCTTTCGGATATCGGTAACAGATGACGGAATACCGCGCATGGGCAGATCCCTCTCTTTCTCCTAAATTTCCATTTTTTCATGACCATTATAAAAAACAGTGATGTTCCTGTCAATCCCCGGCCAGCAGCGGCAGACGCAGGAATCTTCATCATTTGTCACAGATTTGTTACAGGATTTGTTACGATTTTTCTCTTTCCCTGTGATATACTGTTTCCATAAATCCCTGCGGATATCCATCCGCGCCCCGAAGCCTCAAGGAGGAACCCATATGACAAGACGAAGTTTGTCCCGCCGCCTTACAGCGATTCTGCTGGTCCTGGCTCTGGCCATAGCCCTGGTCCCTGCTGCGCTGGCGGCAGCTTCCTGCCCTCAGTGCGGCGGTGAGGTCCAGTGCACCGACAACGGCGATGGCCGCACCCACACGCTCTACTGCCCTGCGGACGGCTACACCAACCGCACCGCCGCCCACACCTTCGCGAGCGGCCGCTGCACCGCCTGCGGAGCTATGGACTACAGCCAGGTACGCATCACTCTGCCCACCGATGTCTCGCTTACCGCCGCTCTCCGCGACAGCGACGCGGCAGTGTCTCTGGAAGGCGTAAGCCTCACCCTGGGAACAGAGGATGTGACAGGGGAGTACACCCTCTCCTACAGCTGGTACTACAACGGCAACCCGGTGGGCACCGGCCAGCGCTGTGCCCTGCCTGCCTCCGTCATCGGAAAGGAAGGGGACTATGACTTCGTCTGCTTTGTCACTGCAGTGCCCGGTAATGCCCTTGCCGGGAAGACCATCAGCGCCTCCTGCACCGTGAAAGTACACGTCCAGGATCTGCTGTCCGTCACCGCGGTAGTGGGCAGCCGGGACCTGTATCTGGGACTGGGGGATTCCACCGGGCGGACCCCCGTCTCCGTGGCGGACCAGATCACCCGGGCCGTGGCGGCCAAGGGCGGAACAGCCGCCTATGTGGTCTTTGATGAGAAGCCTGTCTCCAAGGCCGGGGATCTGAAATTTGCCGTCGGAGAGCGCTACCAGCTCTCCGGCAGTGAAGGCACCGCCCTCTCCTCCGTCCGCTTTGAACCCAGCGCCGCCGGTACCTACGCCATCGGCTTTACCGCCTATGACCAGGAGGGGAAGGCCTACCCCGGTCTCCTCACCATTGCCGTGGAGCAAGCACTGGGCAGCGTAGATGTCCTGTATGTCACGGAGAAGGGTTCGGCCATCACCCTGGAGGCATCGGACTTCCAGGCTTTCTGGCAGGAGACCTACCCCCAGGGCCAGCTGACGCTCATCCGCTTTACCGCCCTGCCCGCTTCCTCCTCCGGCACCCTCTACCGTGGCTACGCCTCTGCCGCCCGGCCGGGTACGGCAGTAAAGGCAGGGGAGAGCTACTACGTAGCGGCGGGGGATCACTTCCTCCTCCAGGACGTGGCCTTTGTCCCCGCCAGCCGATACACCGGCCCGGTGTCCATCCCCTTTGAGGCCTATGGCAGCGACGGCAGCGGCAATCAGACCTATCGCTCCGGCCGCATCTTCCTCTTTGTCAATCCCACCAAGGTGGCCGCCGTCACCTGCTCCGCCCCGGAGTCCGGCTCCGCCGTTCTCTCCGCCAGCGGTTTCCGCTCCGTATACAGTGCCGTCACCGGCAGCCAGGACAGCGGCTTTTACATCCGCTTCCTGGAGGTTCCTGCCTCCGGCAGCCTCTATTCCGACAGCGGCGCCACCCGTCTCACTGACGCCTCCATCAATGACAAGGTCTTTTCCTACAGCGCCATCGGCACCCTGCGCTACACCGCCGGCACCGCCCAGGAGGAGTCTGTGCGCTACGCCGTCTACAGCAGCGCCGGAGAGCCGCTCTATGTGGGCACGCTGACCTTCTCCGTCCGGGCGGGGGAGAAGAATCCCTACACCGATGTAAAGAGCACCGACTGGTTCTACCCCTACGTAATCGCCCTGACGGAGAGCGGCGTCATCGGCGGGAACACCGCCACCACCTACGGTCCCCGGAATGCCGTCACCTGGGGAGAGGCCCTGAAGATGGTACTGCTGGCCGCCGGCTATGACGTCCAGCCCTCCGACGGCAGCCACTGGGCCAGCGGCTACCTCAGTCTGGCCCTGTCGGAGGGGATCCTGAAGGAGAGCGTCTCCCTGCGGGAGAACATCACCCGGAGTGAGCTGGCGGAGCTTGCCGCCGCAGCCCTTAAGCTGACGCTTTCTACCGATCTGAAGGAAGCTCCCTTCCAGGATGTCTCCCTCACGGATGAGGCTGCCCCCGCCATTGCGGCCCTCAAGGAGGCCGGCATTGTAGGCGGCACCACCCTGTCCGACGGACAGGTGGTCTACCGCCCGGCGGAATCCCTCCTCCGCAGTGAGATCGCCGCCATCATCTGGCGGATCCAGCAGGCCAAAGAAGGCTGATTTCCACTCTGCTACATAGCGGCCCGCCCCAAAAAGGGACGGGCCGCTTGATTTTACACTTTTCCGGTTGCACCGGAGGACAGGGCTGTGATACACTGGTGGCAGTAATCAAAAAGGAGGCGCTGCGCCGTGCACATCCCCGGTTGTCCCACCGCCGAAATGGAGATTCTGTCCTTTGCCGACGCCCTGGCAGCGGCGGAGGAGCCCTCGCCGGACTACGACGTCAGCCGCTGGCTGTATGTGCCCAATGTCTATACGGAGTACCGGTACATCCTGGCCACCCGGGGAACAAATCCCCTGATTTGCGTGGGAGTAAATCCCTCCACCGCCGCCCCCGGCGATCTGGACCCCACCCTGAAATCCGTGGAGCGGGTAGCGCTCCACAACGGCTTTGACAGCTTCATCATGTTCAATGTCTACGCCCAGCGGGCCACCCGGCCCCAGGACATGGAGCAGGAGCCCAACGAGTGCCTCCACCGGGAGAACATGGCCGCCTTTGCCTACGCCCTGTCCCTCTCCTCGTCTCCCGCAGTATGGGCCGCCTGGGGCACCGTCATCGAGCAGCGCTACTATCTGCCCCGTTGTGTCCGGGACATGGTGGACATTGGGGAACAGTACGGCGCCCGGTGGTTCAGCGCCGGTGCCCGCAGCAAAAAGGGCCACCCCCACCACCCTCTCTATCTCCGTAAGGACAGCATGTTGGAACCCTTTGATGCCGGTGCTTATTGTGCCGGACTGTCAGTTTTAAAATAGATAAGGAGCGAACCGCTTATGGATAAGATCTATGTGACCGGCCACCGCAACCCGGACACCGATTCCATCGTCTCCGCCATGGCCTACGCCGCCCTGCGCAATGCTGTAGGAGACCGGGAGTATGTCGCCGCCCGGCTGGGCCAGCTCAGCGACGAGACCCGGGCCATTCTGGCCCGCTTCGGCTTTGAAGCGCCCCTCCACCTCAAGAATGTCCGCACCCAGGTGCAGGATCTGGACTACGACCAGCCGCCCATTCTCAATGCGGCTGTCACCGTCAACCGTGCCTGGTCCGCCATGGAGGAGGACAAGCACATCTCCGCCATCCCCATTACCGATGATGACGGCCACCTCAAGGGTATGCTCACCGCCGGTGACATCGCAGGATACGACATGCACACCATTACCGATCCCTCCCTGCGGAAAGTACCTATTTTCAACATTCTCAGCGTCCTGGAGGGCCAGCTCCTCACGGAGACCGACCAGGTGGTGAACACCATCTCCGGCGACGTGATATTGGCCCTGCCGGAGGGCACCGACCTGCCCCCCTACCGCAAGAAGGAGACGGTGCTCATCTGCGGCCACCAGCCGGAGCTTCTCCGGCAGGCAGTGGAATTTGGGGTGGGCTGCATTATTCTCTGTCAGGCGGAACTGCCGGATGATATCCGCAAGCTTGCCAAAAACACCTGCATCATCTCCACCCCCTGCGACAGCTACCGCACCGTCCGGCGGATCTTCCAGGCCATTCCCGTCAGCCGGGTGGCGCAGAAGCAGGATCTCCAATTCTTCCGTCTGGATGACTATATCGACGACGTGCGGGAGGTAGTCCTCCAGAGCCGCTACCGCAGCTACCCCATTCTGGATGCCGATGACCGGGTAGTGGGTACCCTGTCCCGGTACCACCTGATCCGTCCCCGCCACAAGCGGGTGGTGCTGGTGGACCACAACGAGGCCGCCCAGTCCGTCCCCGGTCTGGATCAGGCGGATATTCTGGCCATCATCGACCACCACCGTCTGGCGGACATCCAGACCCGCAATCCTATCTACGTCCGCAATGAGCCCGTAGGCAGCACCACCACCATCGTGGCAGGCATGTACCAGGAGCGCGGCCTCATGCCCTCCGCCAAACTGGCAGGACTTATGGCCGCCGCCATTGTCTCCGACACCGTCATGTTCAAATCTCCCACCTGCACTCCCCGGGACCGTCGGATGGCCGAGCGGATGGCCCACATCGCAGGATTGTCCCTGGACGATCTGGGCCAGGAGATCTTCTCCGCCTCCACCCCCGAGGACAAGCCTGTGGAGGAGCTGCTGTTCAGCGACTTCAAGGAGTTCCACATTGCCGGTCACGACTTCGGCATCAGTCAGATCACCTGTGTGGACTCCGACCGCCAGCTCAAGCGGAAGGAGCAGTTCCTGGAGCTCATGGCCAAGGCCAAGGCGGAGCACGGCTACAGTATGATGATCCTCATGCTCACCGACGTACTGATGGAAGGCAGCAAGATCCTCTGCCTTGGCGGCGAGGACACCTTCCGCCAGGCTTTCAACGTGGAGGTGAAAGACCACGAGGCTTTCCTGCCTAAGGTCATGTCCCGGAAAAAGCAGATGGTGCCCATGCTCTCCGCCCTGTGGGGCTAAGCCAGCAAAGAACGAACACACAAAGAGCGCCGGACGGGAAATTCCCGTCCGGCGCATTGTCGTTTACCCAAACAAAAACTCTCATCCCTGCGTTTTGTCAACTTTCACTGCCATTGAACTGCTCACCGTCTAAGACTTTGACAAACGTAAAGTTATCAGAACCTTCCGCCTGAAACACCAGGCTGCCATCCTCCACCCGGAAGCAGTTGGTTCGGGGCTGCCGGGCATTTTCCTCTGTTATGTACAAAAGCCCATCTTCCAATGTCCACGTTCCATTCCCAAACGTGCTGCTGAGTGCTCCCTCATAGTATTGGAATGTACCATCGCTATTCAGCGTGATCGTAAACTCACCGCCAAACCCCGTCTTTTCATAAACATAAACACCTGCCAGTGCGTCGCTCGCTTGAACCAAAGCACTACATCCCACCACAAAGGAAATGGCGATAAGCGTTAAAATACCTGATTTTATATACCTGCTAAACATTAGTATTGCACCTCCATATTTAAATGGTTGGATTTTTCTAATGCCTTTTATGCAAGTTAATTATACTTGGTATGCTGTCACAAAACAAGAGGCAAGTTGCGTATTTAAAAATAGTATTCCACTATTCCGCTTGTCTTTCTGCCTTTTGCAGTATTTGCGCCAATAAAAAGATGCCTTTATAAAAAGGAACCTATACGTATAATTATTCCGTAATTTGTGCAAATACGCAAAAATCCTATAGGGACACAAAGTCAAACTGGGGCAACAAAAAAGCCCCCCGGGAACCCTTTTCCGGGTCCGGGAGGCGCTGGGGACATCTCCGGCACAAGCTGCCGGATACGGCATTTTCGCGGGCACCTTGCCGCAGGGCCAGGCGCATATCAAAAGCCGGGTCTGTCCCCGGCGAAACTTCCTCAATAAAAAAGAAAACCCACGCTATATAGCGTGGACTACCTTCCGCCGGGGTTTATTACCGCTCGCTGATGACGTTGTCGCTGTCGCCGTAGATCATGTCGTCTACATCAATGCCGGTGAACCGATATGCCATGTTCGCTATCACTTCCTTTCTTCTTTTGTACGTCTTTAGTATACCACATTTCTCACAAAATTCAATGGGTAAATTTGTTAACTTTGCATGAACATTTTGTAAAAACCAGTGGGCCGCCGGGATCACCGGCAGCCCACCTTTTTTTCTTCCTTTTCCAGCACGGAGCGGTACAGTGCCTCTGCTGCGCGGCCGAAGGCTTCGGCGGAAAACCGCTCCGCTGTGTCCTCCGCCGCCTGAGCCATCTGCTTTCGCAGAGCCTTGTCGCCGCAGAACTGCGCCAGGTGGAGGCAGAAGGCCTCCCCGGTCTCGTACTGCCAACCATTGACCCCGTTCTCGATGACCCCCTCCAGGCAGGGGTCCTTTCGACAGAGCACCGGCAAGCCCGCCGCCAGGGCTTCGAAGTAGGTGAGGCCCTGGGTCTCGCTGGTGGAGGCGGTGATAAAAATATCCCCCAGCCGGTAATAATTGGGCACCTCGCTGTGAGGGACCATACCGGCAAAAATTGCCGGCACCTTCTTCGCCTTGGCACAGGCAAGGACCTCCTCCCGGTCCGGACCATCTCCCACCAGCAGCACCACCGCATCCTTCCGGCCCGCCCGGGCCAGATAGTCCATCAGCTCCTCCAGTCCCTTCTCCTTGGCCATGCGGCCCAGGTAGAGAAGCACCAGCTTCCCCTTGGGAATCCCCAGCTTCCGCCGCAGGGCCTCCTGCTCCTTGGGGTCCGGGGCCTGGCGGTAGGCACTCAGGTCGATACCCGTGGGGATCACCTCGATCCGCCGGGACACTCCGTAGGACCGCAGCAGCCGCTCCACCTTTCCGCTGGGCACCACCACACAGGCCATCCGTCGGCACACCCGCCGGGACAAGGTGGTGGCCACATACTTGCCCGTCCGCTTTCCGATGGGCAGGTAGTGGGTGTAGTCCTCGTACACCGTGTGGTAGGTGTGGACCACCGGCACGCCCATCCGGCGGGCAATGGCCATGGCCACCCGGAGGGTGCTGAACTCGCACTGGGAGTGGACGATATCCGGCCCCCACTCCTCCAGCTGCCGCAGCAGAGCTCCAGACCGGCCCAGCCGCAGCCGGGCGCCGGGGTAGATCTTCTCCGCGCTCACGGAGCCGATGTAGTAGATCGGTCCCTTCCGGAAGGACCGCAGGCCCGGCGCCAGGGTCACCACCCGCACCTCATGGCCCAGTTTCTCCAGCTCCCGCTGCAACAACAGTACCGACACTACCACGCCGTTGACCACGGGGGCGTACCAGTCTGTAGTAATCAATATTTTCATAAATCCCTCACAAAACGACGGTCTGACACGATATGTGCCTCTATTATACTGGAATTCCCGTCGGCAGGCAAGGGATCTTTCTACACATGGCAAAAAGGGATGGGAAAAGCAGTGCTCTCCCCATCCCTTTATCCCTTTTATTGGCGTTATAACGTCCGCAGAGCCGCCTCCAGAGCGGTCTTTTGGGTGGTGCCCTCGTCCTTCATCTTGATGACCCGAGCGGGACAGCCCGCCACCACGGCATTCTCCGGCACGTCCTCGATGACCACCGCCCCGGCGGCCACCACCGCGCCCTTGCCCACGTGGACGCCCTCGATGACCACGGCGTTGGCCCCCACCAGCACGCCGTCCTCCACGATAACAGGGGTAGCGCTGGCGGGCTCAATGACCCCGGCCAGGACGGCGCCGGCGCCGATGTGGCAATTCTTGCCCACGGTAGCCCGACCCCCCAGGATGGCCCCCATGTCGATCATGGTGCCCGCGCCGATGACAGCGCCGATGTTGATCACCGCACCCATCATAATGACGGCGTTGTCGCCAATCTCCACCTGCTCCCGGATGATAGCGCCGGGCTCAATACGGGCGTTCACGCCCTTCATGTCCAGCAGGGGAATGGCACTGTTGCGCCGGTCGTTTTCCACCACCAGGTCGGCGATGCTGCCGGCATTGGCGGTGAGGATGGGCCCCAGCTGCCGCCAGTCCCCGAATACCACCTTGCTGCGTCCCTCGCCGAACACGGTGGCCTCACCGTAGTCGATGGGGGCGGTCTCATTGACGTATACCTTCACCGGGGTCTTTTTCTCCGCGGCGGCAATGTAAGCGATGATCTCCTGTGCGTTCATTACTTTCCTCCAAATAAGATATCCTGCAGGTCATAGCGCCCCCTGGGCATCCGGCAGAGCTTCCGGGCCATGTGCAGCGCCCCGTTGACAAAGATCTGCCGGGAGGTGGCCCGGTGGGTGATCTCAAAGACCTCGTCCACGCCAAAGAAGCTGACGGTGTGGGTACCGGCCTCGGTGCCGCCCCGGAGAGCGTGGACGCCGATCTCCTTGGCGGGCCGCTTGCCGCAGTTGCCCTCACGGCCGTACACCGGGGTGTACTCGTGGCTGGGGTCAATGGCCTCCAGCAGCAGCTTTGCCGTACCGCTGGGGGCGTCCACCTTCTGGTTGTGGTGGGTCTCCACGATCTCAATATCGAAGTCCGGCTTCAGTACGTCGCTGATCTGCTCCAGTACCCGGCGGAACACCGCCACGCCCACAGAGTAGTTGGCACTGTGCATCACCGGTGCGTACTGGCCCAGCTGGGTGAACACCGCCATATCAGAGGCGGTGCAGCCGGTGGTGCCGGAGAGAAGGGCGGTGCCGGTACGGCGGACGTAGGCCGCCACCGCCGGCAGGGCGGCGGGGTTGGAGAAGTCAATGACCACGTCGGCCACCTTCCCCAGCTTCTCCAGGTCGGAGATGTTGTCGATATCCACCACGGCGGCGATCTCATCGCCGGCGGCCAGGGCGGTCTGCTCGATGAGGCGGCCCATGCGGCCGTGGCCTACCAGTACGATCCTCACGCGATCACCCCCGCCTGCTGGAGCAGCTGCCACAGCTGTGCCTGATGGGCCTGTGTCATCTCATAGAGGGGCAGACGGAAGGGACCTACCTCCTTGCCCATCATGTTCAGGGCGGTCTTGACGGGGATGGGGTTGACCTCCATGAAGAGGCCGTTGGCCAGATCCAGATACTTCACCGCCGTGGCTACCGCCTGCTCCCGGCGGCCCTCCAGATAGTCCATAACCATATCGTGGACCTCCCGGGGCATGACGTTGGCCCACACGGAGATAACGCCGCTGCCGCCGATAGAGAGGAGGGGGATGGTGATGTCGTCATTGCCGGACCAGAGGGCAAAGTCGGGGCCAATGCAGTGGGCGATCTTCATGGCGTAGGACATGTCGCCGCTGGCCTCCTTGATGCCACAGATGTTGGGGTGCTTGGAAAGGCGCTCCACGTTCTCCACGGAGATGGAGCAGCCGGTGCGGCCGGGGACATTATAGAGAATGCAGGGGATGTGGACCGCGTCCGCCACGGTGACGAAGTGGCGGTACATACCCTCGGCATTGGCCTTGTTGTAGTAGGGGGTAATGAGGAGCAGACCGTCGGCCCCCAGCTGCTCGGCCCGGAGGCTCTTCTCCAGCATGGTCTGGGTGCTGTTGGAGCCGGTACCGGCGATGACCGGTACTCTCCCCGCTGCGGCCTCGATGACACAGCGGAGGGTGGCGTCGTCCTCCTCGTGGGTCATGGTGGAGCTCTCACCGGTGGTGCCCAGGGTCAAAATGGCGTCGGTCTTGTTCTCAATATGCCACTCCACCAGTTCACGGAGCTTGTCAAAATTCACGCTGCCGTCGGCGTTGAAGGGAGTGACCAGGGCTACGATGGAGCCCTTCAGATTGCGGATGTCCATGTTCGTTCCTCCTGAAAAAATGTTTTGGACGATATGCGGCATCTGCCGGAATTTTGTAACAAAAAAAGCCGGCAGGCGCTCCCTACCGACTTTGCACAGCACTGGCATCGTAAGCAGATAGCGCAACCACGGGAAACTTCTCCCGTGGACAGTGACGGAGATATTCTCCCCGACCCCATCCCGCAGCCGCGCCCGGCGGCGGAATTCGGCGGATCTGCCTCCCCAAAGTTCCCAGCCTGCCGGCTCCCTCCGGTTCTTCGCGTCCGCAACCTCTATCGTTGATGGATACACCATAACACAGTTTTTTCCCCTTGGCAAGGGGGAATTTTGCTTTTTTTGCCGGGGGCTCCGCCCTCCGCAGGGCTGATGCGCCCGTCGCCGGGCGGACGGGAATGCGGCCAGGGGCTGCACCCCTGGGCCCGGTGCTTTTCATCGGGGGCTCCGCCCCCGGACCCCGGGTGCTTTTTGTTGGGGCCTCCCCGGCCCCAAACCCCGGGTCACTTTTTCCTCGGCGAAAAAGTGACCAAAACGTCGCCGGGGACACCCCGGTCCCCGCTTTGGCCCAATCGGTCTCTATCAAATTTGCCGCTG
>CALXGE010000046.1 GCA_944387775.1 uncultured Oscillospiraceae bacterium | reverse complement strand
CGGGCCCACGAGGTGCTGGAGATGATCACCATCGACAAGGACACCAAGCACATGAAGAGCAAGCTGGCGGTGGACTTTGCCGACCTGGTCTACAACGGCAAGTGGTTCACCCCCCTGCGGGAGGCCCTCACCGCCTTCGCTGTGGAGACCCAGAAGCATGTCACCGGCCAGGTGAAGCTCAAGCTCTACAAGGGCAACATCATTACCGCCGGTGTCACCTCTCCTGAGACCCTGTACTCTGAGAATATCGTCACCTTCCAGGAGAGCGATTACAACCAGGCCGACGCCACCGGTTTCATCAACCTCTGGGGCCTGCCCGACACCATTCTGGCCCTGCGGGACGAGGGTAAGCTGTAATTCCCGGCGGCTGTCCGCGGAATACCGCTGTATGATCAGCAAAAAAGCGGCGGGAGCGATCTCCCGCCGCTTACCGCATTTATTTTGAGAGTAGGAGAGAACCACCATGAAGCTTTGGGGCGGACGGTTCCAGAAGGAGACCGACAGCTTAGTCAACGATTTCAACTCCTCCATCCAGTTTGACGGCCGGATGTACAAGGAGGACATCATGGGCTCCCTGGCCCATGCCGCCATGCTGGCCAAACAGGGCATCATCTCCCAGGAGGACGGTGCGGCCATTGCCGCGGGCCTTCAGGAGGTGCTGGCAGATATCGAGTCCGGAAAGGCGGAGCTCACAGAGGATAACGAGGATATCCATATGAACGTGGAGACCCTTCTCACCGCCAAGATCGGTGCTTCCGGAAAGCGGCTCCACACCGGCCGCAGTCGCAACGACCAGGTGGCAGTGGACCTGCGACTCTACCTGCGCCATGAGATGGCTGCCATCAAGAAGGACATTCTGGACCTTCAGCAAGCCATTTTGGAGCAGGCGAAGCAGTACCAGCAGGCAGTGATGCCCGGCTATACCCACCTCCAGCGGGCCCAGCCCATCTCCTTTGCCCAGCATCTGCTGGCCTACGGCGCCATGCTCAGCCGGGATGTTACCCGGCTGGAGGACTGCCAGAAGCGGATGAATGAGTGCCCTCTGGGCTGCGGCGCCCTGGCGGGGACCACCTACCCCATCGACCGCTTTATGACCGCTGAGGCCCTGGGCTTCGATCGGCCCATGGGCAACAGCCTGGACGGTGTCAGCGACCGGGATTATGCCCTGGAGCTGATGAGTGCTCTCTCCATCCTGATGATGCATCTCAGCCGCTTCTCTGAGGAGATCATCCTCTGGTGCAGCTGGGAGTTCAAGTTTATCGAGCTGGACGACGGCTACTCCACCGGTTCCTCCATCATGCCCCAGAAGAAGAACCCTGATGTGGCAGAGCTGGTCCGAGGCAAGACAGGCCGGGTCTATGGAGATCTTATGGGCCTTCTCACCGCCATGAAGGGCCTGCCTCTGGCATATAATAAGGACATGCAGGAGGACAAGGAGGCGGTGTTCGACGCGGTGGACACGGTGAAGATGTGCCTGCCGGTGTTTGCCGGGATGATCCGCACCATGAAGGTGCTGCCGGAGAATATGCGCCGTGCAGCAGGCCGGGGATTTATCAACGCCACCGACTGCGCCGACTACCTCACCAAGAAGGGGATGCCTTTCCGGGATGCCTACACCGTCACCGGCAAGCTGGTGGCCCAGTGTTCCGCTCAGGGAAAGACTCTGGAGGAGCTGACTCTGCCGGAGCTGCAGGAAATCTCCCCGCTCTTTGGAGAGGATGTCTATGAGGCGCTGAATCTGGAGAACTGCATGGGCCAGCGCAGCAGCTACGGCGGTCCTGCCGTAAGCGAAACCACCCGTCAGATCCAGGAACTGACAAACTTTATCAAGGAGCATGAGGCATGAAGCCTAAGGTATATATTGACGGAAAAGAGGGTACCACCGGTCTGCAGATCTACGACTGGCTGGCCCAGCGGCAGGATATCGACCTGCTGCTCATTGACGAGGAGAAGCGTAAGGATACCCAGGAGCGGAAGAAGCTGATGAACGCCGCTGACGTGGTGTTCCTGTGTCTGCCGGACGCGGCGGCTATCGAGGCGGTGACCATGGTGGAGACCCCCCATACCCGCATTATCGACGCTTCCACCGCCCACCGGGTGAACCCGGCCTGGGACTACGGTTTCCCCGAGCTTTCAAAGGCCCATCGGGAGGCCATCGTGAAGAGCCGCCGGGTGGCCAATCCCGGATGCCATGCTACCGGTTTTATCAGCATTGTCTACCCTCTGGTAACGATGGGGATCCTGCCACGAGATACGCTTCTCAGCTGTTTTTCCCTCACTGGCTACTCCGGCGGCGGGAAGAAGATGATCGCTCAGTACGAGGCGGAGGACAGAGGGGAGCTTCTCTCAAGTCCTGCCCTCTATGCCCTGACACAGGGACACAAGCACCTTCCGGAGATGCAGACCGTCTGTGGCCTGAAGTACCGCCCGGTGTTTACCCCCATCGTGGACGATTACTACAAGGGCATGGCTACCACTGTGGCGCTTCATATGTCTCAGCTGCGGGGCGTGTTTACCCTGCGGGGGGTGTGGAAGGCCTTCAGCGACTACTACGCCGGACAGAAGCTGGTGCACGTGGCGGCTGACCCCACAGGCAAGGATGAATATATCGACGCAGGCAGCAAGATCTACGGCGGCGCCAAGGCGGGGGATAACGATCTGAGCATCGTCGTGGCGGGCAACGACCAGCAGCTGACCATCACCGCGCTGTTTGATAATCTGGGCAAGGGTGCCTCCGGTGCTGCTGTCCAAAATATGAATCTGATGCTGGGATTTGAGGAGACGGCAGGGCTGGTATAAGAGCCTCGCCCTGTGCCAAGGATGTCCATGGGGTGATGGAATGCCTATTGAGGCTATCTCCAGGAGATAAGCGGATGATGACATCTCTTCCTTTTACATACTTTACAGGACGGCAGAACAGGTATAAAATAACACAAGTATGCCGCCTGGAGCGGGAATGCTTTTCTGGCTTCGATACTATTTGACAGGAGAATGGCTGGTATGAAAGAGATTACCGGCGGCGTATGTGCCGCTCAGGGGTTCCGGGCCGCCGGAATCCATGTGGGCGTCAAGACCCATAATGTAAATAAGAAGGACCTGGCCCTCATCGTTTCCGATGTGGACTGCGCGGCAGCGGCAGTGTTCACTACCAATGTGGTGAAGGCGGCCCCCATCCATGTGACAAAGGCCCATCTGACCGACGGCAAGGCCCGGGCGGTGATCGCCAACAGCGGCAACGCCAATGCCTGCGCCCCTCAGGGGGAGGAGAACGCCCAGCGGATGTGCGCCGCCGCTGCAGCGGCCATCGGCTGTAAAGCGGAGGACGTGCTGGTATGCTCCACCGGTGTTATCGGCCAGACCATCAAGATCAATGTGATTGAGGAGGGCGTGCCTAAGCTCTATCCGCTTCTGGAGCGGAGCGAGGCGGCCAGCGACGCCGCAGCCCACGCCATCATGACCACCGACACGGTGAAGAAGGAGGCCGCGGTGGAGACCACCGTAGGCGGAAAGACCGTCCGCATGGGCGGCATTGCCAAGGGCAGCGGTATGATTCACCCCAACATGGGCACCATGCTCTGCTTCCTCACCACCGACTGCGCCATTTCCCCGGAAATGATCCATGAGGCCCTGCTGGAGACGGCTAAAGTCAGCTTCAACCGCATCAGCGTGGATGGAGATACCTCCACCAACGATACTTGCCTGGTGCTGGCCAATGGCCTTGCGGGGAACGCGGAGATCACGGAGAAGAACGACGACTACTATGCCTTCCTGGATGCTTTGAAGACCCTGTGCGTGAAGCTGGCCCGGATGATGGCCAAGGATGGCGAGGGGGCCAAGCACCTCATTACCTGCACGGTGACGGGAGCCCGGGATGAGGCCCAGGCGGAGACCATCGCCAAGAGTGTCATCTCCTCCACCCTCACCAAGGCGGCCATCTTCGGCTGCGACGCCAACTGGGGCCGGGTACTGTGTGCCATGGGCTACTCCGGGGAGCAGTTTGACCCGGAGAAGGTGGATGTTGCCTTTGCTTCCTCTGTAGGAACCATCAGTGTGTGTGAGAAGGGGAGAGGCCTGGACTTCGACGAGGACCTGGCCAAGAAGATTCTCACCGAGGACGAGGTGACTATTGCCATCACCATGGGCGAGGGCAGCGGCTCCTGCACCTGCTGGGGCTGTGACATCACCTACGACTATATCAAGATCAACGGCGACTACCGGACCTGATCGGTAGGGCGCATAACCCAATAGAATGACGAGGTACGCGACATGGAGCTTTCCCATTCCGACCGGGCGCAGGTGCTGGTAGAGGCCTTGCCCTATATCCAATGCTATAATAAGAAAACAGTAGTGGTGAAATATGGCGGCAACGCCATGATCTCTGAGGAACTGCGAAAAGCGGTGATCAGTGACATCATCCTTTTGAAGCTGGTGGGCATCAACGTGGTGGTGATCCACGGCGGTGGCCCGGAGATCAACGCCATGCTGAAAAAGACCGGGAAGGAGAGCCGCTTTGTCAACGGCCTGCGCTATACCGATGAGGAGACCATGGAGATCGTGCAGATGGTCCTCTGCGGTAAGGTGAACAAGGACCTGGTAGCCACCCTCAACCGCTCCGGCGGCAGCGCCATCGGCCTGTGCGGCCTGGATGGCGGCATGCTTAAGGCGGTGCGCCGCATGGAGGACGGGACGGATTACGGCCTGGTGGGGGACATCGTAGAGGTGGATCCCAAGCCTATCCAGGACGCTATTGCTGACGGGTTTATCCCGGTGATCTCCACGGTGGCCCAGGGTATTGACGCGGAGACCAGCTATAACGTCAACGCCGATACGGCCGCTGCCAAGGTGGCAACTGCCATCGGTGCGGAGAAATTGATTCTTCTCACTGACGTGCGGGGCCTTCTCCGGGACAAGAACGACGAATCTACCCTCATTTCCCGGATCCATCCCTCCGATGTGCCCCGGCTGATGAAGGAAAATGTGATTGCCGGGGGTATGATCCCCAAGATCGACTGCTGTGTGGAGGCGGTCCGCAGCGGCGTGGCCCGTGCCCACATCCTGGACGGGCGCATCCCCCACTCCATTTTGATCGAGGTGCTCTCCGACGCGGGCATTGGCACCATGATCTGGTAAGAAAGGAAGTTATATCATGAATTTTGAGCAGATCAAGGCTCTGGACAGCCAGTACGTCCTCCAGACCTATGGACGCAACCCTGTGGCTATCGACCACGGCAAGGGAGCCACCCTGTGGGATACAGAGGGGAAGGAGTACATCGACTTCACCTCCGGCATTGGCGTATGTTCTCTGGGCTACGCCAACGAGAAGTGGGCCAAGGCCATCTACGACCAGGCCATGAAGGTGGGCCACATCTCCAACCTCTATTACACCGAGCCCTACGCCGCCCTGGCGGCCAAGCTGGTGCCTGCCTCCGGCATGGCGGCGGCATTCTTCGGCAACTCCGGTGCCGAGGCCAACGAGGGTATGATCAAGACCGCCCGGAAATACTCCTTTGACAAGTACGGCCAGGGCCGTGCCACCATTATCACCCTAAAGAACTCCTTCCACGGCCGGACCATTACCACCTTGAAGGCTACCGGCCAGGACCACTTCCATGAGTTCTTCTTCCCCTTCACCGAGGGCTTCCGCTACGCCGATGCCAACGACATGGACAGCCTCCTCGCTCAGAGCGGGGACGATGTGTGCGCGGTGATGATGGAGCTTATCCAGGGTGAGGGCGGCGTGAACCCCCTGAACAAGGACTATGTCCAGGCGGTGGCCAAGCTCTGCGCCGAGAAGGACTGGCTCCTCCTCATCGACGAGGTGCAGACCGGAATTGGCCGCACCGGCTCCCTCTTCGCTTTCCAGCAGTTCGACATCCAGCCCGACGTGGTGTCCTTTGCCAAGGGCATCGCCGGTGGTCTGCCCTTCGGCGGCTTCCTCACCAATGAGAAGTGCCGGAAGGTCCTGGGTGCCGGGGACCACGGCTCCACCTTTGGCGGTAACCCCATGGCTGCCGCGGCGGCAGGGGTTGTCATGGATGCTATGACCCCGGCGTTCTTCCAGGAGGTCAAGGAAAAGGGCGAGTACCTGCGTGCAGGGATCGCTGCCCTCAATAGCCCCTATGTCTCCGGCATCCGTGGCATGGGCCTTATGATCGGAGCAGGCATCCAGGGCATGACCCACAAAGAACTGTGCGCCAAGCTCCGGGACGCGGGGCTCCTGACCCTCACCGCCGGGAAGGACACCCTCCGTCTGCTGCCGCCCCTGGTGATCACCAAGGAAGAGATCGACAAGGGCCTGGCCATTATGGCACAGGTGATGAAGTAAGGAGAGCACCATGAAAAACAAGCACCTGCTGAAACTGCTGGATCTCAGCCGGGAGGAGATCTATGAGATCCTGGATCTGGCGGACCAGCTCAAGTACGACCAGAAGCACGGTATCCCCCATGAGGTCCTGAAGGGCAAGACCCTGGCCATGATCTTCTCCAAAAACTCTACCCGCACCCGGGTATCCTTCGAGGTAGGGATGTTCCAGCTGGGAGGCCACGCATTGTTTCTCTCCAACTCCGTCAGCCAGATTGGCCGGGGGGAGCCGGTGCAGGATACCGCACGGGTTATCAGCCGCTACTGCGACGGCATCATGATCCGCACCTTTGCCCAGCAAGAGGTGGAGGATCTGGCGAAATACGGCTCTGTCCCCGTCATCAACGGCCTCACCGACTTCAGCCATCCCTGCCAGGTGCTGGCGGATCTTATGACTATCCGGGAGCACAAGGCCCAACTGGAGGGCTTGAAGGTCTGCTATGTGGGTGACGGCAACAATATGGCAAATTCCATTATTGTGGGTGGCCTTAAGTGCGGTATGGATGTCTCCATTGCCAGCCCCGGCGGCTATACCCCCGACCAGCAGGTGCTGGATTTTGCCAAATCCGTCACCGATGCCAGCTTCACACTTACTGCCGACCCCTTTGAGGCGGCAAAGGATGCGGATGTGATTTTCACCGACGTGTGGGCCTCTATGGGCATGGAGGACGAGCGGGTTCAGCGGGCGAAGGCTTTTGTGGGCTATCAGGTGAATGATGCGCTGATGACCGTGGCCAAGCCGGATTGCATGGTGCAGCACTGCCTGCCCGCCCACCGGGGAGAGGAGATCACGGAAGAGGTGTTTGAAACCCACGCAAATGAGATCTTTGACGAGGCGGAAAACCGCCTCCATGCACAGAAGGCGGTTATGGCCTTGCTGATGCGGTGAACAGGAAAAAGCAGTGGAGGCGGCCGAAAGGCCGCCTCCACTTTTTGGGTCTTGGGCAACATTTCTACGGAATATCCTCTTGCGTCTTAATGCTGTCTTAATGCAAAGCGAATTATCTTTATTGCATCCTCATTTCTTCTGTGCTACAATACAATAGTATAATTATCTGCAGTTGCGAAAATTTGTCTGGCATATTTGCCGGAAAAGCGTAATACAGCGGCAAAAGGGAGGACAGAGATGCCGTTTTGGAGGAATGAGCGTGTAACCCCTGCGCAGATCATTATAACGGGGTTCCTTCTGCTGATTTTATCGGGGACGTTGCTGCTGATGCTCCCCTTTGCCACGCGGGAGCCTGGAAGTGCATCCTTTGTGGATGCTCTCTTTACAGCGACTTCTGCTACCTGCGTCACCGGATTGATTCTCCACGACACGGTCCAGTATTGGACTCCCTTTGGACAGGCGGTTATTTTATTGCTGATCCAAGTGGGTGGCATGGGCGTGGTGACCATGGCGGTGGCGATCTTTATGTTTTCCGGCAAAAAGATTGGACTCAAGCAGCGCTGGGTGATGCAAGAGTCCATTGCTGCCCCTCAGGTGGGCGGCATTGTCCGGATGACCGGCTTCATCCTGAAGACGGCTCTTGCCATTGAGGGAGTCGGGGCAGTGCTGCTGGCCATCCGCTTCTGCCCCCAGATGGGATTTTTCAAAGGCCTTTGGTATGCGGTATTCCATTCTGTTTCCGCCTTTTGCAACGCGGGCTTTGACCTTATGGGAGAGGAGACCGCATATTCCTCTCTTACGGCCTATGTGGGGGATCCCCTGGTCAGCCTGACCATTGCCGGACTGATCGTAGTAGGCGGCCTGGGATTTATCACCTGGCAGGATATTTTTCAGCACCACCGGCATCTGCGGGCCTACCGGCTCCAGAGCAAGCTGATCCTGGTGACAACCGCCGGCCTGCTCCTGGGAGGTCTGCTATTTTTTGGCCTTTATGAATTCCAACTGCCCCAGTGGGAGGGGCTTTCCACAGGGGAGAAGGTGCTGGCTGCCGCTTTCCAGTCAGCGACGCCCCGTACCGCTGGCTTCAATACCGTGGATCTTACCGCCCTCAGTGCCCCCAGTCAGCTGCTGATGATTCTCCTGATGCTGACCGGTGGCTCACCGGGTTCCACGGCCGGCGGCTTCAAGACCACCACCCTGGCAGTGCTGTTGCTGAGCGCCTTTGCGGTGTTTCGCCGCCGCAGCAATGCCCACTGCTTCGGGCGGCGGCTGGCGGAGCCGGCGCTGCGCAACGCCAGCGCCATATTCCTTCTGTACCTGGTTCTGTTTCTCACAGGAGGCACTTTGATCTGCTGCCTGGAGGGGATTCCCATGATGTCTGCCCTGTTTGAGGCGGCCTCTGCCATCGGTACGGTAGGACTATCCTTGGGTGTCACGCCGGAACTGGGAACAGTTTCCCGGATAATTTTGATTTTTCTGATGTACGTAGGCCGGGTAGGTGGCCTGACTATGATCTATGCGGTGACCAGCGGCGGGATCTCCTATGCACAGTATCCCCAGGAACAGGTCAACGTAGGCTAAGAAAGGAATTGACATGAAATCTGTATTACTGATTGGACTGGGACGGTTCGGCCGCCATATGGCCCAGCGGCTCCATGACCTGCATCATGAGGTGTTGGCGGTGGATATGAACGAGGACAGAGTCAACGCGGCACTGCCCTATGTCACCAACGCCCAGATTGGCGACGCCACCAACGAGCAGTTCGTGGCCTCTCTGGGGGTGCGCAATTTTGACTTGTGCGTGGTGACAGTGGGAGATAATTTCCAGAGCTCTCTGGAGGCCACGGCTCTGCTGAAGGAGTACGGCGCTCCCTTTGTGGTGGCCCGGGCCACCCGGGATGTCCATGCCAAGTTCCTCCTGCGCAATGGTGCGGACGACGTCATCTACCCGGAAAAGCAGATGGGCTCCTGGGCAGCTGTGCGCTATACCGCCGACCACATCTTCGACTACATAAAGCTCACCCCGGAATACTCCATTTATGAAACGGCGGTGCCTACTGCCTGGGTGGGAAAGACGGTGGTGGAGCTGGCTGTCCGGCAGAAGTATCGCATCAATATCCTGGCCACCCGACGGGAGGAGAAGCTGGAGCCTTTGCCCGGCCCCACCCATTGCTTTTCTGCGGATGAGACCATGTTCATCCTGGGAGCCAACAAGGATGTGGAGAGGTTCCTCAACTACTGATGGTTTTGGCTTTTGCTCCGGTGCTTCGGGGGACTGTCTCCGCTAAGAGGCGTTTTAGGGGAAAAGAGAGAAAAAAGTGAAAATTTTTCTTGCTTTTTTTTCGCAGCTGTGGTATTCTATCATGGCGATAAAGGGCGGTCCTCTGCCGAGAAGGTCGGGTAAATTGGCCGGCAGACCTGGTGAATCGTTACGAACGCCTATAAATTAGGAGGAATATCCCATGGATCTCATTAAGGAACTGACTAAGTCCCAACTCAAGGAGATGCCCGCTGTAGAGGTGGGTGATACCGTCAAGGTGCACGTGAAGGTCAAGGAAGGCGCCCGTGAGCGTATCCAGGTCTTTGAGGGCACTGTCATTGCCAAGAAGCACGGCGGTATCGAGGAGACCATCACCGTTCGTCGTATGTCCTACGGCGTAGGCGTGGAGAAGGTCTTCCCCCTGCACTCTCCCACCATCGACAAGATCGAGGTGGTGCGTCACGGTATCGTCCGCCGCGCCAAGCTGTACTACCTGCGCGATCGCGTGGGCAAGGCTGCCAAGGTCCGCGAGAAGCTTTGATCCGAGATACAAAAAGAGGCCGTCTCCCACGGAGACGGCCTCTTTTTGTTCCTTCCGCCTATGGATGGGAAGAAGATATTGGTTGTAATCCCGGGAGAATTGTGGTATCTTATACAATTAGAATGTTATGCGGTAAGGAGTGTCTGCCATGTCTGAGGAAAAGAAAGAGTTGGATCAGGGCGGCCCTGTGGAAGGGACTGCCGGCGAGGAAAAAGCGGCGGAGAAGCAGTCGGAACGGCTGGAAAACAGCGTCTACGACTGGGCTCGCTCCCTGATTGCCGCTGTGGTGGGCGTAGTGCTGCTGTTTACTTTTTTCGCCCGGCTCATCGGCGTCAGTGGTCCATCCATGCAGGATACTTTGTATACCGGAGACCGGATCCTGGTGCTCAATTCCATGTTCTGTGACTTCCAGCCCGGAGATGTGGTGGTGGTGAACGCCTATAACGCCCAGCTGGACGATACCCTGGTCAAGCGGATCATTGCCGTAGGCGGCCAGACCGTAGATATCGATTTTGTTACCGGAACCGTCTATGTGGACGGGGAGCCCCTGGACGAGCCCTATATCAAGGAGCCTACTTATACCACCGACGGCACTGAGTTCCCTCTGACCCTGGTGGAGGATGAAGTGTTCATTATGGGTGACAACCGCAACCACAGCACCGACAGCCGCAGTGTCCAGCTGGGGCCGGTGAAGGAAGGATACATCCAGGGAAAGGCCATTTTCCTTCTGTTTCCCGGTGTGACTCCGTATACGGAGGAGCGGGACTGGGGCCGCATTGGCCTTATCGATTAAAGAAGAAGTGAGCGTACGCTTATGGCGGAAAACAAGCAGGAAATGAATATCCAGTGGTACCCCGGCCACATGACAAAGACCCGGCGGATGATCCAATGTCAGCTGAAGAACATGGATGCTGTCTGTGAGATCCTGGACGCCCGGATCCCCCTCTCCAGCCGGAACCCAGATGTGGAGGAGCTGACGGCGGGAAAGCCCCGGCTGATTGTCCTGAACCGCATCGACGTGGCCGACAGTGACGCTACCCGCCGCTGGGCCGCCTGGTTCCGGGGGCGGGGCTTTGCGGTGCTGGAGGTGAACGCCAAGGAGGGCCAGGGGACGGCCCGATTTGCTGCCGCCGTGCGGGAACTGCTGGCGGATAAACTGGCGGCCTACGCAGAGAAGGGCCAGGCGGGCCGCATGGTGCGGGTGATGATCCTGGGTATCCCCAATGTGGGCAAGTCCACCTTTATCAACAAGGTGGCCAAACGTAAGACCGCCAAGGCGGAGGACCGGCCCGGCGTCACCCGGACCCAGCAGTGGGTGCCGGTGGACCGGAGCCTGGAACTGATGGATACGCCGGGCATGCTCTGGCCCAGGTTTGACGATCCCCAGGTGGGGCTGCATCTGGCCTTTACCGGCGCGGTCCGGGACGAGATCCTGGACACGGAGACCCTGGCCTGCCGCCTTATGGAGCTGCTGGCCCAGCGCTATCCCCAGGCCTTGGCGGAGCGCTATAAAATTGAGATTACGCCGGAGGATACCGGCTATGATCTTCTGATAAAAGCCGGTCGCCGCCGGGGCTTTATGATCCGGGGCGGCGAGGTAGACACCGAGCGAATGGCGAAGATCCTGCTGGATGAGTTCCGGGGTGGTAAGCTGGGACGTTTCACCCTGGAACTGCCGGAGGACATGGCGTAAGGGAAGGAGGGCGGTTATGCCCAACTGGGAGTATGAGGAGCGGGCCGCAGCGGCGGGCTATACTGCTGTGTGCGGCGTGGACGAGGCGGGGGCGGGCCCTTTAGCGGGGCCGGTGTACGCAGCGGCGGTGATACTGCCCCATGGCCTGGAGCTCCCCTGGCTCAACGACTCCAAGCAAGTGACGCCCAAGCGCCGTGATACGCTCTTTAATCTCATCCGGGAGCAGGCGGCGGCCTGGTCTGTGGCCTCCGTGTCTGCGAAGGAAATTGATGAGATGGATATTCTCAATGCCAGGATGCTGGCCATGCAGCGGGCCATCGACGGTCTCACGCCGTCGGCGGACTATGCCCTCATCGACGGCAACCGGGACCACGGTAGTCGATATACTATTGTGATAGCTCATGAGACCGTGGTGAAGGGGGACAGCCTCAGCTTCTCCATCGCCGCTGCCTCCATCCTGGCCAAGGTCAGTCGGGACCAGTATATGGAACAGCTGGCGGAGGAATATCCCCAGTACCGCTTCGACCAGCACAAGGGCTACGGCACCAAGCTCCACTACGAAATGCTGGATCAATTTGGCCCCAGTCCCGTCCACAGAAGAACCTTCCTCCAGAAGTGGGAGGCCCGGCGCCATGGATGAGCGCAAGCGCCTGGGAAACCAAGGGGAGGAGGCCGTGACCCGATGGCTGCGGCGGGAGGGCTACCAACTTCTTGCCAGCCAGTACCGCTGTCGCTTCGGGGAGATCGACCTCATTGTCCGCAGCCGAGAGGGGATTCTCTGCTTTGTGGAGGTGAAAACCCGGAGCAGCAGCCGTTTTTCAGCGCCCCGGGAGGCGGTGACTCCCGCCAAGCAGCGGAAGCTGCGGACCACGGCTCAGCTGTATCTGGCCCAAACCGGCCAGGGGGAGTGCCTGTGCCGCTTTGATGTGGCGGAGGTGTATCCCGCCCCGGAGGGGGAACCCACCATCAACTATATTGCTAACGCGTTCTGAGGATCGCGGAGGGGAGGATATTGGATATGGAATATCTGAGCACGCGCGACAAGACTCTGCGCCTGACGGCGGCGGAGGCCATCAAGATGGGCCTCAGCCGGGACGGAGGACTCTTTACCCCAGCGGAGTTTCCCGGCCTGAGCCCCCTGGAGATCGAGGCCCTGTGCCCTATGACCTACCAGCAGCGGGCCGCCTACATCATGGAGAAATTCCTGCCGGACTTCACCCCGGAGGAATTGACGGAGTACGCGGAGAAGGCCTACGGCCCGGATAAGTTTGATACCGACCACGCCGCGCCCCTCCGCCGGGTAGGGGGGAAGACCTGGTGCCTGGAGCTGTGGCACGGCCCCACCAGCGCTTTCAAGGATATGGCCCTGCAGATGCTGCCCCAGCTTCTGTCCGCCAGCCTTCGGAAGACCGGGGAGGACAAGACCGCCTGTATCCTGGTGGCCACCTCCGGTGACACCGGCAAGGCCGCCATGGAGGGCTTTGCGGATGTGCCCCAGACCAAGATCCTGGTGTTCTATCCCAGGGACGGCGTCAGCGAGATTCAGAAGCTCCAGATGGTCACCCAGGAGGGGGCCAATGTAGGCGTCTGCGCTGTGGAGGGGAACTTCGACGATGCCCAAAACGGCGTGAAGCGGATTTTCTCCGATGAGGCCATGCGGAAAGAGCTGGCGGACAGGGGGTATTTCCTCTCCTCTGCCAACTCCATTAACTGGGGCCGTATCCTGCCTCAGGTGGTCTACTATGTCTCCGCCTACTGCGATCTCCTCAACCAGGGGGAGATCCGTCTGGGGGACAAGGTGAACTACTGCGTGCCCACCGGCAACTTCGGCAACATTCTGGCCTGCCACTATGCCGGGAAAATGGGTATCCCGGTGGGTAAGCTGATCTGCGCCAGCAACTGCAACGACGTGCTTACGGACTTTATCCGCACCGGCATCTACGACCGCAACCGGCCCTTCCATACCACCATGTCTCCCTCCATGGACATCCTCATCTCCAGCAACCTGGAGCGGCTTCTCTTTGAGCTCTCCGGCGGGGATGATGCCCTGGTACGGGAGTACATGGAACAGCTGAAGACCACCGGCCGCTATGAGATCACGGCGGAGATGAAGGAGAAGCTGCAGGAGCTGTTCTACGGCGGCTTTGCCACCGAGGCGGACACCACCGCCACCATCACCGCCCTCTACGCCGACGGCTACCTCATTGACACCCACACCGCCGTGGCCGCCAAGGTGCTGGAGGACTACCGCCGGGAGACCGGGGACGACACCGTGGCGGTGTTTGCCTCCACCGCCTCCCCCTACAAGTTCTGTGACAGCGTCCTCACCGCTATCGGGGAGACGCCGGTATCCGACAGCGTGGACCGCATTGCCCAGCTGGAAAAGGTCTCCGGCGTGAGCGCCCCCCGGCGGCTGGCGGCCCTGAAGGGCAAGACGCCGCGATTTGATGGTGTAACGAAGCGGGAGGACATGGAGAAAGTGGTTCTCAACTTTCTGCGCTGAGCGGAGCAACAGGCAGAGATCAGATTAGGAGAGGAATAGCCTATGGCCCTGTACGCCATCGGAGACCTGCACCTGGGGCTGAGTGTCAACAAGCCCATGGATGTGTTCGGCCCCGGATGGGATAACCATGTGGAGCGGCTGTGCCGCGCCTTTGCACAACTGGATGACGACGATGTGACGGTCCTCTGCGGCGACACCTCCTGGGCCATCGACTTTGCCCAGAGCCTTGCTGATTTCCGGCTCATCGACAGCTTTCCGGGGAAGAAGATCATCCTCAAGGGGAACCACGACTACTGGTGGAACACCGCCGCCAAGATGAAGCGCTTCTTCTCCGACAACGGCCTCACCACCCTGGATATCCTCCACAACAACTGCCACTTCTACGGGGACTACGCCCTCTGCGGCACCCGGGGGTGGTTCTACGAGGAGGAGCAGACCGGCCACAACGAGAAGGTTTTCAACCGGGAGGTGATCCGGCTGGAGGCGTCGCTGAAGGCGGCGGCGGGACGGCCCATCCTGGCCTTTCTCCACTATCCGCCCCTTTACACCGGCTACCGCTGCCCGGAGATCATCCAAAAGCTGGAGGAATACGGCGTGGCGCGCTGCTGCTATGGCCACCTCCACGGCCCCACCCACAAGCGGGCCATTGAGGGAAAGGTGGGTATGGTGGACTACAGCCTGGTGTCCGCCGACTACCTGGGGTTTGTTCCTAAAAAAATCTTGGATTAACGGAAAATAATTTGTCTAGGTACTGGAATTTTGTATTTTCCTGTGATACAATACTATGCTGGCTGACTGTGAAGGCCGACAGTAAACGGAGGAAAAAGACATGAGTGTGAAAAGCTGCGAGAAACG
>CALXGE010000045.1 GCA_944387775.1 uncultured Oscillospiraceae bacterium | reverse complement strand
GTCCTCACCGCCTATGAGGTACGAAAAACCAAACAGCAGAAGGAGGCCTTCCGGACCTTCCTCTGCGAGGAACTGGAGAAGCTGGGCTACGCCCCTCGGGTGGAGTCGGGCCGCTCCCTGGTCACCAGCCATAACGTGGTGGCCGGAGACCCGGAGAAGGCAAAAGTCCTCTTTACCGCCCACTACGACACCTGCGCGGTACTCCCGTTTCCCAACTTCATTACTCCCCGGAACTTTTTCGTATACCTTCTCTACCAGCTGGCCATAGCGGCGCTGTTCCTGGTGCTGGCCATAGTGGTGGAGGTGTGCCTGCTGCTGGCCTTTGACCCACCTTTGTGGGTGCAGCTGCCGGTCGTGTACGCCGTTCTGGCTTTCTGCATCTGGTGGATACTGGCGGGCAAGGCCAACCGGCATACTGCCAATGATAACACCAGCGGCGTAGTGACCCTCCTGGAGATCGCCGCCGCGCTGCCCACGGAGCTGCGGGATACGGTGTGCTTCGTATGGTTTGACAACGAGGAGGCGGGCCTTTTCGGCTCCTCCGCCTTTGCCGCCGCCCACCGCCGGGTGAAAGCCGATACCCTGGTCCTCAACTTCGATTGCGTGGGGGATGGGGACCATCTCCAGTTCTTCCCTGGACGGACAGTGAAAAAGGAGACGGATACCCTGTCCCGGCTGGAAGAGAGCTTTCTCTCCGAGGGCAAAAAGGCCGTGGAGGTAGTCCGCGGATTTAGCCTCTACCCCTCGGACCAGGCTCGGTTCCGCCGGGGCGTGGGCATTGCGGCCCTGAAAAAAGCGCCGGTGATCGGCTACTATATGGACAGGATACATACCCGCCGGGACACGGTGCTGGAGGAGGAGAACGTACAGCTCCTCTGCCGGGGCGCGGTGCGATTGGCGGGGACACTCACAGAGCAAAAGGATGGGTTACACCATGCAGGATAAAATTTTCATCAAGGGCGCCAGGGAGAACAACCTGAAAAACGTGGATGTGGAGATTCCCCGGGACAAGCTGGTGGTGGTCACCGGCCTCTCCGGCTCGGGAAAGAGCTCCCTCGCCTTCGACACCATCTATGCCGAGGGCCAGCGGCGGTATGTGGAGAGTCTCTCCTCCTACGCCCGGATGTTTCTCGGCCAGATGGAGAAGCCGGACGTGGACTACATTGACGGCCTCTCTCCCGCCATCTCCATCGACCAGAAGACCACCAGCAAGAACCCCCGCTCCACCGTGGGCACGGTGACGGAGATCTACGACTACCTGCGCCTTCTCTGGGCCCGGGTAGGCACTCCCCACTGCCCTATCTGCGGCAAGGAGATCCGTCAGCAGACCATTGACCAGATCATCGACCAGATCCTGGAGCTGCCGGAGGGCAGCCGGGTACAGATCCTCTCTCCGGTGGTCCGTGCCCGGAAGGGTGAGTACCAGAAGGTCTTTGAGGACGCCCGGAAGTCCGGCTATGTCCGGGTCCGGGTGGACGGCAATCTCTACGAGCTCACCGAGGAGATCAAGCTGGAGAAAAACAAGAAGCACAATATCGAGATCGTGGTGGACCGGATCATTATCCGCTCCGATGTCCGCCAGCGGCTCACCGACAGCGTGGAGACCGCCTCCGCCCTGGCGGGAGGCATCGTCATCTGCAACGTGCTCCAGGAGGACCGGGACATCCTCTTCAGCCAGAACTACGCCTGCGAGGACTGCGGCGTATCCATCGAGGAGCTGACCCCCCGGATGTTCTCCTTCAACAACCCCTACGGCGCCTGTCCCGCCTGTACGGGCCTGGGCAGCCAGCTGAAGGTGGACCCCATGCTCATTGTCCCTGACGAGGATAAGTCTATCCTGGAGGGTGCCATCACCGCCAGCGGCTGGAGTAATATCCGGGGCGATGGTATCTCCCGGATGTACTTTGACGCCCTGGCCAAGAAGTACCACTTCCAGCTTTCCACCCCCTGGAAGGACCTGAAGAAGGAGGTCCGGGAGGTGATCCTCTACGGCACCAAGGGGGAAAATCTGGAGCTCCACTACGACCAGCCCCGGGGCAAGGGTGTCCTCCACCAGCCCTTTGAGGGCATCTGCAACAACCTGGAGCGGCGGTACAAGGAGACCCAGAGCGACGGCGTCCGCCGGGAGCTGGAGGAGACCATGAGCCAGTGCCCCTGCCCGGTGTGCCAGGGCCGGCGGCTGAAGATGGAGAGCCTGGCGGTCACCGTAGGCGGCATGAGCATCTACGACTTTACCACTCTGCCGGTGAATCAGGCCCTCCGCTTTCTGGACGGGATCACACTCACCAACACCCAGTTGATGATTGCCGACCGGATCCTCAAGGAGATCCGGGAGCGGCTGGGATTCCTGCGGAGCGTAGGCCTTGAGTACCTGACCCTCAGCCGCAGCGCCGCCACTCTCTCCGGCGGCGAGAGCCAGCGTATCCGCCTGGCCACCCAGATCGGCTCCTCCCTGATGGGGGTCCTCTACATTCTGGACGAGCCCTCCATCGGTCTCCACCAGCGGGACAACGATAAGCTCCTGGCCACCCTCCAGCGGCTGCGGGACCTGGGGAACACCCTGGTGGTGGTGGAGCACGACGAGGACACTATGCGCGCCGCCGACTATATCATTGATGTGGGTCCCGGGGCAGGCATCCACGGCGGCCAGATCGTGGCAGCTGGTACCCCGGAGGAGGTCATGGCCAATCCCGCCTCCCTCACCGGCCAGTACCTCTCCGGCAAGCGGTACATCGCTGTGCCGGAGAAGCGGCGTGAGGGCAACGGCCACATGCTCACCATCCGGGGCGCGGCGGAGAACAACCTCAAGGATATCGACGTGTCCATCCCCCTGGGCACCTTCACCTGCGTCACCGGCGTCAGCGGCAGCGGTAAGAGCTCTCTGGTCAACGAGATCCTCTTCAAGCGGCTGGGGGCGGACCTCAACCGCATGAAGTGCCGCCCCGGCAAGCACAAGGCCATCGAGGGGGAGGAGTATCTGGACAAGGTCATCAACATCGACCAGAGCCCCATCGGCCGCACACCCCGGTCCAATCCCGCCACCTACACCGGCGTGTTCAATGACATCCGGGATCTCTTCGCTTCCACGCCGGAGGCCAAGGCCCGCGGCTACAACGCCGGGCGCTTCTCCTTCAATACCCGGGGCGGCCGCTGCGAGGCCTGCGCCGGTGACGGCCTGCTCAAGATCGAGATGCACTTCCTGCCGGACATCTACGTGCCCTGCGAGGTGTGTAAGGGCAAGCGGTACAACCGTGAGACCCTGGAGGTCCGCTACAAGGGCAAGAACATCCACGAGGTGCTGGAGATGACCGCCGAGGAGGCCAAGACTTTCTTCAAGCCCATCCCCAAGATCGCCGCCCGGATGGAGACCCTCTGCGATGTGGGCCTGGGCTATGTGAAGGTGGGCCAGGCCTCCACCACCCTCTCCGGCGGCGAGGCTCAGCGTGTGAAGCTGGCCACGGAGCTGTCGAAGCGCTCTACCGGCCAGACCATCTATATTCTGGACGAGCCCACCACCGGCCTCCACACCGACGACGTAGGGAAGCTTCTGAAGGTCCTCCAGCGGCTGGTGGATGTGGGGAACACGGTGGTGGTCATCGAGCACAACCTGGATGTTATCAAGTGTGCCGACCACATCATCGACCTGGGCCCCGAGGGCGGCGACGGCGGCGGCACCATTGTCTGCACCGGCACCCCCGAGGAGGTGGCCGCCTGCCGGTCGAGCTATACGGGGCAGTATCTCAAGAAGATGCTCTCCCGGGGGTGAGGTTTCGGCTGATGGTGCCGCCGAAGGCACCTCCATCAGCCTTCCAGGCTGTTTGGGGGTATTCCGTGCCCCGGCACGGGTTACTTTGCCCTCGGCGGCAAAGTAACCAAAACGCCGCCGGGGACACCCCGGTCCCCGGTTTGTCCAATCGGTCTGTATCAGATTTGATGCTGCGCTGCCACTGAACTCTGCTTTTTGGCATCTGATCTGCGGCGGGCTTCTCATCCAACTTCGGCTGACGCCCTGTTAAAGGGATAGAACCATCTATTTTCCTGCGACGAGTTGCCTGCTCCTTTGGGAAGCACGCAGATCTCCGTCAGCAAAAAGTAATAACCATCAGCACGAGGGCCGTCAGGCGTAGTCGGACACGCAGAGTACCGATTACGAGGGAGCCGGAGGCAAAGAGGTATTTCAGTGGCTGCCCGGTATCAAATCTGATTGTGTCCGATTGGATAAAAAAGGGGGTCTGGGGTCTCCCCAGCGCGCTTTTGCCTACTTTTCCCGCGAAGGAAAAGTAGGCCTGCGGAGCATACCCAGCCCGAAGGGCTGAAAAAGAGAAGTTGCAGAGGAACCATCCTCTGACAAGCACCCCCGCCGCCGGGGTCCCGGCGGTAGAACTACCTCCGCCGGTGAAAGGCGGCAAACACAGAAACGAGGTCTCTATGGAAATCCTGCATTGGCTCAACGACACCCTCAGCGGCGAATTCTGCTTCACCGTTCTGGTGTCTATGATCCCCGTCATCGAGCTGCGGGGCGGCATCCCCTTCGGCGTGGGCGTAGGACTGCCGGTGTGGCTTGCCTACCTGGCGGCCATCATCGGCAACATGCTGCCGGTACCCTTCATCGTCGTGTACATCCGCCGCATCTTCCAGTGGATGCGCCGCCACCTGCCCCGGCTGAACTACTTGGTCACCAGGCTGGAGCAGAAGGCCCACCTGAAGGGCAGAATGGTAACCAAGTACAAATACCTGGGTCTGGCCATCTTTGTGGCCATTCCTCTGCCCGGCACCGGCGCCTGGACCGGCGCCCTGGCCGCCGCCTTCCTGGACATGCCCCTGCGGAAGGCGCTGCCTTCCATTTTCGCAGGCGTGCTGGTGGCGGGCGTCGCCATCAGTATTCTCACCTTTGGTGTGGCCAGCCTTTTCTGATCGCTACAGGAGGTTTTTATGTTTCTCTATCTGGTGCGCCACGGACAGTCCGTGGGCAATGTCCGCCGGACCTTCCACGGCCAGACGGACTATCCTCTCACCCCGGAGGGCCGCCGTCAGGCCCAGCAGGCGGCGGAGAAGCTCCGGGAGGTGTCCTTTACCCGCTGCTTTGCCAGCGATCTTCAGAGAGCCTGGGATACGGCCCAGATCTGTGTGGCGGGCCGCGGTATTGCCGTGGAGCCATGCCTGGGCCTCCGGGAACACTACATCGGGCAGCTGGAGGACCTGACCTGGGAGCAAATGGAGGCCCGCTATCCCCAGTACATCCACGCCTATCTGGAGGATTGGGCCCACTGCCTGCCTCCGGATGGGGAAGCTCCGGAAGCTATGGCCCTTCGTGTGGGCCAGGCTGTGGACCAGATTATCGCCCAGGGTGAGGACGCTCTCCTGGCCGCCCACAATGGCTCTCTGAGCCTGGTTTTGGTCCATCTGGGGCTGATGAGCATGGATGAGGTGCTCAAGCCGGGACATATCTTCGGCCAGGGCACCTACTCCGCTGTGGAAATTACGGACAATGGCCCCCGGCTGCTCTTTCTGGATCGCTGAACTCTGTCAAATCCGCCGCCTGCCGCATAGACTGGCGTAAAGCCAATCTTTTTAGCCGCGCTGGCGGCGGAACGGAGGAACTCTATGCATCTGTGGCAGGACGGCCTTCTGGCCCTGCTGGCGGCCATTGGCCTTGCCTCCCTGCTGTGGCTGGTGGTCCGCAGTCTCTTCTTCTCCCGGCCCCGGCCCCGAGGTAACGTCATCGCCCTGATTCCCGCCTATGGCGACGGGGCCCAGCTGGAGGAACAGGTCCGGAGCCTTGCGGCCCTGGGCCGGGAAACCGGCTGCTTTTCCAGTATTCTGCTGGCGGACTGCGGCCTCAATGAGGAGGGCCGGCAGATCGCCGATCTTCTGTCCCGGGGCCGCTGGGTGCGCCTGTGCAGCCGGGAGGACATACCCAATATTCTGGGCGGGGACCATGTCCCCTGAGGGCTCTCCGCCGGGGCCCTGCCCCCAGACCGGCGAGACTACCAAGGAGCAGGCGGCATGAGCGACGTATACACCGTGGACGGTACCATACTCAATCTCATCTTTCAGAACGAGGAGAACGGCTACACCGTCCTCCGCCTGGTGACCACCGACGGCGAGGTGGTCACTGTGGTGGGCACCATCCCCTGTGCCGCCCCCGGCGAGAGCCTGGTGGTCACCGGCCAGTGGATGACCCACCCCGTCCACGGTGAGCAGCTCCAGGCCCAGCAGGTGGAGCGCTACATGCCCACCACGGAAAACGACATCCTCAGCTATCTCTCCTCCGGCGTGATCAAGGGCGTGGGTCCTGCCACAGCGGAGAAGCTGGTGCAGCGCTTCGGCAGCAATACCCTGCGGATTCTGGAGGAGGAGCCGGAGCTCCTCACCAAGATCAAGGGCATCACCGCCCGGAAGGCCATGGAGATCGGCGAGAGCTACCGTGCCCAGACCGGCATGCGGCGGCTCCTGGACTTTTTAGCCGTCAACGACCTGCCGCTGTACTTAGGCCTCCGCCTCTACCGCCGCTACGGCGTGGGGGCTATGGACGCGGTGCGGGAGAACCCCTACCTCCTGGTGGACGAGCTCTACGGCGTGGACTTCGCCGTCATGGACGAGATCGCCCTGTCCATGGGGGTAGCCGGGGACAGCCGCCGCCGGGTGGAGGCCGCGGTACTCTTTGAGCTGACCTACAACCTAAATAACGGCCACGTGTTTCTCCCCCGGGAAAAGCTCATTGCCGCGGCAGTGCAGCTCATCGACTGCCCCGCTGACACGGCGGAGATCGCCCTGGACGACCTCATTGGCCGGGGGGCCATCCGTCAGGAGCCGGTAGCCAAGGTCACCGCCTGCTACCTCAGCCGCCTCCACGGCGCAGAGACCGGCGTGACGGAGCGGCTGGAGCGGATGCTCCGCTTTCGGAGCGACCGCTGCTCCCGGGTGGACAAGATCATTGACCAGATTCAGAAGGAGCAGGGCATCGTCTACGCCGCCGCCCAGCGGCGGGCGGTGGAGCTGGCGGCCCAGGAGGGCGTGCTGCTCCTCACCGGCGGCCCCGGCACCGGCAAGACCACCTCGGTACGGGCCATTGTGGCCATGCTGGACAAATTGGGCTGCGACACACTGCTGCTGGCCCCCACGGGCCGGGCGGCCAAGCGGCTGGGAGAGCTGTGCGGACGGGAGGCCCAGACCATCCACCGGTGCCTGGGCATGAGCTGGCGGGAGGACACCGGGGAGGTGACCTTCCAGAAAAATGAGAAGGAGCCCCTGGAGGCGGGGGCGGTGATCGTGGACGAGATGAGCATGGTGGACCTGCCCCTGATGGAGGCCCTCCTCTCGGCCCTCCGGCCCGACTGCCGCCTCATCATGGTGGGAGACCCGGACCAGCTGCCCTCGGTGGGGCCGGGCAACGTGTTCTCCGACCTCATCCGCAGCGGGCGCATTCCGGTGGTGGCCCTGACGGAGATCTTCCGGCAGGCCCAGTCCAGCGCCATTATCCGGGCGGCCCATGCGGTAAATGCCGGCAGCCTGCCGCCCCTCAAGAACCTCAGCGACAGCGACTTCTTTTTCCTCCGCCGCCGGGACCCCCAGACGGTGGTGGATCTGGTGGTGGAGCTGTGCCGGGACCGGCTCCCCAAGAACATGGGGGTGGAGCCCCAGCAGATCCAGGTCCTCTGTCCCACGAGGAAGGGCGCCTGGGGCACCGCCGCATTGAACCGGGCCCTCCAGGCGGCCCTGAATCCTCCCGCTCCGGACAAGCGGCAGAAGGTGTGGGGAGAGACGGTATTCCGCACCGGGGACCGGGTCATGCAGATCAAGAACAACTACGACGTGCTGTGGGTCCGGGACGACGGCGTCACCGGCAGCGCCATGTTCAACGCAGACGTGGGTCAGGTGGAGGAAATCGACCCCAGCGGGGAGCTCCTCACCGTCCGTTTCGACGACAAGGTGGCCACCTACACCACGGACATGCTTTCGGAGCTGGAGCTGGCCTACGCGGTGACGGTACATAAGGCCCAGGGCAGCGAATATAAAGCGGTGGTGCTGGTGGCGCTCCCCGCCGCCCCGGCGCTGATGGTCCGCGGAGTGCTGTACACCGGCCTTACCCGCGCCCGGGAGCTTCTGGTAGTGGTAGGCGACGACGGGGCCCTTGCCCGCATGGCGGAGAATGACCGCCAGCAGCGGCGGTACTCCGGCCTCCGGTGGCGGCTCCGCAAGGGAGCGGACACACAGTCCACCGGCGATTCTCGTGCTGACAAATAGACTTCCTCAGTGGAAAAAACAGCGGGTTATCCGACTGAAAGAAAAGGGCTTGCCATCTGCAAGGCGCAGATGGCAAGCCCTTTTTGGCTGCCGGAAAGTATTGCTTAGTGGTGCTGAATTTTCTACCTCGTGAGGATTTTCGGTTTTGATCCGGCCTCAGGATTTCTTCAGCTTCAGCCGCCGGGATTCCACCACGTTGGAGAAAAGCTGCCGCAGAGCCGCGGAGTCCGCCTCCGGATCCTCCATCTGTTTTTTGGGCAGGATCCAGGCCTGGTTGGCTGCCAGGTAGAGGTAGAAGGCCTTTCCCGTCTCCTCCACCTTCATAAGCTTGTCAAAGCCCACCTTGCCCTGACGGCCCTGTACCGTTACCCGGATACCAAACCCGTCGATCTCGGTGTGCTGAATGTAGCTCTCCTTGCCGCTGCGGCGGAAGTCACGCTTGATGCGGCGGGTGGTGGTGATATACATGGACAGCACGGCGGTGGCTATCACCAGAAGTCCCGCGCCTACGGCGGCCAGAATTTCCAGGTACAGCTCACCGGGCAGGGCCAGGAGCTCCCAGTACATCACCGTGACAAGGGCTGCCGCGATGCCGAATCCCAGGAATCCCTTGCCCCAGGAGTGCAGACTGAGGCCCAGGTAGAAATCCCGGGTCTCTGGAATGCCGATGACAAAATCCCATTTGCGGTTCACAGCTTTACCCCCTCTCCGCCGTTCGGCAGGTGAAGGAGTACCAGCCCTCGGAGGAACGGGTCTCCAGAATGGCAAATCCTGCTTCCTCCAGCTTTCCCTTCACCTCGTCAGCGCGGTCATCGATAATGCCGGAGCAGATGAACACGCCGTCCTCCGCCAGCAGCTCGCCCACTGTAGGGGCCAGGGCGATGATCACGTCGGAGACGATATTGGCCACTACGATGTTCCAGTTGCCGCCCATCTCCTTGCGCAGCTTCTGATCGCTTGTCACATCCCCGGCCCGGACGGTGTAGCGGTCCTTCCCCACACCGTTGAGGGCGGCGTTCTCATAGGCCACATCCACCGCCTTCTCGTCGATGTCGCAGGCGAAGGCACTGTCGGCCCCCAGGAGCAGAGCGGCGATGGAGAGAATGCCGCTGCCGCAGCCCAGGTCCAGGACCTTCATGCCGGGCTTCACCAGCTTCTCCAGGGCCTGCAGGCACAGCCGGGTGGTGGCGTGGCTGCCGGTGCCGAAGGTGAGGCCGGGATTCATCCGCAGGGCCACCCGGCCCTGGGGGTCCGCCTCCTCCCAGTCGGGGATGACGATGAGCCGCTCCCCAATCTCCATGGGCTTGTAGAAGGCCTTCCAGTTGTTCTCCCAGTCCGCGTCCTCAATGCCGTCTATGGTCATAATGAGGGGGGCGTACTCGGGGTGAGCCTTTTTCAGGTCCGCCATGGCGATCCGGGCTGCTGCCACGGTGGTAAAGCCCTGGTCGCCGTCCTCTACATAGAAGGTGACCCGGCACTTGCCGGCCATAGAGCGGTCCAGCTCCTCGTCCACGTAGTCCCAGTACTGGCGGTTATGCTCCAGGAAGTCCCGGAAATCCCCCTCGTCCTCAATGACCAGGCCCTCGATGCCCAGATCCTCCAGCATGGAGGATACCGGCTCCAGTCCGGCGGGGGTGGTGTCGATGTGTATGGCGAGCCACTTCATGGCAGTGCCTCCTCTTTCGTGTTGGGTTGGGCCGGGGTGGCCCCGGCAGGTGTAAGTACTAGGTATTATAGCCCATGGAGAGGGATTGTTCAACCCTGGGGCATTTTTCCACAGGGACTTCGGTCCCGGGCTTCCGCATTTTTCAGTGAAGTCCGGGGACGGACAGCCTCGCATCCCAAAAAATTATTGACAAACAATAATTCTTGTGATACGGTTTCCTTACAGAATTATCGTAAAACAATAATTTCCGGCTGGAGGGCCCACCGCCCTCAGAAGGGAGCGATACCATGAAGCGTCGACTGTTGTGTCTTGTCCTGGCCTCGGCCATGGCTGTTCTCACCGGCTGCGCCCTGGCCCAGCCGGTCCGGGAGAGCGCCGGGGCAGACCGCTGGGTGGGCTACTACATGGTCTACGTGCCCCGGGACACCGTTGACTCCGGGGCCGGCTCCCACCGCCCTCGGGGGATCGTCTGGGGGGAGTGGGACGAGGCAGCCGGGACGATTACCTTCCCGGATATGACCGGATCGGCGCTGCTGATGTTCGGACGGGAGGATGAGCGCATCACCGTCCCCAGCGTTACAGAGATGTCCCCGGGACCAGGGAAATCATGGGTATCCTCCTCGGAGCAGGGCGACAGCTTCTCCGTCTCCGGCACCGTCTGGTGGGGACCGCCTCTGGACGCGCCGTCGGACTGGACAAGCAGGAGGACGGCGGCGGTTGGCTCCCCTGCCTGGTGTACCGCACCCCGGCAGGCGGGTTTTATCTGGACGCCGACACGCCCTTCTATTCCTTCAGTTCCGGCGGAAGTGTATTCCACCAGTCCGATTATACCTACCGGGACGACGATGGAACGCTCCGCACGGACACCCTCTCCATGACCGTGGCCATGGAATATACGCCCCGGCTCACCGCTCTGCGGGTAGTGGAATTTGACGAGGACAACCGGCCTCTCTGCACCACAGACCTGCCCCTGTCGGAGGAACTGCCCTCCGTCACGGTGGGGCCGGACACCGCCTGGGTGACGGTGGAGGAGGAGAGCGCCGAAGGCGTACAGCGCACCAGCTACAGCCTGACGGAGGGCGAGCCGGTAGTCCACGAGGTGATTTTGCTGGACGAGAATGGCCGCGGGTGGGGCGTGGATCTCACCATCGGCAGATAACGACACAACAGCACTGGGAGGTGCCCTATGGAACAGACATCCATTACCAAAAAAATGTATCTCACGCTGGGCTGCGCTCTGTTGGGGGCGGTGCTGGCCCTGGCTTTTCCCGGGGAAATGACCTACGCGACCTTTGCTGCCCCGGTGAACGCTTTGGGGCAGGCCCTGCGGGGGCTGTCCCTCTCGGGGACCGGCGGCAACGCCGCCGCCTGGGTCATTACCCTGGTGGTGTCCCTGCTGCCCCTGATCCCCTTCCTGCTGCTGCGGCGGAAGCGGAAGGCAGCCGAGGACTGGGTGCTGGTTTTGCTGATCCCCCAACTCTTTGCTCTGATCTACTACGCCGTGAACCCCACCCTCATCGACAGTATGGCCGCCCCTTTCCTGCCGGTGGGCCAGCTGGGGGTGATCCTGGCCACGGCGGTGACATGGCTGGTGCTGGCCTTTCTGCGGGCACTGGCGGAGGCTCCGGGGGAGCGGCTGGCCGCAGCGGTGGGGGTGCTCCTCACCGGCTGCGCCTTCATGCTGGCCTTCGGCGCGGGCGCCAATCAGGCGGCCGCCTGGCGCGCTGCCGCCGACAGCGTCCGCTCCGGCAACACCGGGGACGTGAGCTTTACCCTCGTCATGCTGGCGGTGCTGGACGTCCTGCGGGCGGCGCCCTACCTGCTGGGAGCAGCGGCCCTCCTCTGGGGCGGGCGGCTGGTGGAGGCGGTAGGCCGGGAGCCCTTTTCTCAGGATGCCGCTCAGCTCTGTGACCGCACCGCCCTGGCCTGTCGGATGGCGGCGGAGGCGGCGGTGATCCTGGCCCTCACCGTGAACCTTCTCCAGCTGATGGCCTTCTCCCTCCTGGTAAAGGTGGACTTCCAGGTGGAGCTGAACCTCCTCCCTCTGGCCCTGGCGGGGGCCATGTTCCTCCTCAGCCGCTGGATGCGGCAGGGGCTGGCCCTCCGGGAGGACAACGACTCCATTATATAAGGAGGCGGACCATGGCCATTACGGTACATCTCAGCGAGATCCTGAAGGAGCGGGGCGTCACCGCCAAGGAGCTGTGCGCCCAGGTGGGCATCACCGAGGCCAACCTCTCCATTCTCCGCTCCGGCAAGGCCAACGGCGTCCGCTTCCACACCATCAACCGCATCTGCTACTACCTGGGCTGCGACGTGGGGGATATCCTCCGCTTCGACGGCAGACTGGAGGACGAACATGAGGAATAAATTACTGTGTCTGCTGCTGGCGGCGGTATTGACCGCCCTCACCGGCTGCTCCCTGGCCCGGCCGGAGCAGGAGGCCGCCGCGGAGGACCGCTGGATTGGACTGTATGTGGTCTACAGTCCCCCGGGCGCCTATAACGATTTCAACAGCAACCCCAACCTGGTGGAGATGGGAACAACGTCCCTGGATACCGGGAAGTACGGGACCCTGGCCTTTCCCCGGGAAGTGCTGCTGGGGGTGGAGGACCCGGACACCGGGGACCTTACCTTCCCCGGTCTTACCGGCTACTCCCTCTTTATCCGCCATAAGCAGGAGGACTACGGTCCCGTGACCCAGGTAGTGTCCAATATGTCCCCCGGCGAGGAGGGCACCACCATCAACAGCAGCGACCAGGGCACCGCGGAGACCGCCTCCGGGGTGATCTGGTGGGGGCCGCCCCTGGACGCGGCGGCGGACTGGGACCCCAATGGAAGTCCCCACTGCATCTGGCACGCCTACAACGTCTTTGAGACCGCCGACGGCCAGGTGTATCTGGACGGCAGCGGCAACAGCTACGGTGGAGGCGGCTCCGGCATGGGCTTCTCCAGCGACGCAACGTATACCTACACGGAAAACGGGGAGAGCCGCACAGACAGCATCAGCGTCTCCGTGTGGGTATCCTATACCCCCCGCCTCACCGGCCTGCGGGTGGTGGAGTTCGGCGAGGACAACAGTGTAGTAAAAACCACGGACCTGCCCCTCACGGAGGATTTGCCCGCCCTGGCGCCAACGGCGGACACCGCCTTCCTCATTGTGGAGGAGGAGAGCGGGGAAGGGGTCAAGCGGACTCTCTACGCCGCAGAGGACTGGGCCGACGGGGCCGTGTCCCACGAGGTGGTGCTCCTGGACCAGGAGGGCTGCGGCCACGGAGTGTATCTCACCATAAGAGAAGAGGCAGACGCGTAAGCGTCTGCCTCTTCTCTTTTGCGGGAGGGAAGAAGAGCTGGCGGTTACACCGCCAGCTCCTTGAGTACATCCTTATTCACGTCGTTGCTGGCCCAGACGGAGCAGCGCTCGGTAATGGGCAGGGGAGTGCCCTCCAGAGTGGACACATGGCCTCCCGCCTCGGTGATGATGAGGCTGCCGGCGGCGTAGTCCCAGGGGCAGAGACTGTATTCGAAGAACACCTCTGTCCGGCCGCAGGCCACGTTGCACAGGTCCAGGGCTGCCGCCCCCAGGCGGCGGAAATCGCAGGAGCGGTTCATCAGCTGCTCCGTCAGGCGCATGGTGGGCGCAATATTTTCCCGCTTGTAGATGGCGGTACCCATGCCGAAAATGCCCTGGCTGAGGGGCAGAGTGCTGACATGGATGGGGCTGCCGTTGCGGAAGGCCCCGCCGCCCCGGCTGGCGGAAAAGAGCTCATCCTTGAAGGGATCGTACACCACCGCGTACTCCACCTGCCCGTCGTGGGCCAGGGCCACGGAGATGGCACTCTGGGGGATACCCCGGACGAAGTTGGTGGTGCCGTCGATGGGGTCTACAATGAACACCCAGCCCCGGCTGGGGTCGCAGTTCTCTGCCTCCTCCTCGCCGAAAAACTGGGAACCGGGGAGGAGCTTGGGCAGCCGCTCCTTCAGGAAGGCCTCCACCGCCTCATCGTACTCCGTCACCAGGTCGGCGGCGGAGGTCTTCTCGTGGGTGTGGGCCCAGATATCCCGGGCGGAGAGGACGATCTGTCCCGCCTCCCGGACCAGGGCCGCCATATCGTCAAGAATACTCATAATGATATACACTCCTTTTACAGCAGGGTCCACTCAAAATTTTCCCACAGCAGACGGCTGCCCACGTCCGTGCCCTCCGGCAGGAGGAACATGGCCACCTGGTTGTCCACTCCGTCGTCGGAGCGGAGATAGGCGTAGTCGCCGTTGATGGTCTGTACCGTATAATAAACAGGCTCCATAGGGGAGACCCTCCTTGCAGACCGCCTCTGTGGCGGTTTTCTGCTCAACAGTGTAGCACGGGGAAAAACTTTTTACAAGAAAGAGAAAAAACTTCTTGACAATGGGGAAGAGATATAGTATATATTATTTAGGACGTAGTCCTAGTTAGGAGTTAGACCGATGGATAGAAGAAATACCCTGCAGAAGGAGATTATCCACCGGACCCTGTGCGAGATGTGCTCTCACCCCACCGCCGCCGCGGTGTACGAGGAGGTACACCGGCTCCATCCCACCATCAGCCGTTCCACGGTATACCGTGTGCTGGGCCAGATGGCAGAGGAGGGGCAGATCCTGCGACTGGGCCTGGCGGGCAGCGACGACCGCTACGATGGCAACATCCATCGCCACGGCCACGTCCGGTGCCGGCTCTGCGGCGCTGTGGCGGATATTCCGCCGGTGGCCATGGGGGAGCCGGAGGATACCGCCGGCTATTTGCTGGAGGACTGTGCCGTGGAGTACTGCGGCCTGTGTCCCGACTGCCTGAACAGGCAGAAGGAGAAACCGTTATCCCCGCCGGAAGGCGTCAAAAAAGTTTAGGAACAATTCTAAAAAATTTGTTATGATTAAAGGAGAAACGACTATGAAGAAGTGGGTTTGCCCTGTTTGCGGTTATGTTCATGAAGGTGATGTTCCCCCCGAGTTCTGCCCCCAGTGCAAGGTGCCTGGTTCCAAGTTCACCGAGATGAAGGCGGAGATGACCTGGGCTGCTGAGCATGTTGTGGGCGTGGGCAAGACCTTCGGCGCCGATGTGCCCGCTGATGTCCAGGAGAAGATCATTGAGGGCCTGCGCGCCAACTTCACCGGTGAGTGCACCGAGGTTGGTATGTACCTGGCCATGAGCCGCGTGGCTTACCGCGAGGGCTATCCTGAGATCGGTGACTACTGGTACAAGGCTGGTCTCGAGGAGGCTGAGCACGCCGCTAAGTTTGCTGAGCTGCTAGGCGAGGTCATCACCGATTCTTCCAAGAAGAACCTGGAGATGCGTGTTGAGGCCGAGAACGGCGCTACCCTGGGCAAGTTCGAGCTGGCTAAGCTGGCCAAGCAGTACAACCTGGACGCCATCCACGACACTGTCCACGAGATGGCTCGCGACGAGGCCCGTCACGGCAAGGCTTTCCAGGGCCTGCTGAACCGGTACTTCAAGTAAGAGGAGGGCGTCGCCATGGAGTATGAAGTCCTGATCGAGACCATCAATCCCTGCGGCGGCGA
>CALXGE010000044.1 GCA_944387775.1 uncultured Oscillospiraceae bacterium | reverse complement strand
TATTCCGCTTTGCTGACGAGCTCCGCCGTATTCAAGAATTTATCGAGGTCAATACCCATAACGAGGCGGTTTGACAAGAAGCCGCATTTTTACAGATAGTCGCCTTTCCTAAATAAACCGCCCCGGTCTCCCCTGCAGGGCCTTGTGCTCCTGTGGGGCCCATGGGTCCCATAGGTCCCATAGGCCCCATCATGCCCATCGGTCCGGGACGTCCAATCATTCCCATTGGTCCTGTGGGACCGGTGGGACCTGTCGGCCCTCTTCCTGGGCAGCAACCGGGACAGCCGCAGCAGCATATATTCTTACGGGACATTTTTCATCCCAACCTTCCATTTTAGTTTACCCCAGCATATGCCCTTGCGGTGTCCTGGGTTCTTCTCCGCCAATGGTACACCCCTGAACATGGCGACGGTTTCTCATCAATAATGCATTTTCTATTTTTACTACTTTCTTTTTTCCTTTGTTTTTCCGTACTACCCTTCTATATTTGCAAGAAAAAATATTTTATCTTGCAAATCCCTCTTGACAAGCGCAAAACGGCGCGTATAATTGTATACAATTATACAAGGAGGTGCGCACCATGCTGGAGCTTTCCAATTCCTCTCACCTGTTGGAGCAGAAATCCTATAAATATCAACTGCAGGACGTGGCGGAGCCTGTCCTTTACCGTGATGCGTTCAACTACGAGGAAGCCCCCAAGATCCCCTTCAACCACCGCCGGGTGCCTATGGCCATGCCGGAGGATATTTGGATCACCGACACCACCTTCCGGGACGGTCAGCAATCCATGGATCCCTTCTCCGTGGATCAGATCGTCACCCTCTACAAGCTCATGAGCCGTCTTTCCGGCCCTAAGGGCATTATCCGTCAGAGTGAATTCTTCATTTACAGCAAGAAGGATCGTGAGGCCTTTGATCGCTGCCGGGAACTGGGCCTGCGCTTCCCGGAGATCACCTCCTGGATCCGGGCTACCCCCCAGGACTTCAAGCTGGTGGCTGACATGGGCATTCAGGAAACCGGCATCCTGGTCAGCTGCTCCGACTACCATATCTTCAAGAAGCTGCACATGACCCGCAAGCAGGCCATGGACACCTATCTCGCCACCGTGAAGGAGGCCTTCAGTGCCGGAGTCATCCCCCGCTGCCACCTGGAAGATATCACCCGGGCGGATTTCTACGGCTTCGTGGTCCCCTTCGTCAACGCACTCCAGGACCTCTCCCGCCAGGCAGGAATCCCCGTGAAGATCCGTGCCTGCGATACCCTGGGCCTGGGCGTTCCCTACGGCGGGTCCACCCTGCCCCGCTGCGTACCCGGTATCGTCTACGGCCTGCGGCACTACGCCGACGTCCCCAGCCAGTGCCTGGAGTGGCACGGCCACAATGACTTCCACCTGGCCACTGCCAACGCCGCCCACGCCTGGATGTACGGCGCCAGTGCCGTCAACTGCACTCTCCTGGGTATCGGTGAGCGCACCGGCAACGTGCCCCTGGAGTCCATGGTCTTCCAGTACGCCGGCTTCCGGGGTACCCTGGACGGTATGGACACCACTGCCATCACCGACATCGCCGAATTCTTCCGCAAGGACATCGGCTATGATATTCCCGACACCGCCCCCTTCGTGGGCCGCAACTTCAACGTCACCCGGGCGGGCATCCACGCCGACGGCCTGCTGAAGGACGAGGAGATCTACAACATCTTCGACACCAAGACTCTCCTCAACCGCCCTGCCTCCGTCATGATCAGCAAGACCTCCGGTCTGGCCGGCATCGCCTACTGGATCAACGAGAACTACGGTCTCACCGGCAGTGACGCCATCGCTAAGAACGATCCTCTGGTGGCTCAGCTGAAGGCTTGGGTGGACGATCTCTACGACAACGGCCGTCAGAGCGGCATGTCCCGCCATGAGCTGGAGCAGAAGATCCAGGAGCTGGCGCCGGGCCGCTTTCCCGGCTAAGGCGGTGACTTTCTGTGAACGAAGGAAAGGTCACCACCTCCCTGGCAGATGTGGTCTATGAACAGGTGGAGCAGGATATTCTCACCGGAGTTTACAAGCGGGGAGACGTGCTCACTGAGCTAAAACTGTCCCAAAGACTTCAGGTCAGCCGCACTCCGGTGCGGGAGGCTCTACGCCGTCTGGAGCAGGACGATCTGGTGGAATGTCAAGGAAAGAGCATTGTGGTTATGGGCGTCACCCACCAGGATCTGCTGGACCTTCTGGAGATTCGCCTGCGTTTGGAAGGTATGGTCACCGCTAGGTGCTGCCAGCGGATTACCTCCGAGGAGCTTACCGCTCTGGACGAAATCATCACCCTTCAGGACTTCTACGTATCCCGGAGTCTGCCGGAAAAAATCCAGGAGTCCGACGGACTTTTCCATCGGACGATCTACGCTGCCTGTGGCAGCCGCATGCTGGAAAAGCAGCTGACCAACATCCACAAGCGGCTGGTCCGCTACCGGAAGCTGTCTGTCAGCAACCGAGCCCGGGCTCAGCAATCCACGGAGGAGCATAAGGAAATTTTCCGAGCCCTGGCCAGTCACGACGCAGCCCTGTCCGAGGCCCTGGCTATCCGCCATGTGGAGCGGGCCAGAGACAATATCCTCCACGCAGAGGCCGCACAATAGCAGAAATAAACAAGAGAGCTGACTTCCGGTGAAATATCGGAAATCAGCTCTCTTATTTTGTAGACAGGTAGAGTTAAAAATCTTCCGCAGCCCTTATCTTTCTGCCTATCTCCCATTGTGGCCAAAGTGAAGCTCCCGCATTCCCTCCACCTCATCGCAGATGGGCTTCAAATGGCAGGCGGAACAGTCCATGGGCAGGCCGTCCAGGATGGTACACAGTGTCCGGGTAATCTCCACAGAGCGACGGCCGCAGGCCGCCAGAGCCTCATAGGGGCCATCCGGAGCGGTGATGAAAATCAGCTTTACACCCAGGACATTTGGGTTCTTCCGGTAGCAGCGGATAAAGTCGCAGCCCACGCGGTAAAAGCTCATACCCTCTCCCAGAGCTTTTCTGCTGACCCGGACCTGCTCACGGTTGTCCTCCGTAGAGATGCGGAGCATATACCCCTTGGGGAAGACGTGGTACTTTACAAACTCCATATCTTTGATGGCGTTGTAGGCCACGGTGTCGTCCCCGTCGTCGCTCTCAATATCCCCTACCCGCAGCAGGGCAATCCGGGCATAGGGCGCATCCGTACGCAGCTCCCGAAGATCGGGGCCCCACAGCAGCACCTGGTCACGATCCACCAGGTCCGAACTGGTAGTCACACAGGTATAGTGCAGCGCCGGTTTCCCGCTGCCGCCCAACTCGAAAGCCGCGTCCCGGCCCAGCACCAGTTCACTGGCCCCGGCATCCAGCCAGGCTGCGCTGCTGTCATAGTCCCAGGATTGGAGTGGCTTGCCTTCCAGCAGCCTCTCCGTTTCCCGGATCAGTTCATTGTACAGCTCCATCAGAAGGCCACATCCCGCTCGCCGTCCCGCCGGTCATGGAACTTGTTGAGCCACTTATACAGCCAACCCACCAGCTTCATGTCCAGGTTCAGCATGTAAATCGTGAACAGAACTCCAAAAATGACCGCGGACCATTTGATCAGCTTTCCGATGATTTTCAGCAGTAATTTCATGCTCTTACCCCTCTCTGGCCAGGCCCTTCTGCCGGGCATACTCTGCCGCTCCCAGGGCGCCCATCAGCTGGGGATCGATATCCAGATCGATGACCTTCAGCTTCAGCACATGCTCGATGGCTTTTTTCAGACCCGCATTTTTGGCGCAGCCGCCGGTAAGGGTGATGCTGTCGGAGGCCCCTGCCTTCTTGCTCATGACAAAGCAGCGCTTGGCCACGGCCATCTGGATACCCGCGGCGATCTCGTCCATGGGCTTACCCTCTCCCACCAGGGTGATGACCTCACTCTCGGCAAACACGGTACACTGGGCGGTGATGGGGATCACATTCTTGGCCGTCAGAGACAGCTGAGAGAACTCCGGCAGCGTCATCTCAAAGGCATTGGCCATGGCTTCATAGAACCGGCCGGTACCGGCGGCACACTTGTCGTTCATGGCAAAGTTCTTCACCGTGCCGTCGGTGTCGATGGAGATGCCCTTCACGTCCTGGCCGCCGATGTCGATGATGGCCTTCACCGCCGGGTTGGTCACATGGACACCCATGGCGTGGCAGGAGATCTCAGAGATGTTCTCATCGGCAAAGGGCACCTTGTTGCGGCCATAGCCCGTACCGATGAGGTAGGTCAGGTCTTTGGCACTGCTCAGCTCCGGCACCTGGGCCACCGTCTCCTCCATAGCCAGGGTGGCAGAAGCCTCAGAATTGATCTTGCTGCGGATGGTGGTATTGGCCACCATCTTTCCGTTTTCATCCAATATCACACACTTTGTATAGGTGGAACCTACATCACAGCCGCCAAAATATTTCATGCTTCTCACTCCTTCACAATTTCAGGCCTTACCAGGTGACGTCGTCTTCAAAGTCTACCAGCGAGGGATCTAAAGGCTCCTCCTGGAATACGTTCATCATATAGCTGTTCACCTTGCTGCGCATATCCCGCCGGGACACTGTCCGGGGATCCATCAGGTCGTGCTCTACCCAGATCATGTGGATGCCCCGCTGGCGGGCCTGCTCGTCAAAGAGGCCCTGGAGACCTGCCATGGTCTTACAGCAGACGTGCTGGTACATAATAACGATCTCCGCGTTGAACTCCTCCACCTGCTTCCACAGCTCATCCAGCACGTGGACATAGCCGCCGTTGGTGTGCTTGCGCATGACCATGCGCTCGTAGAGCCGGGTCAGATCCCGGATGGCCTCCTCCTTGTCGTCGGTGTTGAGCATCTTGGTGAAGTTGAGGCTCTCCATCTCCACCAGCACGCCGATACCCCAGGTGTTCTGGAGCCAGTTGGAGAAGTTGGCGTAGTAGTGGGCGGGACAGCTCCAGATGATGGCCCGGTGGCGGATCGGCGCCCGGTAGGGATTCATCTTCTTCTCGTAGGCCTGGAGCATAGCCCGGTCCACCTTCTGGAAGGTCTTCATCACCCGGGGATCCAGTCCGCCGTCCATCTCGTAGTTCCACTTACGGAAGAGCTCATAGGCCGGACCGATGACCTGGGGATAGGGTGTCTTGTTGACCTCCCACTTCCCTACCTCGTATTGGGTCTGCTCATTGAAGCGCTTGATGACGGTGAAGTAGTGGTCCCAGTCCCACTTTTCCCCCGTGAGGTCCTCCACCCACTTGATGCACCGCCTCATATCCTCCGCGCCGCAGGCCAGGGTGTCCTCGTCGTCGTAACGCACCGGCAGGGTCAGAGGGTAGGTGGGCAGTCTGAAGCGGCGGTCCTGGTAGGAGGTGGCCATGGTGGAGCCGTCGCAGGGAGTGGAGGTGGAGATGAAGCCCAGACCACAGTGGGGCAGAGCATCCATGATGGCGGCGCCGCACTCGCTGGTGGGCACCGGACAGGTGTCCGCCGGCAGGCCATAGCTCTCCACCGCGTCTATGTAAGGAATGCTGATGAGCTGGTCGATCTCCGAGACCATGAACACCGGCATCAGCTGGTAGGGCAGACCGATCAGATTGGGGAAGCCCGCCATCATCTGGCTCATGGTCATCTCATCAAACATCAGCAGCTTTTTGCGAAGCTTCGGGCTGTTTCCAATGCGCTCATCGGCCATCAGCAACGTGGCGATGCTGTCGGCTCCGTAGCGCAGCACCGGACGAAACAGCTCGTGGGCTATGGTCAGGTGGGGTCCCCGCATGCCCAGGGTATTCTTGTCTACAAAAGCGGGCAGGGACAGATAGGAGCTGAGCCACCGGTACTCAAAGAGGCCCTCGGCTATGGAGATAGGATCCTTCATAACCATCTTCGACATCTCAGCCCACACGCCGAGCCATCCTACGAAATCCCGCGCCGTGCTCTCCACGCCCCGCCACTCCCGGCGGACAAAGGCCATCTGTCCTTTACGATAAAGCTTGCCCAGGTGCTTCTCACCGTTAATGAGGCGGTCCTTGCGCTCCTCCGGCGTCATGGCGGCCACGGCCTTCATATCTTCCACGATACGGTCCTTGGTGGCCTTCAGATTCTCCAGGGTGCTCCTGCCCGCCTCCTTCCAGTCGACCTCGGAAATCAGCTCCTTCCAGATCTTCAGGTCCCGGGGCAGGTTCTTCTTTGCCCATTTCAGGTTGGCTCTCAGCATGTCCGCTCCCCTCCTTGCTTCCTCTTCTGGATACGCTTGATCTCCAGGGACTCCACAAAGGCCTGCATCCGGGTCCGGAGCTGGCCGGAACTTCTGGCGTTGTAGGGACGGTCAATGGAAAGCACCGGGTGGCCGTACTCCTCCGCCTGGATGTGGCTGGTCAAAGCCCGCTCAAATCCCCAGAAGTCACAGAACTTGATCTGTTCGTAGATAATGCCCTCGGCGCCGTACTCCCGGGCCAGCCGGTCCGCCGTCTCCCGGCGCTGGAGGATCTTCTCGTCGCTCATGAACCGGGGGCACTCGGATACCTTCAGATAGTGGCGGCAGACCTGGGTGAGAACATCCTCGTGGTCATTGAGGCCGATAACCTCCCGGCCAGGGAAGGAGCCAAAGCAGAACCGGTCCGCCACGATCAGCGCCCCTGCCTCCTCAATGAGTCTCGTCATATCCAGGTCGTCGATCTCGCTACCCACGATAGCCACCCGGGCACGGAACCAGGGCTTGGGGTCCACCTGACGGGTGCGTATCTCCTCCAGAGTCTCCTGAAGCTTATCCAGGATCAGATACTTGGGACAGCAGTAGGTCACCAGGTTCAGCACATGGAACTCATAGCCGGTGATGGGCGGGTTGGAGAGCTTGCGGTACTCCCCGATCTCTGTGATGATCCGGCAGACCCGGTTGTGCTCATCCACTGCCCGGCGAATGGCTTTATCAGAGATGTCCACACCGTAGACCTCGTGGAGCCGGGAAAGGACCCGATTGCGGATCTGGGTGACATAGTGCTCCACGGTGAAGTCCTCCACCTTATAGGGGATGTCCGCGTGGGTAACGAAGAATTTCTCCCCCGGCAGATCCGCCACCAGCTCGATGTTCTCCGTGCAGCGGTTCATTTCCGCACAGGCGTCCACCCCTGCCAGGGCGTCCAGAAAGTTCAGGCCGCCCTCGATGGCTCGCTCCAGCAGAGCCCGGCAGTATTCGCAGGTGTAGTTGGACATGTAGTAGGTGGCGATATCCATGGAACCGGTCTTCGGCGCCCGCAGCCGGACAGAGAAACACTTGTCCAGATTCAGCAGCACCTCCGGCATGTGGAAGCAGGTATACCCTACCGCCAGCTTGCCCTCGCTCTTGGCCTGCTGGATCAGCTCATTATTGCTGTTTTCCAGCAGCTTCTCAAAGTAGATCAGATGCTTCAGGTCCTTCAACAATCACACCTCTTTCCCTTTTTCTGTGCCAGATGGCAGAATGCCCAACCGGGTCAGACACGCCGCCGCCCCTCTCAATATCGCTGCCTCCGACGGCAGTTCGAATACGCTTTTGCCCCGGATATCGTTTTTTGCCTGTACTTTGTCTGCAGGGATAGCCGCCAGCAGCTCCAAGCCCTCCAAATCCAGCTCCGAAGCCATAGCCGGGTCCTCCAGGCGATTCACCACCACTCCGCAGCGCTGGTACATCACCAATTCCTCCGCTACCCGCCGGATGGTCTGGATCACCTGAGTGCCCCGGCGGCTGGGGTCCGTCACCAGCACCAGGTGGGTCACCTTCTCCATGACCCTTCGGTTGATCTGCTCCACGCCGGCCTCGCCGTCCACCACTACATAGTCAAAGTCCTGGGCCAGGAGGGTCATGACCTCCTTGAGGTAGGCGTTGACAGTGCAGTAGCAACCGGCGGCCTCCGGCCGCCCAATGGCCAGAAAGGCGAAGCGCTGTTCCTCCACCATGGTATCCAGGATGCGGAACCGTGCCTCGCCCAGCAGCTCGATGGCCTCCCGGGGCGCACCGTTTTCTGCGCTGGCCACGATGCTCTTGCGGATGTCATCCAACGTCTCCCGGACCTCCACACCCAAGGCCCCGGAAAGGCCCACCGCCGGGTCCGCATCGATGGCCAGAATCCGTTTGTCGGGATATGCCTCCGTCAGCAGGCGCACAAAGGCAGCGGAGAGAGCGGTCTTCCCTACTCCGCCCTTGCCTGCTACGGCAATGATCGTTGTCTGTCGGTCCACCTATTCTCATTCCCCCTCCCCGGGCTGAAATACGCTCCTGACAGTTCCCGGGATCACTGCCGGACCTTGCATCCGAATCCAAAAAATTATATGATTATTTTATCATTTCCTCCCACACCATTGCAAGAAAATATTGGCCAATATGCCCTACTATTTGATAATTAGTTTCCTTGTTCATGTTGGTTTTTACTATGTATGATACATTTTCGCCCCACAAAAAAGAAGGACCGGGTTTCTACCGGTCCTTCCGCTTCTCTACCATATTACTTGTGAGAAAATACCACCGCGTCAGATGGTCTCCACCTTCAAAAGGTTGGTGGTGCCGGACTGGCCGTTGGTGAGACCTGCGGTAATGATGATCTCATCCCCGGACTGGAGCTGCAGGTGCTCCTTGGCCGTCTTTTTGGCGGTATAGAACAGCACATCGCTGGAGGGAACTTCCTCGCACATCAGCGGCACGACGCCCCAGCTGAGTGCCAGCATCCGCCAGGTGCGCTCGTTGGTGGTGAGGCCCAGAATGGTCACCGGAGGCCGGAAACGGGACACCATCCGCACTGTCATACCCGACAGAGAACAGGCCACGATGGCCTTGGCCTGGATGTCGATAGCCATAGCGCAGGTGGCGTGGGAAATGGCGTCTACGGTGTTGCGGATGGGGAACTCCGCCTTCCAGAAGCGGCGGGCGTAATTGATATCCTCCTCTGTATTCTCCACGATCCGTGCCATGGTCTCCACTGCCTCCACCGGGTATTTGCCTGCGGCGGTCTCCCCGGAGAGCATTACGGCGCTGGTACCGTCATATACAGCATTGGCCACATCGGAGATCTCCGCCCGGGTGGGCCGTGCGTTATAGATCATGGACTCCAGCATCTCCGTGGCGGTGATGGAGCGCTTGCCCATGCGGCGGCAGGTATTGATGAGCTTCTTCTGGATGGCAGGCAGCTTCTCGAAGGGTACCTCCACACCCAGATCGCCACGGGCCACCATGATGCCGTCACAGACCTTGCAGATCTCCTCCAGGTTGTCGATACCCGCCTGGTTTTCGATTTTGGCGATAATGCCGATGGGTTCGCTGGTATGCTGGGCCAGGAATTCCTTCACATCCAGGATATCCTGCTTGCAGGAGACAAAGGAGCAGGCCACGTAGTCCACCCCATTTTCCACCCCCAGCAGCAGATCCGCCTTGTCCTGCTCACTGAGATAGACCTGACTCATAACCTTATTGGGAAAACTCATGCTCTTATTGTTGGAAAGGGTACCTCCCACCACTACCCGACATCGGGCCTCCGTATCCGTCAGCTCCTCCACAGTAAAGACCATGAGGCCGTTGTTGAGCAGGATCCTGTCTCCTACCGCCAGATCACCCATGAGGCCAGTATAGCTCACTGCCACCCGGCTCTGATCCCCTACGATCTGCTCCGTGGTGAAGGTAAAGGGATCCCCCTCCTTCAGCTCGATACTGCCGCCAGCAAAGGTACGGATACGGTACTCCGGGCCCTTGGTATCCAGCATAATGGCGATGGGCAGGCCCAGCTTCTCCCGGACCCGCTTGACTAGATCCATCTTCGCCTGCTGCTCCGGATGCGTGCCGTGGGAGAAATTCAGCCGGGCCACATTCATGCCGGCCAGACACATCCGCTCCAGCGTTTCCTCGTTGTCACAGGCAGGACCTATGGTACATACGATCTTGGTTTTTCTCATAAAAAGGAACTTCCTTTCTGTCTATCATAACGGTTCTTTACGCCGTTAGTATACCCCATTCCCTCTGGGAAGTAAAGTTAGAGTGCTGTGAAGCTTTGGTAAGAATTTTCACAAATCTTTTTAATAAACTACAATCTTCCCTGCCGCTTTTCTGGATACTATTGACATTTTCCGCTATCGTGCTATCATGTACGGGATTGTTAACAAGCTGATTGGAGGCTATTGCGATATGCTTCTTTCCTTTCTCCGCCGGGAGCCGGTGCTCTGCGCGGCGGCAGCCGCCGCATTATTGTCCATGCTGGCCGTTCCGCCCAGCGCTGCCTACCTTGGCTATGTGGATCTGCGGGTATTGTGTCTGCTGTTCTGCCTGATGGCGGTGGTCGCCGGGCTCCAGTCCTGCCAGCTCTTCTCCCTGATGGCCCAGCGGCTGCTGGCCGGAAAGCACAGTCCCCGGTTCGTCATGACCCTTCTGGTGCTTCTGCCCTTCTTCACCTCCATGCTGGTGACCAACGACGTCTCCCTCATCACCTTCGTCCCCTTCGCCATCCTGGTGCTTGAGATCATCGGACGGCTGGACTACCTGATCCCCGTAGTGGTGCTCCAGACCGTAGCCGCCAATCTGGGCAGCATGGCTACCCCCGTGGGAAACCCTCAGAACCTCTTCCTCTATGCCTCCTACGACCTCTCTGCCGGCAGCTTCTTTGGCGTGATGGTGCCCCTGACCCTGCTGAGCCTCGTGGGTCTTTTGGCCGCCTGCCTCTTCTTCCCCAAGGGCGTTATCCAGGTGGATTTTTCCCAGCCCTGCACTATCACCAGCAAAAAACGGCTGGGGATGTACCTGGTTCTCTTCCTTCTGTGCCTTCTGACGGTATTCCGAGTGCTTCCCTACGGCGCCCTTACCGTCCTGGTGGCGGTCCTTCTTCTGGCAGTCGACCGGCCTATCCTCAAAAAGGTAGACTACTGCCTACTGCTGACCTTCGTGTGCTTTTTCATCTTCGCTGGCAACATTGGCGCCATTGAGCAGGTAAAAGTTTTTCTGGAGAGCCTTCTCAGCCGCAGCGCCGCTCTGTCCTCCATCCTGGCCAGCCAGGTCATCAGCAACGTCCCGGCCGCTGTGCTGCTGGCAGGCTTTACGGACGACTGGCGAGGCCTTCTGGTGGGGACTAATCTGGGCGGTCTTGGGACCCTCATCGCCTCCCTGGCCAGCCTCATCTCCTTCAAGCTCTATGCCGCCCTGCCGGAGGCAAAGCCCGGACGGTATCTGGCGGTATTTACCGCCGTGAATCTGGCTGGACTTGCCATCCTGGTTCCCCTGTCTTTCCTACTGTAAGTGCATACATAAACCGCCTGTCCGGTCCAGGACAGGCGGTTTTTTGTCCATATGACAGGCAAATGTCTGCCTACTCCATAGATAACACTGCCTTTCTTTTTCCTTCCCCTTGACAAGAAAGGGACTCTGTGATATAGATACTATACAGTTCATTTTTGAACTGTTCTTTTTTTAACTGTTTGGAGGTGAAATATGTGGACGGCGGCTCTCTGACGCTGCTACAATTCTTAAGCCATGCTTCCCGGCTGCTGGACCAGCGCCTGAACGAAGCGGCCGCCAACTGGCAGATCTCCCCACCGGAGGTCCGCATTCTTCTCTTTCTCTCCTGCATGCCCCAGTTGGATACAGCCAAAGATGTGGCGTTCCACTGCGGTATGTCGAAGGCCTCTGTCTCCGGAAATGTCCTCAAACTGGTCACCCGGGGTCTGCTGACTGCAGAAATGGACCTGTCCGACCGCCGCTTTCAGCGTCTGGCTATTACCGAGCAGGCTGAGCCTGTCATCGATGACATCCAGAGCGCTGTACGCCGCTTTCAGGAGGAGCTTCTGGGCCCCCTTCCTTCAGAGGAACGCAGCCGGCTTCTCAACTCTCTAATTTATATAATCAACCACCGGGAGGAATAGCCTTACCTCCGGGATCAATCTCATCCGTAATGGAAAGGACGAACATTATGGCCATTAAAATTACATCAGACAGTACTTGCGATCTTTCAGCAGAGCAGCTGAAACTGCATAATATTGAACTTTTTCCTCTGTGTATCTCCATGGGAAACCAGTGCCTGCGGGACGGCCTTGAGATCACCCCAGACGACATCTATGCCCATGTAGACGCCGGCGGAGATATCTGCACCACCTCCGCACTGAACCCGGCAGATTATGCTGACCGTTTTGCTGCGCTCAGCAAGGAGTATGACGCCGTCATCCATATCAACATCAGCGCAGAGTTCTCCTCCTGCTTCCAGAATGCCGTTCTGGCTTCCCAGGATTTTGACAATGTATATGTGGTGGATTCCCGCAACCTCTCCACTGGTCACGGACACGTGGTGCTGCGGGCTGCGGAGCTGGCAGAGTCCGGCATGAGCGCAGAGGATATCGTAAAAGACCTGAATGTCTTTACCTCCAAGGTGGACGCCAGCTTCATCCTCAGCCGTCTGGACTATATGAAAAAAGGCGGCCGCTGCTCCAGCGTAGTGGCCCTGGGGGCCAACCTTCTCCACCTGCGTCCCTGCATCGAAGTGGTGGGCGGAAAAATGCAGGTAGGCAAAAAGTACCGCGGCTCCTTTGAGAAATGTGTGGATCAGTATGTACGTGACCGGCTGGCCCATCCGGAAAATCTGAACCTGTCCCGGATCTTTATCACCCACTCCGGCGTGGATGAGAGCGCCATTGCGGTGGCCCGGAAGGCTGTGGAAGATTGCGCCAGTTTCCAGGAGATCCTGGTCACCCGGGCAGGCTGCACGATCTCCAGTCACTGCGGCCCCGGCACCTTAGGTATCCTGTTTATCCGGAAATAATCCTCAGCAAAAGTGCACAATAATAGGCCGTCCTCTGCCAGAATGCGGCAGAGGGCGGCCTTATTTTGCTCAGGGAGCCCCTGCCCTCTCCGGAAGTTTTTTCCATCAACTTTGCTCTTGACTTATCCTCCCGGTTGTTCTATATTTTATATAGAACATTTGTTTTATTAAGGGGGTGCAGATATGGACGTTATGGAAAAGCTGACGATCCTGACCGACGCTGCAAAATACGATGCCGCCTGTACCTCCAGCGGGGCCAGCCGGGGAAGCCGTCCGGGCTACATCGGCAATACCTCTTCCTCCCTGGCAGGCTGCTGCCACTCTTTCTCTGCCGACGGCCGGTGCGTGACGCTTTTGAAAGTGCTCATGACCAACTGCTGCGTCTACGACTGTAAATACTGCGTCAACCGCTGTTCCAATGACACCCGGCGCGCAGCCTTCACCCCGGAGGAGTTGGCGGATCTGACCATCCAGTTTTACCGCCGCAACTATATCGAGGGGTTGTTTCTCTCCTCCGGCGTGATGGTCAGCCCCGACTACACTACCGAGCGGATGATCCGCTGCCTCGACCTTCTCCGCAATCATTACCGTTTCAATGGCTACATTCACGCCAAGGCCATTCCTGGCACCTCCCCGGAGCTGGTGACCCAGCTGGGCCTCCTGGCAGACCGGCTCAGCGTGAACATCGAGCTGCCCTCGGAGCAGGGGCTTCAAACCCTGGCCCCCAACAAAACCCGCAAGGCCATTTTCCGCCCTATGGGTCTCATTACCAACACCTTGAAGGAGAATAAGGAGGAGTTGGTCAAATACCGCCACACGCCCCGCTTTGCCCCTGCCGGCCAGAGCACCCAGATGATCATCGGCGCCACACCGGACAGCGACCGGCATATTCTCTCCCTCACCCAGGCCTTGTACGACAAATACCGTCTCAAGCGTGTGTTCTACTCCGCCTATGTTCCCGTGGTGGAAAACTCCCTGCTTCCGTCGGTGGACACAAAGCCGCCGCTGCTGCGGGAGCACCGCCTCTATCAGGCGGATTGGCTTCTTCGCTTCTATGGCTTCCGGGCAGAGGAGCTGCTGGACGAGGATGATCCCAACTTTAATCCCTTGGTGGACCCCAAGTGCAGTTGGGCATTGAAGCACCCCGCCTTCTTCCCTGTGGAGGTCAACACCGCCAGCCGTGAGGAGCTTTTGCGGGTGCCGGGGATCGGTACCGTTTCCACCCGCCGGATCCTGTATGCCCGCAGGGCCAGGAAGCTGGAGCATGAGGACCTCCGGAAACTGGGGGTAGTCATGAAGCGGGCTCAATACTTCATTACCTGTAAAGGGAAAGTGCTGGATGGATTGAGTCTGCGGCCGGACAGCGTCCTGCGCAGCCTCACCGCCCTGGAGCGGGCTGCTCTGCCCGCATCAGAGGGCCAGCAGCTGAGCTTGTTCGATCCTGCGTAAAGCGCACGACAACCAATATATGTTCTTTTTTTTAGAAGAAAAAGAACCAAAAAGAATTTTGCCGCGAAACACTGTTTCGCGTATCAAAGCAACCGACAGCATAACGGAAAGTGGGATTTGGATCCGGCTTAAAAGTAAGCTGTCGTCCAAGAAAACCGCTTGGAAGGAGGTGCGGCCCATGGAAGTCATCTACCGCTATGACGGCAGCTTTGAGGGATTCCTCTGCTGCGTATTCGACAGCTATGTAAATAAGGAGTTCCCGGCGGAGTTTCAGGATGAGGCCCATCTGGTCCAGTCCCTTTTCCCCGCCCGCTGGGTGGGAACCGACCTGCGCCACGCCCAGCGGATCCTCGTAAGCCTGGAAAAGATCGACCCCTGGGCAAAAGAACTGGTGGTCAAAGGTTTCCTCACCTGTGCCCCAGATCGCGAGATGCTCCTCTACCGTTTTATTCGCGCCCTGTACAGTGTGGGGAAGCCTCTTCTCCGGCAGCTCAGCGATGACGCTGTGCTGCCTCTTCTCCAGGCGGTGCGGCACCTGGACGGGGAGGTGCACTTGCTCAAAGGTTTTGTCCGTTTCTCGGAGTTTGAGGGGATGCTGGCCGGAGAGATCCGGCCCAAAAACCGGGTGCTGCCCCTGCTGCGGTACCATTTCTGCAGCAGGTTTTACAACGAAACCTTTCTGCTCTACGACCGCACCCATCGGGAGGCCTTGGTCCACCAGGAGGGCAAGTGGGCCATTCTTCCTCTGGATACGTTTAAAATGGCCGCCCCATCCGCCGCGGAGGCACAGTACCGGCGGCTGTGGAAACGGTTCTACGATACCATTGAGATCAAGGAGCGCCACAACCCCAAGCTCCGGCGCACCCATATGCCCCAGCGCTATTGGGAGACCATGACGGAATTTCAGAGTGAGGATCATTTCATGGCGGGAACAGACCATCCTTCAGAACAAACTGCTCTCTCTGGCGAGCCATCTTCCGATGGCCGGAAGGAGCATGCGTCGGTTCCTTCTGCTCACCGTACTGCCCTCCCCTCCCCCTTCCAATCCCAGCAGTAAGCTTTTCTGTTTGAATTTCCCCATTTTCGCCGCATTCAGGTAGGCTGCGTTTTTCTTTGTAAACAAAAAATATACTGAAATTTCTTCTGGATTTTTCTATAATCGCATTGACATTTCGACACAAAACATATATAGTATGCTTGCCTGTTTTTCCGGGGGAAAAGTACTCAGGAAGGACAGGCAATTTTCTGTGTCCTGAGCCAGGCGGCTCAAAGAAAGAAACTAGTTTATAGATAATGTTATTTAGGGAATGGGGGAGGATAAATGTCCAAAGAGTTGATTCGCCTTGTGAATTGCAGCATGGCGTTTGACGGCGAGCTTG
>CALXGE010000043.1 GCA_944387775.1 uncultured Oscillospiraceae bacterium | reverse complement strand
CTTCACCGCCTGAGCCGGAGACAATCTGATACACGAAGCGAGAGAGCGGGAACCGATTCATCGGTTCCCGCTCTTCTTGCGTTCATGGTGTCCCGAGCGTGTCCCGCTGCCGTGACTGAGTATCTGAAAACAAGGGAAATGTGTCCCATGCAAACTGTGTCCTTTTTCACTGGTTTTCCGTCATGTTGACTAACTTGTAAAAACTCGTCCTTTTGGTGTTCGTCCGTTCCATGGCTACCTTTGCTGTTATCTCTCCCGCTTTCCAAACGGAATAGACTTCATTCCAGTTTGCGGGAAAAGTAAGTCGGGGCGGCCTAATTTCTTGCCCTTTGCCTTTGCGCTCTCTATGCCCTCCGCTTGCCGCTTTCGTATGGTTTCCCGCTCCTGTTCTGCGATAGTTCCCAGCACTTCAATCAAGATGTTGTTTACCATTTCTTCATCAATTCGTATTTTAGGCATTGAAATTCTGGTGTCCTTGTTCACACACAATTTGTTGTAAAAATCCCCCGGACCGATGGGTCCGGGGGATTTTTTTGCCGGGCCTCGTCCCCGGCGGCGGCCCTGTCTGCGCATTCCATCCGGCGGCATTGAAAATCCCTCTGCTCCTGCTATAATAATCTTATAGCGTTGGCACAAGGCAATATATCTGCTTGCCCGGTTGCTGGAACTGACGGATTTTTAAAGGAGTGATCACATGGAATACGAGGGCCAGATCTGCCGCGGCCCCATGGAACGGGCTTCCTATATGCTCCCCATCTCGGTGGGGTGCTCCTATAACCAGTGTCGGTTCTGCATGCTGTTCAAGCACCTGAAGTACCGTGAGCTCCCTTTGGAACAGATCGAAGCAGAGCTGCACCGGATCAGCGCCATCGGCGGCAATCCCAAGCAGGTGTTTCTGGGGGATGGCAACGCCTTTTCCGCCGGAACAGAGCGGCTTCTCACCATTCTGGACATGGTGCACCGTAGTTTTCCCGCCTGCGAGGCGGTCCATATGGATGCCACTGTCCACGACATCCTCCGCAAGCCGGAGGCAGAGTTGGCGGCACTGTCCGAGGCCGGTGTGCGGACCCTGTATCTGGGCATCGAGTGCGGACTGGACGATGTGCTGGCCCGGATGAACAAGGGGCAGACCATGGCCCAGGCGGAAGCAGCCATTGAAAAGCTCCATCAGGCGGGGATGCGCTACGGCGCCCATATGATGACGGGAATCGCAGGGAAGGACCGGGGCCTTGAAAATGCCCAGGCCCTTGCGGAGTTTTTTAATCGCACCCGTCCGGACCGGATCGTCAATTTCTCCCTCTTCCTGCACCGCAGCGCCCCGTTGTATCAGGATATTCTCTCCGGGCAGTTTGCTCCCGCCGATGAACTGGAAAACCTGCGGGAGGAGCACCGGCTTTTGGAGCTTTTGGAAACAGAGCAGCTCTCCTACGACGGCTTTCACGACTGCATTCTCTTCCGGGTGCGGGGCAGTCTGCCCCATGACAGAGAAAAGATGCTCCGGAAGTTGGAGACCGCCATTGGAGAGTACGAGAAAAAGGACCCTGTATATGCCGTTGTGCCGTAGCACAAAGGGTGATTTCGCCGGATTTGTTTCCGGCGGCATAGGTGCCCTGGCAGAAAATTCATACGTCGTAGAAAAGCGCCCCCGCATGTTATCATGCGGGGGCGCTTTTTATGTAACTTATGTGGCAGAAGCTGCTATTTGCCGGGCTGTGTATCGATTTCAAACTTGTTGAAATCACCCCGGTAGTGGGAAGCGGCAAAATCCACCACTTGACCTGCCGCGTTGTAGGAGATAGTCTGGAAGCACAGGATCGGGGCTCCCAGTTTGACCTTCAGCAGGTTGACGTCGCTGGAACCGGCTTTCTCCGCAGAGACGATGGTCTTGGTGCGGACAGGACGGGAGTCCTCATTCTGGGTCATGATCTCATACAGAGACTCGGTCTTGAAGTCATGACCGATGACGAAGCTGCAGGTGGCCCAGGGCAGGTGATTGCGGATGGTGACCATGGGGTCGTCGTCGGCGAACCGGCGGCGGAACATGGAGATCACATTGCTCCCCGGTTCCAGCCCCATGGCCTCCGCCAGGGGGCCGGAGGCCTCAATGACCTTCATTTCCAAAAGCTCTGTGTGGGGCGTCTTCCCCAGACGGCGGATCTGCTGATAAAAGGGCTCAAAGGAGCGGATATAGCTGGTGGAGGCCTCCGGCCGGCAGACGAAGGTACCCTTGCTGATCTTGCGCTCCAGCCATCCCTCCTGGACCAGCTCCGCCACAGCCTGCCGGACTGTGGAGCGGCTGATCTGCAGGTCCTCGGCCAGCTGTACCTCTGTAGGGATACACTGGCCCTCCTGGTAGATGCCGGTTTTGATTTTGTTGAGCAGAATGGACTTGAGCTGATAGTAAAGCGGTATAGGAATAGAGCGGTCGAGATCGTTGAAATCGGCAAACATGCGGAAATCCCCCCAAAACACATGTATCCATTGTTCGAACTTTACAAACAAATTGTATACTACTCACAACTGGATTGCAAGAGATTTGTGAAAAATAATTTGGGCAAAAAGCTTGAAAACCGAAAAAAACTGTAGTAATATTTAGTCAATCCATTGATACGAACAAACGAATAAACCAAACGAACAATGAAGATATATAGCAAAGGGTGCAAAAAATGACCAACATTTTGTGCGTAGGCATGATGGTCTGCGACGTGCTGCTGCGTCCGGTCCCCTGGGACATCCTCAAGCGGGACTGCGTCAACATCGATACCCCGGTGACAAGCTGCGGCGGCGATGCGCTGAACGTGGCCATGGGACTTGCCAAGCTGGGAAATCCGGTGGCGGTCTGCGGCCGGGTGGGCGACGATGGAAACGGCGCCTTTATCCGGAAGGCCTGCCGGGAGGCCGGCATTGACGCGGACCGGCTGGCTATGGATCCGGAGTGTCCCACCGCTGCCAGCTACGCCCTCATCGACCCGGAGGGGGAGCGCCACTTCCTCACCGACATGCAGATCTTCCACCGGCTGACGGATACCGATGTGCCGGACGAAGCGCTGGACTGGGCGGACATTGTCTACATGGGCTCCGCCATGGCGCTGGACAAGATGAACAAGGGAGGCCTGGAGCGCCTGTTCCGCCGGGCAAAGGAGAAGGGGAAACTTACCGCTATGGATGCGGCGGTGACTAACGCCCCGGCGCCGGAGGACTGGCTGGAGAGCCTGAAGCCCGTTCTGCAATATACGGATGTGTTTTTCCCCAGCAGGGAGGAGGCACAGACCATCACCGGCGAGACGGATCCGGCGGCTGTCCGGGCAAAGTTCGAGGGTCTGGGACTGAAGGTCCTGGGAATCAAGCTGGGCTCCAAGGGCTGCTATGTCACGGATTTTCAGAAGGAGGAAATGATTCCCGCGGTCTCCGGTATTCAGGTGGTGGACACCTGCGGGGCGGGGGACTCCTTTATGGCCGGGTTCCTCTGCGGCATGACCCACGGCTGGGATCCCTTCCGGTGCGCGGCCTTTGCCGGCTGCGTGGCGGCCAAGAATGTGCAGGCGGTGGGTGGCACCGCCGGTGTACCTTCGTTTGATAACGCTTTGGCGTATTATCATACCATATATCCAACTACATAACCATCATCAAAGAAACGAGGTAATGTGAGAATGAAATTCGCACCGATGAAAGAACTGCTGCAGCTGGCAGAGGAGAAGGGCATCGCCTACGGCGCCTTCGTCACCGTATCCTACGACTCCGCTCTGGCGGCCATTGAGGCCGGCTCTGAGCTGAACGTCCCCGTGATCTTCATCACCGGCACCGACTGCTGCGACCTGATGGGCGGCTTTGAGGGCACCGTGGAGACCGTGAAGCGTGCCGCTGCCAACACCCTGGTGCCCATCGCTCTGCACCTGGATCACTGCCGTACATACGAGGAGTGCGTGGCCGCCATCAACGCCGGTTATTCCTCCGTCATGATCGATGGCTCCTCCCTCCCCTTCGAGGAGAACATCGCTCTCACCCGCAAGGTCGTGGAGTACGCTCATCCTCTGGGCATCACCGTGGAAGGCGAGCTGGGCAAGCTGGTTGGCGAGGAGGGCGACCTTGTCGTCAAGGGTCCTGAAGCTGCTCAGACCGATCCTGAGGAAGCCCGCATCTTTGTGGAGAAGACCGGCGTTGACTGCCTGGCCGTCAGCATCGGTACTCAGCACGGCGCTTATGTGGCCGCTCCCCACCTGAACATCCCCCGCCTCCAGGCCATCCACAAGGTCGTCAACGTGCCCCTGGTCCTGCATGGTGGTTCCGGCACTCCTGTGGATCAGGTTCAGGAGTCCATCCGCAACGGTATCCGCAAGATCAACGTGGCCACCGACGTGATCACCACCATGGTGAAGAAGTACAACGAGGTCACCCAGGTTCCCGGCTTCAAGTACAACACCGCCATCTATCCCCAGGTGAAGGACGCTATGAAGGAGTTCATCAAGTCCAAGATGAACGAGTTCCGCTTCATGTAAGACCTACTGGTGAAATCCCGGTCCGGATTGGAATTTGCGGTCCCGGTCCGGACCGGTCACTCCGGCAGATCCGCAACCATAATTTTAAGAAGGAGAACGATGATGAAAAAAGTACTTGCCCTTGTTCTGGCTCTGGCCATGGCCCTGGCTCTGGTAGCCTGCGGCAGCAACAACAGCACCAACGATACTACCAACAACACCACCAACAACACCGCCAATAATACTGCCAACGACACCGCTGATGATACCGGCGACACCGCCGAGAACATCAACGCCACCGTTATCTGGCGTGCTTTCGACGACCAGTTCCAGTCCGGCTTCCGTATCATCATGGAGGAAGAGGTCAAGAACATCCCCGGCATCACCCTGGACATGCAGGATGGTGAGAACGACGTCTCCAAGTTCACCAACAAGCTGGAAGTGGCTCTGACCAAGGGCGCCAACATCGTGGCCCTGTGCGCTCCCGACCGTGAGTGCACCGCTGAGCTCATGGCCAAGTGCGATGCCGACGGTATCCCCGCCGTGTTCTTCAACATGGAGCCCATGCCCGAGACCATGGAGGCCTATGACAACATCTACTACGTAGGCGCCCCCGCTGAGGAGTCCGGCACCATGTGCGCTCAGGCCCTCATCAACTACTGGAACGAGAACACCGAGATTGCCGACAAGAACGGCGACGGCGTGCTGCAGCTGGTGATCCTCCAGGGCGAGATCGGCCAGCAGGACGTTATCCTGCGCACCCAGGCCTATGAGGATGCCCTCACCGAGGCCGGCATTGAGTACGAGATCCTGGCCTGCGACACCGCCAACTGGGATAAGGCCCAGGCTCTGGACAAGATGAATACCTGGATCACCGCCTACGGCATTGACGGTATCGAGGGCGTGCTCTGCAACAACGACGGTATGGCCATGGGCGCTGTCCAGGCCGCTCTGAACAACGGCTACAATCAGGGCGATCCCGAGAAGTTCATCCCCATCGTTGGTATCGACGCCACTGTTGAGGCCCTTCAGGCCATGAAGGACGGCAGCCTCCTGGGCACCGTGCTGAACGACCGCAACAGCCAGTCCATCGCCATCATCAACGTCATGAAGGCTGTCATGGCCGGCGAGGAGATCACCGAGGAAGTGGTCGGCGTGGACTGCACCGTGGACGGCAAGTACATCTGGGTCCCCTATGTCATCGTGGACGAGAGCAACCTGGATGCCACTCTGGAGCTGATGCTCTCCATCGAGTAATTACCGGGCTCCGCTTTACAGCAGCCACTTGGAGGGAGGACTCCCGGCCGGTGCCGGGAGTCCTCTCCTGAAAGTAACCCCAGTCACACGTTTCGGGAGGTGGTACCTTGCAGCAATACCGTTTGGAAGTGGAAGGCATGTGCAAGTCCTTCCCCGGGGTCAAGGCCCTGGACCATGTTTCTCTCCGGGTAAAGCCCGGCTCTGTCCACGCGCTGATCGGCGAGAACGGCGCGGGAAAATCTACGCTGATGAAGTGCCTGTTCGGTCTGTATCACCCCGAGGAGGGGACCATCAAGATCGACGGCCAGCCCGTTACCATCCGGGATACCAAGGACGCCCTGGAGCAGGGCCTGTCCATGATTCACCAGGAACTCAACCCCGTCCCTAACCGCAATGTTATGGACAACATCTGGGTGGGCCGCTTCCCCAAGAAGGGCCCCGTAGTAGATGAAAAAGAGATGGAGCGCCGGACAACCGCTCTGCTCCACGATCTGGAATTTGATATCCCCTGCAAAACCATGGCGAGGGACCTGTCAGTCTCCCAGCTTCAAGCCATCGAGATTGCCAAGTCTATTTCTTATGATGCGAAGATTATTATCATGGACGAGCCCACCTCCTCCCTGACCGGAGCGGAGACGGAGCACCTGTTCAAGCTCATCCGCAAGCTGAAGGCGGAGGGCCGGTCCGTGATTTATATTTCCCACAAGCTGGAGGAGCTCTTCGAGATTGCCGATGAGATCACCGTCATGCGGGACGGCCAGTATGTGGGCTGCTACGGCGTGGATGAGATCTCCATTGATCAGCTGATCGCTCTGATGGTGGGTCGTGACATGAACGAGCGCTTCCCCCCCAACGAGCATGTGGTCAAGGATGAGAACGTCCTTACCGTGGAGCATTTTACCTCCGCCAATCCCCGCTCCTTCAAGGACGTGTCCTTCCAGCTGCGGCGGGGTGAGATTCTGGGCGTTGGCGGCCTGGTGGGCGCCCAGCGCACTGAGCTGGTGGAGTCCATTTTCGGCCTGCGGCCCATCAAGGAGGGCAAGCTCACCATGATGGGCAAGCCCATCCACAACAAGAATGCCCGACAGGCCATTGCCAACGGCTTTGCCCTTCTCACCGAGGAGCGCCGGGCCACCGGTATCGTACCCATGCTCTCCGTCAAGGACAACGCTCTGGTGGCGGCCTACAAGAAGTTTGTCCATAAGGGTATTCTGAATGTCAAGAAGCTGACCAAGCCTGTGGAGGACGTGTGCAAGGCTCTGGATGTCCGCATGGCCAGCATGGAGACCCAGATCAAGAACCTCTCCGGCGGCAACCAGCAGAAGGTGCTGGTGGGCCGGTGGCTGCTGGCGGGATGCAATATCCTGATTCTGGACGAGCCTACCCGCGGCGTGGATGTAGGCGCCAAGTACGAGATCTACCGGATCATGCGTCAGCTGGTCCGGGAGGGCAACTCCATCATCATGGTCTCCTCGGAGATGCCGGAGCTTCTGGGCATGTCCGACCGTGTGATGGTCATGTGTGAGGGAAGACTCTCTGGCATTCTGGAGGGAGAGCAGGCCAATCAGGTGGAGGTCATGCGTCTGGCCACCTCGTTTGCCGCAAAAGAAGCAGTGGGAGGTTAAATCGCTGTATGAATAGGACTTTGAAGCGGCCTGGCAGCACCGATATCAAAAAGCTGCTGATGGACGAGGCGCTGATCCTGGTGCTGATTCTGATGATCGGCGTGATCATCGCCATTGAGCCCGCCTTCTTCCAGTGGCGGGTAATTAAGGATATTCTGACACAATCCGCAGTTAAGCTGATTTGCGCTTTGGGCCTGATGTTCCCTCTGCTTTTGGGCGGTACCGACCTGGCCGGTGGCCGTCAGGTGGGCTTGGCGGCAGTCATTGTGGCCTCCTTGTCCCAGACGATTGACTATGTCAACCGCTTTTATCCCAATCTGCCTGAGCTGCCCATTATTGTTCCCATCATTATCACCCTGGCGGTAGTAGCGATCATCGGCCTTTGCAACGGCCTTATGATTGCCAAACTGAAAATGGCTCCTTTTATTGCTACTTATGGCATGAGCACCATTGTCTACGGTATCAACTGCCTGTACTTTGCCCAGGAGCCCAACCGCTCCCAGCCCATCGGCGGCATCCGGGAGGACCTGACCTTCCTGAGCAGCACCCAGCTCCTGGGTGTCAGCCTTCTGGTTTGGATCGCCCTGGCCTTCGCCCTGGTGGTGTGGTTCGTCCTCAACCGTACGACCTTCGGTAAGCACATCTACATCGTAGGCGGCAACAAGGAGGCCGCTAAGGTGGCCGGTGTCAATGTCAGCCTCATCATCATCGCCTGCTTCATCATTGAGAGCTGCCTGGTTGGCATGGGCGGTATTCTGGAAGTGGCCCGCACCGGCGGCGCCAACTCCGGCTATGGCCTGTCCTATGAGTTCGACGCCATTTCCGCCTGCGTGGTGGGCGGCGTGTCCCTCAGCGGCGGCGTGGGCAAGGTCTCCGGCGCCATCATCGGTGTTATTATCTTCACCATCATCAGCTACGGCCTGACCTTCATCGGCCTCAACCCCAACTGGCAGCTGATTATCAAGGGCCTCATCATTATCGCCGCTGTGGCGCTGGATATGCGCAAGAACGCCACCGCGTGATTGTTTCAGAAGGAGAAGAATGACTATGGAGCGCGTAAACGTAAGCGAAAACCTCAGCCTGTCCCGGGTAATCGCCGGTTTCTGGCGGCTGGACGGCTGGAATTTCACCACCGATGAGCTGGTGAAGTTCATGCATGCATGCATTGACCGCGGTGTCACCACCTTTGATACCGCTGAGATCTACGGCGACACCCTGTGCGAGACCCTCATGGGCAAGGCCTTTGCCGCCGACCCCTCCATCCGGGAGAAGATTGAGCTGGTGTCCAAGACCGGCATCTACAAGGAGGGCGGTTTCGGCTACTACAACACCAAGAAGGAGCGGGTGCTCCAGTCCTGCCATGAGAGCCTGCAGCGCCTGGGTACCGACCACCTGGATCTGTACCTCATTCACCGGGAGGATCCCTGCTTTGATCCCTACGACACCGCGGATGCCCTGCTGACCTTGAAGAAGGAGGGCCTGGTGAAGGAGATCGGTGTGTCCAACTTTGATCCCTTCAAGTTCGATGCCCTCCAGAAGGCGGTGGGCGGCCAGCTGGTGACCAACCAGATCGAGTGGAACCCCGTGTGCTTTGAGCACTTCAACTCCGGCATGATGGACTACCTGGCGGCCAACCGTATCCACCCCATGATCTGGTCTCCTCTCGCTGGCGGCCGGCTCTTTAAGGGCGACGATGAGCAGTGCGCCAAGGCCATGGCGGTGATCAAGACCATTGCCGACAAGTACGGCGTGGAGCCGGCGGTGATCGTCTACGCCTGGATCATGTACCACCCCGTCCAGGCCATGCCCCTGGTGGGCAGCAGCAAGCTGGACCGCCTGGATCTGGCCATCAAGGCTCTGGATGTAAAGCTGGAGCACTACGAGTGGTATCAGATCTACGTGGCCAGCGGTCAGCAGGTCCTGCGGTAAGAACCCGCGCCGACCTGCGCAGACAAGACCTCAGAAAGCGTCCTCCGGTGATACCGGGGGACGCTTTTTCTTTCCCGGCGGGCGGGGAAGCGCCGGGCTTGCCCCCGGCGGGGGAGTGTGGTATACTGATGGCAAATCCACCGGCTCTCCGCCCTGCCGGGGCGGAGAGCTCCTTTCTGTTACGGTTTTGCGACTTTTATCGACACGGGAGGTATCTACCATGGCAAAGGACATGAAAATATTGAAGCGCAGTGAGATGGATCCCAATTTCTGCTGGAACACAGCGGATCTCTATCCCGACGACCAGGCCTGGACCGCCGCCTTTGAGGCAGCCAAGGCTCTGCCGGAGGAGATTGCCGCCTACCGGGGACGGCTGGGGGAGTCCGCTGAGACGCTGTACACCTATCTCTGCCGCCTGGAGGAGATCAACCGCCAGGTGGAGCAGCTCTTTGTCTATGCCTTCATCAGAAATGACGAGGACACCGCCAACCCCACCTACCAGGCCATGAAGGGCCGCTGCTTCAGCTTTATCGTTCAGCTGGGCAGCGCAGGCTCCTTTGAGGGCCCCGAGCTGGTGGCCATTCCCCAGGAAACTCTGGACCGCTTCTATGAGGAGAAGCCGGAGCTGGAGAAGTTCCGCCGCTACCTGGATCGGGCCCGGCTCAGCCGGGACCATATCCTCTCTCCGGCGGAGGAGAACCTTCTGGCTGCCGCCGCCGAGGTGGGTAGCGGCCCCAGCGACGTCTATCACGCCTACAACGACGCGGATATGAAGTTCCCCGCCGTGCTGGACAAGGACGGGGAGAGCCACGCCCTCACCAACGGCTCCTATATCTCCCTCATGGAGAGCGGCGACCGGAAGCTCCGGGAGAACACCTTCCGGGCTTTCTACGGCGTCTACGACGGCAACCGCAATTCTCTGGCGGCCATGCTCAACGCCGAGGTCCGCAAGAATGTGTTCTTTGCCCGGGCCCGGAAGTATGAAAGTGCCCTCCAGGGTGCTCTCCAGCCGGTGGAGGTGCCGGAGGCGGTGTACCACAACCTCATCGAGGCGGTCCACCAGAACATGGATAAGATGTACCGCTACATGGCCCTGCGCAAGAAGATCATGGGCCTTGATGAGCTCCACATGTATGACCTCTACGCCAATATGATCCCCGAAGCGGACCAGGAGATCACCTTTGAGGAGGCCAAGGAGGAGGTCCTGGGGGCCACCGCCGTGCTGGGGGAGGAGTACAGCACCGTACTGAAGCAGGCCTTTGCGGACCGCTGGATGGATATTTATGAGAACGAGGGCAAGCGCTCCGGTGCCTACTCCATCGGCAGCCCCGTCCACCCCTACGTCCTCCTCAACCACAAGAACACCCTGGACAGCGCCTTCACCCTGGTCCACGAGATGGGCCACGCCATGCACTCCTATCTCAGCAACAAGAACCAGCCCTATATCTACTCCGACTATGTGCTCTTTGTGGCGGAGGTTGCCTCCACCTGCAACGAGGCTCTGCTGATGCAGCACCTGCTGAAAAAGACCTCCGACAAGCGGCAGCGAGCGGTGCTCATCAACTACTTCCTGGAGCAGTTCCGCACCACGCTCTACCGCCAGACCATGTTTGCTGAGTTTGAGCTGAAGATCCACCGGCTGGCGGAGACGGGGGAGACCCTCACCGCCGAGACCCTGTGCAAGATCTACTACGACCTCAACAAGCTCTACTACGGCGAGAACGTGGTGGTGGACAAGGACATCGAGATGGAGTGGAGCCGCATCCCCCACTTCTATCGCAATTTCTACGTCTATCAGTACGCCACCGGCTTCTCTGCCGCCATGGCCCTGTCCCAGCGGATCCTCCGGGAGGGGGAGAGCGCTGTAGAGGATTATTTGCGGTTCCTCTCCGGCGGCTGCTCCACAGATCCCGTGTCCCTGCTGAAGATCGCCGGCGTGGATGTGTCCACGCCTCAGCCCGTCAATGAGGCCCTGGCCCTCTTCGGCTCTCTGGTGGAGGAGCTGGAGCAGCTCCTGGCATAAGGGCAGAAGACGAGAGTTTCTCTTCTTTCCTTGAAAGGAAAGAAGCAAAGGAACTTTTGGGGCAAACGCTGTTTGCCCTGGCAGAAGAGATAACCGCTTGGCGGGAGGCCGCAGAGCCTCCGAATGAAATAAAGAAAAGGCGGGGAAGACTGCCGACAGTCTTTCCCGCCTTTTTATGCCTCCTTTGCACCCTTTAAAAAATCTTAAAGGATTCTTACGGCCTTCTTTCTTGTATCCGCCGGGGGCGGCTGGTATAGTGAGTGTGCTAGTTGAGATAGTACACTTAGGAGGTGGCGTGTATGAGCGACATGCCTTTGCCGCTGCTGCTGGGCGGCGTGATATTCGTACTGGTGTCCCTGTATACCGCGGCGCTGCTGCTGCGGCGGCGGTAAGGAGGAAAGTGCAGTGAGTATGATGGTGCTGTTGGCGGCGGGTATTCTGCTGCTGTTGCTGCTGTTGGCGGCGGCGATACTGCTGAGACGATAGGAGGCGGGTAAAAGGTGCTGATACTGGACTACCGGGATGCCCGACCCATTTACGGGCAGATCAAGGACAGCCTGCGGCGGCTGATCGTGGCGGGGGCGTTGAGCCCTGACGAGAAGCTGCCCTCCATCCGGGCGCTGGCCATGGACCTGTCCATCAACCCCAACACCATCCGGCGGGCCTACACGGAGCTGGAGCAGGAGGGGTTCATCTACTCCGTTCCCGGCAAGGGCAGCTTTGCCGCCGTCATGGGCGGCGGGGACCCCAAGCGCCGGGCGGAGCTCATGGAGAAGCTCCGGGAGATCATCGCGGAGCTGCGGTATTTGAATGTGTCGGATCAGGAGATCCTGGCACTGATGCAGGAGGGGGGAACACAATGATCGAGGTACAGGATCTTGTCAAGCGCTTTGGGGGCACCACCGCTCTGGACAGCGCCTGCGTCACTGTCCCAGACGGGGCGGTGTACGGCCTGGTGGGGCCCAACGGCGCGGGAAAATCCACCCTCATCCGCCATATCACCGGCGTCTACCGGGGAGACCGGGGCCAGGTGCTGGTGGACGGGGAGCCCGTCTATGAGAACCCGGAGAAAAAGGCCCTGGTGGCCGCCATCCCCGACGAGTGGTTCTATTTCCCCTCCGCCACGGTGCGGGATATGATGCGCTTCTACCGGGGCTTTTACCCCAACTTCGATACGGACCGCTACGAGCGGTTCAAGGAGGTCTTTTCCATCCCGGAGAAGTCTGTGATCCGCCGGCTCAGTAAAGGTATGCAGAAGCAGGTGGCCTTCTGGCTGACCATGAGCTGCCGGCCCAAATATCTGGTGCTGGATGAGCCGGTGGACGGCCTGGACCCGGTGATGCGCCGGCAGGTGTGGAGTCTTATGATGTCCGACGTGGCGGAATACGGCACCACGGTGCTGGTCAGCTCCCACAACCTCCGGGAGCTGGAGGACGTGTGCGACCATGTGGGCATCATGAGCAAGGGGCGGGTGCTCCTGGAGCGGAGCCTCAGCGACCTCCAGGAGAACATCGTCAAGCTCCAGGTGGTATGGCCCACGGAGAAGGTGCCGGTGCTGCCGGCGGATCTGCCGGTGCTCCATACCTCCCATGTGGGGCGGGTATATACCTACATTGTCCGGGGCAGCGCCGGTGAGATCAGCCGCCGGATCGAGGAGAGCGGTCCCATGATGCTGGAGGCCCTGCCTCTGTCCCTGGAGGAGATCTTTATCTACGAGTTGGGAGGTGAGCACTATGCCGTCAAAGAGATCGTTCTGTAACACCACGCTGCTGAAAAAGAACCTCAGCCGGTTCTGGCCCCTGTGGGGTGGGGCGGCTCTGGTGGGATTTCTGATCCCTCTGTGGATGTTTCTCAACCTGGGCCGTTACGGCGCCGTTCACCTGAGCCAGGAGGATTTTGCCTATACCATTTACCAGGTGGTGGCGGTGATTGTGCCCGGCCTTACCTTTGGCTATGCGATCCTCTGTGCCATGATGGTGTGGAGCTATCTGTACTCCGCCAGGTCGGTAGGCCTTATGCATTCCCTGCCCATTGACAGGACCTGCCTCTTTGTGACAAACACCCTCTCCGGCCTTGCCATGATGCTGATTCCCTATGTGACCACAGGCATTCTGGTGTGCCTGATCGCCCTGGGATGGGGATTTTTGGATATCGGAGCGGCCCTGGAAGCTGCGGTGGTGATCATTCTTATCACGCTGACCTTCTTCGGTATGGCCACCTTCTGTGCCATGGTCACCGGCAACATTTTTGCCCTGCCGGTGTTCTATGTGATATTGAACTTTGTGTTCCCGACCTTGGAGGCGCTGATAAACAGCTTTTCCCAGATGTTCCTGGTGGGCGTCACCGGCGTGTATGACGGCAAGCTGGAGGTTCTCTCTCCGCTGATGAGGCTTTACAGCAAGCTGAATACGGGGAACTACAGCGATGAACCGGCTCGGCTCGTCGGCGCGTCTACAGCGGCCGTCTACGGCCTGGTGGGTATTGTCCTGCTGATCCTCAGCTGGGTACTGTACCGGATGCGGCGCAGTGAGAGCGCCGGGGACGTGGTGGCCTTCCGGTGGCTGCGCCCCATATTCCGCTACGGTGTGGCCCTGGCCTCCGCCCTGACCCTGGGCTGGCTCCTCTATGAGATCATCTGGTACCCCATCTTCCAGACCGGCTACTACGCCGACTTTGTTCCCATGGCGGTGTGCATGGCCGTCACCGGTGTTATCGGCTATTATGTGGCCTCCATGCTGCTGGAGAAGTCCCTGCGGGTGTTCCGCCGCAGCTGGCCTGGCGTGCTGACGGTGTGCGCCGGCGTGGTGATCCTCTGCGGCTGCGTGCGCTTCGACCTGCTGGGCATGGAGAGCCGGGTCCCCCGGCAGGAGGACATCGCCCGGGTGACGGTGTCGGTGGCGGGGCAGGATATCACGGTCACTGCCGCCCAGCCGGGCTATGTGAACCAGGTGCTGGAGATCCACCGCTCCATCGTGGAGAACGCCGATGCCCTGCGTGAGGCGGACCGCCACTATGAGGCCGGAGACCGTCTGGGGACAGAGTACCTGAACTTGCGCTATTACGGACCCAAGGGGGATGTTCTCCTCTACCGCAGCTACCGGCTGCCGGTGACGGAGAAGGGGCTGGAGACCTCCGGTACATATGAGTACATGCTCCAGCAGTTCCTGACGGATCCTGATGTCCGCCTGAGCCAGGTGGAATTTTCCTCCGACAGTGAGATCGTGGATATTACCCTCAGCGACTATCTCACCGGCGAGGAGTATGTCTGTGAGCCGGTCAACTTTGAGAGCATCTACGAGGCCTACCTCCAGGATGCCCGGGAGGGAAATCTCTCCGAGTACAACGGCCTTGTGTATGATGAGCATGAGAGCTACACCTATCCCGGCGATCTGAGGATTCAGGCGGTGACCCGGCGGGAAATGGCGGTGGACAGCGAGACCGGCGTGGGCACCAGCGGCGGGGAGTACCGCTATGTGGAGCTCTCCCCCCGGATGACCCACACCATAGAGGCCCTGCAGAAGGCCGGCCTTCTCACCAACGAGATGCTGGCCGCCTGGAACGAGGATTACGACGCTGCCGTTCCCGCCACGGTGCAGCGGGGATGACCTGAAACAGCAAAAGCCCTATTCCGCCCGGGATACCGGGCAGGATAGGGCTTTTTGTCGCTGGCGCACAATTTTCTCCGGCGGTGACGGAAATTTCCTGTTGCCCCAAGCCTGGGGCTGTGGTACAATGCTCGCTGGAAGCTTCTGCCCAATATGGGCCAGAAGATCCCGCGGGGCTGTGGGAAGGCAGGACCGTCCGGCCGGTTTTCCCCGCTCCGGAGCTGGTGATCCGCCATTGCGGCGTGACCGGAAAACGTATCCCCGGTGTTTGGGCGGAGCAGGTTGCTCCCCGCCCCGGCGTTCTAGCCGGAGTCGGGACGGCGGGCGACAGCGATGTCCCGGCGGGGACGACGGACGGGCCGCTTGGGCGTCCCGCTCCGTCCCAGCGCGCCGCCCACGGCTGTGGGCGGTATTTTTTTGCCCAGCAGAGGCAAAAAAGCCGGAAAACCGGGTATAGATCGTAAAGTTTTACTTTACAATAGGAAATGCCTGTGATATAGTAACCTAGTACGCGGAGGGAAAGTCTGCCCTCCGCCTCCTTCCCTGGCCTCGCCCGGCGGCGACACCTGCCCCCGGCGCAGCCTGCGGAGAATATCATTGAAAGGTGGAAACAAACCATGATGCAGAAAGATCAGAAGACCGCCATTATCGAGGCGAATCGCACCCATGCTACCGACACCGGTTCTCCCGAGGTCCAGGTGGCTATCCTCACCGAGCGTATCAACCAGCTCACCGAGCACCTGAAGGTCCACGCTCAGGACAACCACAGCCGCCGTGGCCTGTACAAGATGATCGGTAAGCGCCGCAGCCTCCTGGACTATCTGGCCAAGAAGGACATTGAGCGGTACCGCGCCCTGATCGCCAAGCTGGGTATCCGTAAGTAACTGCAGCGTTAAGAAAACTTGCCTGCGGCAAGTTTTTAGCGTAAGCCGCAGCGGCTATGCCGCGAGGAAGCCCGCTGCAGGCAACCGGGCTTTATCAAGAACCAGACCCTGTAAGGGGGGCGGTGCAGTTCCCTGCACCGTCCCCTTTTTGCAAAGCCCCCTCTCATCGCCCGGGAGTGGACGTCGTTTTAGCAGTTGATTTTGCCCCCGGCTTTTGCCGGAGTTGAAATCAAGTGCTAAAGGACGGCTCCCGGAAACAAAATTCAACAGAAAAGGAGCTTACTATGTCCACGATCATTACGAAAAAGCAGTTCCCCAACTACCGCAAGTACTCCATGGACCTGGCGGGCCGCCCCCTGACCCTGGAAGTGGGCAAGCTGGCGGAGCTGGCCAACGCCGCGGTTCTGGTGACCTACGGCGAGACCACCGTCCTCGTCACCGCCACCGCCGCCCCCCGTCCCCGGGACGGCATCGATTTCTTCCCCCTGAGCGTTGACTTCGAGGAGAAGATGTACGCTGTGGGCCGCATCCCCGGCAGCTTCATGCGCCGTGAGGGCCGCCCCGGTGAGAAGGGCATCCTGACCAGCCGCGTCAT
>CALXGE010000042.1 GCA_944387775.1 uncultured Oscillospiraceae bacterium | reverse complement strand
CTTTTGAGCGTGGTCAGCAAGGCCCGGCCCAAGATCGCCAACTACAACTTTACCACCCTCTTCCCCAATCTGGGCGTGGTCTATGTGGACGAGGGCGTGTCCTTCGTTATGGCCGACATTCCCGGCATCATCGAGGGAGCCAGTGAGGGCGCCGGCCTGGGTCATGACTTCCTGCGGCACATCGACCGCTGCCGCCTGCTGGTCCACGTGGTGGACGTGTCCGGCAGCGAGGGCCGGGATCCTGTAGCGGATTTCGACGCCATCAATCTGGAGCTGACCCAGTACAATGAGAGCCTCGCTTCCCGGCCCCAGATCGTGGTGGCCAACAAGGCGGACATCATGACGGACGACAGCCTTTTGGAGACCCTGAAGGCTCACGTGGAGGCTCTGGGCTATCCCTTGTTCACCATCTCCGCCGCCGCCCAGCAGGGCGTTCGGGAGCTGGTGTACGCCATCGCCAACAAACTCCGGGAACTGCCTCCGGTGGCAGTGTATGAGCCGGAGTACGTCAAGCGGCCGCCTCAAGTGGATACCTCCTCCCCTGTGGAGATCACCGTGGAGGACGGGGTATACCTGGTGGAGGGTCCCTGGCTCCAGCGGCTCATCTCCAATACCAACTTCGGCGACTACGAGAGCCGGCTGTGGTTTGACAAGATGCTCCGGGAGTCCGGCCTCTTCGATCGGTTGGAGGCCATGGGCATCCAGGACGGCGATCTGGTTTCCATGTACGATCTGGAATTCGAATATCAGCGTTGAGTCCTTTCCGAGGTGGGCCTTTTGGCCCACCTCGGATTTTTTGTACCCTTCCGCATCCGACCTTCCGGACATATTCCCCTCCCCTGGCGCATAGGCTGTAACGTCAGCCGGGGCTGTCCCCGGACTACCAATGAGGGGAACGTACATATGGAAGAAGCACGCAATATTGTTCAGCTGCGGGGAGAAGCCGTTCAGGAACCCGCATTGTCCCATGAAAATCACGGTCAGCGGTTTTACCGCTTTCTTCTCTCTGTGCGCCGCCTGTCGGGACAGGCGGACCTCCTGCCCGTTATTGCCACGGAGGAGCAGCTCAAATACCTTCTTCCCCTGAAGGGGCGGCGGCTGGTCATCGAGGGACAGCTGCGCTCTTTCAACAACAAGAGCGGCCAGGGCAGCCGTCTGGTGATCTCCGTCCTGGCCAGGACCCTGTGCCTTACCCAGGAGGAGGACCGCAACGACGTGATTCTCCGGGGGGTAATCTGCAAACCGCCGGTACTCCGCCGCACGCCCCTGGGTCGCTGCATCTCCGACATGATGCTGGCAGTAAACCGGCGCTACGGCCGGGCGGACTACCTCCCCTGCATTGCATGGGGCCAGGTGGCCATGATTACCGGCCATATGGCGGTGGGCGACACTCTGGCCCTGGAGGGCCGGATTCAGAGCCGGGTTTACACCAAGGTCCTGGAGGGCTGTGTTCAGGAGCGCACCGCTTACGAGGTCAGCGTCATGCATTTGCTGGAACCGGAGGAGCCGTGACTGATGTCACGGCTCCTTTTTCGCGCCGTTTCCCTCATTTGCACAATTCTTCTTATTGAAAAAGGCAATTTTTCATAGTATAATTTATATGTTGTGCGCAAAGGAGGGCGGTTATGGCACGGCTAACTCTGACGGTATCTTCTGAGCAGAGCGGGCGGACGGTCCTCTCCCTCCTGCGGAGAGAGCTGGGGCTCTCCACCGGCTGTGTCAACCGCCTCAAGCGGGTGGAAACAGGCCTCACCTGCAACGGCCTGCGGGTGTTCACCAACGCAGTGCTCCAGGCCGGGGACATACTTTCCGTGGACCTGAATGCCGGCGAAACCCCCACCCAGATTCCTCCGGTGCCCATGGACCTGGACATCGTATTTGAGGATGAGCATCTGTTGGTGGTGAACAAGAGCGCCCCTCTGGCGGTGATTCCCTCCTCCCTGGTCCCCACGGAACCCACTCTGGCAGCAGGCCTTATGGCATACCTTGGCCCCTCCGCCGCCATCCATCCGGTGAACCGGCTGGACCGGGGTACCACCGGGCTCATGGTGGTAGCCAAGAGCGGATATATCCACGATCAGCTCCGCCGCCGTCTCCACAGCGGCGATTTTTTCCGCAGCTACCTGGCTATCTGTGTGGGGGCACCGGAGCCGCCCCATGGAACAATTGCCCTACCCATTGGACGAGCCCCCGGCTCTGCCATCCGGCGGCAAATTGATTCGGCGGGCCAAAGTGCCCGCACCGACTACCGCCTGCTGCGAGTAAGAAGCGGCCTCTCTCTGGTGGCCCTGATGCCCTGGACCGGACGTACCCACCAGATCCGAGTCCATATGGCTGCCATCGGCTGCCCTCTGGCCGGAGATTGGCTCTACGGCACCGAGGACCGCGGGTTGATTCCCCGTCCTGCCCTCCACGCCGTACGCCTGGCCTTTACTCACCCCGTTACCGGGGAACACCTGTCCTTTACTGCTCCCTTGCCGGGAGACATGAAACTGCTATTGGAGCACTGAACCTATGTCAGACCTTATTTTCATGGATCTGGAATGGAATACCGCCTTTTACCGAGACAAGAGCGGCGAGCGCCTCCCTTTTCACGAGCTCATTGAGGTAGCCGCTATGAAGGTGGACCGCTCCAGCGGCGCTATGGTGGACTCCTTCCACAGCTATGTCCACCCCAAGGTCAGCCGAAAAATCGACAATCGGACCTACCGTCTGCTGCCCTACAGCAAGGAGGAGCTCCAGCAGCTGCTGGCGGAGGCCCCCACCTTCCTTGATATGGGGCCCGCCTTCCTGCGCTGGTGCGGGGACAACCCCATCTTCATCGAGTGGGGCAACAACGATGTGGAAGTACTGCTGAAAAACTTTGAGTTTCACCGCATCTCCTTCGATGCGGACTGGAAGTGCGAGTACTACGATCTCCAGTATATGTACCAGAAGCTCTTCGGTGGGGACTTGGGCTGTCAGCCCTCCCTGGAAAAAGCCGTCACCGAGCTCCACATGGATACGGACCTGGACTTCCACAGCGCCTGGAACGACACCTACTACACCGTGCTGGTCTATCAGACCATGCTGGACCGGTTCGAGGACCTGACCTTCTTCCACAAGCCTCCCAAGCAGAAGGGACTGCCGCCTTTGTGGGAGATGGACCTTGGCACCTACGACACCCGCTGGGCCTGTAAGAACCGGCGGGAGGTGGCTCAGCCGGTGTGCCCCCTGTGTGGAGAGCCCCTGTCCGCCGGACGCTGGGTCCGCACTACTCCCACAGAGCAGGTCCTTCGCTGTCGCTGCAAGGAGCACCGCCGCCTCTACATGGCGGTTACTGCTCAGAAGGAGGGCAAGCAGTGGTCCGGCAAGGCCGCCATCTACAAGGACGCAGGACCCATTGCCGAACGCTACCGCAAGACCTGCCGGAAGCTCCAGGAGCGATCCGCCCAGCAGCAGCGAGCCCCACAGTGTGAGAAGTCCCCTGCATAATGTGTAATCTATATATAAAATCGCCGCCCCACCGGAAACTTCCCGGCGGGGCGGCGTTCTGTTTTACAGCTCAGGCTACTCTTACTTTGGGCGGCCTACCGCGCAGGCATAGACGGCAAACTCCGCCTCCTTGGCGTCTGAGGGTCCGAAGGGTAACCCCAGCAGTTCATCCAAGCACTTCTGATCATAGGCGGCAATGGCACAGCAGCCCAGCTTCAGGTCCTCGCAGGCCAGATATACGTTCTGGCAGGAGTGGCCCGCATCCAGCAGGGCATACTTCCGGGTCTTGTCGTCATAGCGCCACTCGGTGCGGTAGGGTACCACCGTCCACACCAGGCACACCGGTGCTCTGCCGGCAAATACCTGGCCGCACAGGGCGCAGGTCAGGCGGTCCGCCTGGTCCGGGCAACTGCTGACAGGCTCCAGCTTGTTCTCCAGAGCCAGGTAGTGGTAGAGGCCCGGCTCCAGGCCCTCCACCGCATTGACAAAGGCATACAGCTCCAAGGGGTGCCGAGCACCGGCGGAGGGCGTCGTGCGGAGGGTAGCCCCGTCCTTCCGGAAGCCTCTGATTCCCTGGGCCGCCCAAAGGAGGTCGGCCAGCTCCCCCAAAGTCAGGGGGCTGCCGTCGTAGCTCCGGCGGGAGCAGCGGTTCTCCAACAGGGCGGAAAAGGACGACACCTCCCGCTCCGGCAGATCCAGCAGCTCCCCGCCGCCCCGTACCACCTGTACAGGAGGCATGGGCATCTGTTCCTGCTGGTCTGTGAGATATCCCTCGCCCTCCTGGGGCATATGTCCCTTCATCGTCTCCCGCAGTGATTTCGTATCCGGATGCCGCATAACCGTCCTCCTTTTCTCTTGTCCGTATCGTTTTGTACTGTCCCGACAGCGCAAAGCGATGCTTTGCGCCAAAAGTTCTTTTTGGTTCTTTTTCTTTCAAGAAAAAGAATACGTCGTCTCTCCTCCTACTGGTCCTCCCAGGGGATGACGTGCTCGCCGTCGTTCCAGTTGACATGCTTCATGCCGGCCAGCTCGTCCGGCGTCAGGTCGCTGCCGCCGCCCTTGGCCATCTGCAGCTCCTGCCACTTTTCCCGGGTAATCAGGAGCTGCCGGGGCTTGGAGCCCTCAAAGGGACCCACGATACCCCGCTCCTCCATCTGGTCCACCAGACGGGCAGCCCGGGAGTAGCCCAGCTTCAGTCGCCGCTGGAGCATGGATACCGACGCCTGGCCGGTCTCCAGCACCACCTCCACAGCGGCGGGCAGCAGCTCGTCGCCGTCGTCGCCGTCGCTGACATCGGCAGAGGAACCGCCGGAGGAGGAGCCACCCTTTTTGTCCTTCTCCTGGATGGACTCCTCGATCTTCTGCATAACCTCATCGGAGTACTGGGCCTCACCGTTGGACTTCACATAGGCCACCACCCGCTCGATCTCCTCGGGGGTAATGAAGCAGCCCTGGACACGCACAGGCTTACCAGAGCCCAAGGGGGCATAGAGCATATCGCCCCGGCCCACCAGCTTCTCCGCGCCGGTGGAATCCAGGATGATCCGGGACTCCAGGCTGGAGGCCACCGCGAAGGCAATGCGGCTGGGGATGTTGGCCTTCATAAGGCCGGTAATCACGTCGGCGGAGGGCCGCTGGGTGGCGATGACCAGGTGCATGCCGGCGGCACGACCCATCTGGGCCACCCGGCAGATGGATTCCTCCACCTCCTTGGCCGCTACCAGCATCAAATCCGCCAGCTCGTCGATGACCACCACCACCGAGGCCATATGGGGCAGATCGTCCCGCTTCTGGGCAATGGCGTTGTATTCCTCCAGCTTCTTGACCCCCAGCTCAGAGAAGGTCTTGTACCGCTTCATCATCTCAAATACCGCCCACTGGAGAGCACCCGCGGCCTTCTTGGGATCGGTGACTACCGGGATCAGCAGGTGGGGAATGCCGTTATAGGGGGCAAGCTCCACCATCTTGGGGTCCACCATGATGAAACGGACATCCTCAGGGCTGGATTTGTAAAGAAGGCTGATGATGAGGGAGTTGGTACACACCGACTTACCGGAGCCTGTGGTACCGGCGATGAGCACGTGGGGCAGCTTGGCAATGTCCCCCACTACGTCCCGGTTACCGATGTCTCTTCCCACAGCAAAGGCTACCGAGGACTTGTGCTGGGTGAAGGTGCGGGATTCGATAACATCCCGAATCAGCACCGGAGATACGGTTTTGTTGGGCACCTCGATACCTACCACGGAGATCTTTTCCGGAATGGGGGCAATGCGCACACCACTGGCTCCCAGGGCCAGGGCAATATCGTCAGACAGGTTCGTGATCTTAGAGAGCTTCACACCCTGATCCAGAACGAACTCATAGCGGGTAATGGCAGGGCCCCGGACTACATCTCCGGCCGTGGCGTCCACGCCAAAGCTGCTGAGGGTGTCCGCCAACCGCTGGGCGTTGGTCCGCAGCTCCGCCCCGGCCTCGATATAGTTGTCCTGGCTATTGTGGTCCAGCAAAGTCACCGGCGGGAAGATGTAGGTCTCCTCCCCTGCGGCCATGCCGCTCTCGATCTCAGCGGTAACCTCCGCCGCGGCAGTCTCCACGTCGGCGGTGTTCTTTTTCCGCTTTTTCTCCTCCACAGGAGCAGGTTCCACAGCCGCCTCGGGGATAGGCGTCGGTTCCGGATCAAAAGGAATCGGCTCCGGAGCAGGCATAACAGGCTCCAGCACAGGTGCCGCCGGAGCGGAGGTGCCGCCCGCCTCACCGCCGTCCAGGATGTCGGCAGGCGTCATCTGTCCCTTGTCCCTGGGCTTAAAGAAGCCGGACATAATACCCTTGCGCTGAGAAGGCTCCTCATCCAGAGGAATATCGATCTCCGGCCGGGCCGGAGAGGGCTCCCGCTTCTTTCGGGGCTGAGCCCTGGGCGTCTCCACCGGTTGGAAAAAGCCGTCGTCCTCCTCTTTATCGTCCTCATAATCTTCCACCCGATAGTCCAGGCGATCCCGCTCCTTCCACATGCGGATCAGTGTAGAGAGGCTGACCTGGAAAGCCACCAGCAGCAGCACTACAATCAGAAGGCAGAAGATAATCACCGACGCGGGTTTGCCCAGCACCGCCATGAAGCCATGAGCGGTGCCGCCGGAGAGAACACCACCGGACAGAAGCTCCCGCCCTGTATCCCAAAGCTTCGGCAGCAGACCGTCCGCCGTCAGATTCTGGCGGCAAAACAGCATGTGACACAATCCGCCGAACAAATAGGGTACCAGCAAGGCACAGGCGGTGCGCAGGACCACCGGCCGTCCCTTATGGGTCAGAAGGATCCAGGCTCCCACCACCAGGGCCGGCGCAATCAGGTAAAAGCCAAAGCCAAAGAGGCCTTTGAACAGGGCGGGCAGCAGGGCGATGAGCCAGCCGTCCTCCGTAAAGTAGCTCACCAGAACGCACAGAGCCGCAATCAGGAAGGCAATTCCGGTAACCTCCCGCCGGATAGGCCGTTTGGTATTCTTGCCAGCGCTGCGGCTGCGGGAGCTGCCACTAGCACGAGACGAACTGCCCCGGGCACTGCTGCTGCGGCTGCCGGAGCGGGCACTGCTGCCGGTGCCGCTTCCCCGGGAGCTTCCGCTGCGGCTGCTGGATGTAGTTTTCTTTTGTGTCGTTGCCATGATTTCTCCTCTTCCAGGTCTATTCCGGCCTGCTATACACTCTCCTTCTGATATGTACAGCAGGCGGGCAGACGAAAGGGCGTCTGCCCGCAGATTGCCGGTCTATATACTTACTTCAACGCTGTCAGCACCAGAGTCAGGATACCAACAGCCCAGCAATAGTAGGAAAACGCACCGAATTTTCCCTTGTCCGCTACCATCCGAACCAGACGGATGGAGAGGTAACCAGAGATGGCCGCTGCCGCAACACCCAACAGATAGGCAGGCAGTAACGTCACGTCAATTCCCGTACTGACGGCATCCGTGATATGCAGAATGTTGGCTCCCAGCACTGCGGGAATGGACAGCAGGAATGCAAAGCGCACGGCAAACCGCCGCTCCAGGCCGCAGAAACACCCAGTAGAAATCGTCATACCAGAGCGGGAAATACCCGGGCAGGTAGCAATCGCCTGCCCCACGCCGATGATGAGCACATCACCCACAGTGGTGGATTTCTCATTTTTCCGGCCCTTGCGGATCCGGTCGCAGGCAAAGAGTAGGCCACCGGTGACCAGCAAGGCGGCACCCACAAAATAGGTGTTGCTGTACAGGCCCTCCACTGTATCCTGAATGGGCAGCACCAGGAACAGGGGCAGCGTACCGATAATAATCAGCAGGATCAGCCGGCGAGCAGGCGGGGTATCCTTCGGCAATCCCCCCCGGCGGATATCACCTATGGTGCGGAAAAACTCCAGCACCATTTCCTTGATGTCAGACCAATAGGCTACAAACACTGCTGCCAGGGTACCCAGATGGAGCAGTACATCAAAAAACACATCGTCGGTGCCCTCCACTCCCAGGCCCAGCAAGTTCTGGGCAATGGACAGGTGTCCTGAACTGGAGATAGGCAGAAACTCCGCCACACCTTGGATGATACCTAAAATCAGCGCGTTCAACAGGGACACAGCGTCGCCTCCTCATAAAATATCAATATATACAATAGCACAATTGCTTTTATTTTTCCATAGTTTTTTGCCGTGAGCCAAGGGCAGAAAAGAAAACTGTCACTCTGAACGGAGCGGAGACACTTTTCTCCTCTGCTTCGTTCAGAATGACAGGACACAGGGTCTATTGGGTCCAATAACACTGCAGGCTATTGCTTCTGCCGCTCCAGAGCGTCTCTTGCCGCAGCCTGCTCGGCCTCTTTTTTGCTGTGGCCACCGCCGCGGCCAATGGGCTCGCCGTTGAGCCGCACCTCAAACAGAAACGTCTTATTGTGATCGGGGCCGCTCTCCTCCACCATGTGGTAGGTCAGCTGCTGCCCAACTCTGCGCTGGACAATCTCCTGCAAGGTGGTCTTGTAGTCCTTTCGCTCCTCGGCCTCCGGAGCCCGACTGAGCAAAACCCGATGGATCAGGCTGCGGATCTGCTCCATCCCGCCATCCAGATACACCGCAGCAAATACTGCCTCAACCGCATCTGCCAGAATGGACTGCCGCTCCCGGCCGCCGCCGGCCTCTTCACCTTTACCCAGCTTCAGATGCTGGCCCAGATCCAACATGCGAGCTACCTCATAAAGGCTCTGCTCACACACCAATGCTGCCCGCATCCGGGTGAGATCCCCTTCCGGCAGCTGAGGGTAGGTTTTAAAGAGAAATTCAGCTGTCACAAACCCCAGTACACTGTCTCCCAGAAATTCCAGGCGCTCATTGCTGCAGATACCGGCACCCCGGTGCTCGTTGGCATAGGAGCTGTGATGCAGCGCCTCCGCCAGCAATTCCCGATGTTGAAAGCTATAGCCCAGCTTTTTTTCCAGAGATTCCATCCTTACACCTCCTTTCTCCAAAAAGAAAGCCCCGCCCGCAGGGCGTCACACGCCCGTCTGACGAGGCTCTCTCTGCACTTTTCGTTGTTTTACTTATCCAGCTTTTTCGTCAGGAAATTGACGCAGTCACCCACGGTAGACAGGGTGGCCAGCTCTTCCTCCCGAACTTCGCCGATCTCGAACTCCTCTTCCATGCTCATCACCAGCTCCACCAGATCGACGGAGTCGGCGCCCAGATCCTCCTCAAAGGATGTGTCCATGGTGATCTCATCGGGGTCGACGGCAAACTGCTCAGCGATAATCTTTTGCATGTGCTCAAAAATATCCTGCACTCACTTTTCCTCCTTTCCCAAGGGCATCTTTGGGGGTTCATTGGCATGATAAAACTTTTCGCTCCCCCTGTCAATAGCTTATCCGCTATTTCCCATTCCCGCCGGAATTTTCCTCAGCGCTCCACCCTCATGCGCTCGATGTTGGCCTCGATGTCCGCGCTAATGTTGCCCTGGGCCGCCGCCACCGCCTGGGCAACGGCGTTCTCAATGGCCAGGGCACCGCTGGAGCCGTGGGCTTTGATAACGGGTTTTGTGAGGCCCAGGAAAGGGGTACCGCCGATGGTGTCCGGGTTCAGCCGGTCCTTGAAAGCGGTAAGACCATCTTTTACCAGCAGGGCCGCCACCTTGGTCTTGAGGCTCTTCAGGAACATGCCCTTCAGCTCCCGGCCCAGGAAGGAGCCCACACCCTCAATGGTCTTGAGCATCACGTTCCCGGAGAAGCCATCGGCCACAATCACATCACAGCCGCCCTTGATGGCGTCCTTGGCCTCGATGTTGCCGATGAAGTTCAGATGGCCGGAATCCCCGGCCTCCTTCAGGGCGGCGTAGGTGTCCCGGCGGAGCTGATCGCCCTTGGTGTCCTCGGCGCCGATGTTCAGAAGGCCCACCCGGGGGCTCTTCAATCCCAGCACCCGAGAGGCGTAGAAGCTGCCCAGATAGGCAAACTGCATCAAGTACTCCACCGTACACTCCGCGTTGGCCCCGCAGTCGATGAGAACCGCGTGGCCCCCGGCGGTGGGGATTACCGGTGCCATGGCCGCCCGGCGGATACCCCGCACCCGCTTGACCAGGAGGGTCCCAGCGGAGAGAAGGGCCCCCGTGCTGCCGGCGGAGACGAAGGCATCCCCCTCCCCGTTTTTCAGCATAGTAAGGCCTACGGTAATGGAGGAGTCCTTCTTCACCTTAAAGGCCGTGGCAGGGTCGTCGTGCATATCGATGACCTCTGTAGCGTTGGCCACGCTCACGTTGTCCGGAGCGCCGCCGCACTGGCCGATCGCACTCCGAACATCCTCCTCCCGGCCCACCAGAACAATCTCCAGGTCCTGCCGAGCCCGGGCGGCATTCAGGGCTCCCCGTACGATCTCCACAGGGGCGTTGTCCCCGCCCATGGCGTCTACAATGATTTTCATGACTCTCTCCTTATCCCAAACTGTGCCGTCTCTCTTACCGGAGAACCTCCTCCTGGATACTGTCGATGATCTCCAGGCTTCTCCGGCTCAGCTCTGTGTTTTTGTTCCGCTTGCCCCCTTTGACCCGGTAGCCCAGAGGGGAGATAATGCCAAAATTGATGTTCATAGGCTGGAACTCCCCGATGCTCTCATCGGAGACATACAGCCCCAATGCGCCGATGGCTGTCTCCTTGGGGAAGCACACCGGCTCCATACTCCGCAGCCGACGGGCCAGCTCCACCGCCGCCAGGAAGCCGGAGGCCGTGGACTCCACATAGCCCTCCACGCCGGTCATCTGACCGGCAAAGGCGATCCTGGGCTGGCTGCGCAGCTGGTAGAAGCGGTTGAGGAGCCGCGGGGAATCCAGGTAGGTGTTGCGGTGCATGACCCCATAGCGGACGTACTCCGCATCACGCAGGGCGGGGATCATGGAGAACACCCGCTTCTGCTCCCCGAACTTCAGGTGGGTCTGGAAGCCCACCAGGTTGTAGATGGAGCCCTCGGCGTTGTCCCGCCGCAGCTGTACCACGGCGTAGGGCTCCTTCCCGGTCTTGGGGTCCTTGAGTCCCCGGGGCTTGAGAGGCCCGTACCGGAGGGTGTCCTCTCCCCGCCGGGCCATGACCTCCACAGGCATGCAGCCCTCGAACACGCCGCTGTCCTCAAAACCGTGGACCTCCGCCTCCTGGGCGGCACACAGCTCCCGCCAGAAGGAGCGATACTCCTCCTCATCCATGGGGCAGTTGACATAATCCGCCGTTCCCTTATCGTACCGGGAGGCGAACCAGGCGGAGGTCATGTCAATGCTCTCAAAGGTCACCAGAGGGGCCGCTGCGTCGAAAAAGTGCAGGTCTGTCCCCTCGCCAAAGAGGGCAAACAGCTTCTCCGCCAGGGCGTCGCTGGTGAGCGGACCAGTGGCCACGATGACCTCTCCCTCAGGAATGTCCGTTACCTCCCCCTCCTCCACAGTGATGAGAGGATGGCTGCGGATGGCCTCCGTCACATATCGGGCAAAGCCGTGGCGATCCACCGCAAGGGCCCCGCCGGCTTCCACCCTGGTCTCGTCTGCCGCCCGCAAAATCAGGCTCCCAAGCCGCCGCAGCTCCTCCTTAAGAAGGCCCACGGCATTTTCCAACTGGTCGCTGCGCAGGGAGTTGGAACACACCAGCTCTGCAAAATAGGGACTGGTGTGGGCCGGAGTCATCTTCTCCGGCTTCATCTCCCGGAGGGTCACGGGGATTCCCCGCTGGGCCAGCTGCCAGGCAGCCTCACTGCCCGCCAGGCCTGCGCCGATCACTGTTACCTTCATGGTGTTCTCCTCTGTTTACGCCCCGGCGCTGTCCGCCTTGGATGCGGCCTTCTTCGCCGTGGACTTCCGGGCCGCCGGCTTTTTCTCGGCGGTCTTGGTTTCTGCAGCGGTCTTTTTCGCCGCAGTCTTCTTGGGAACCGCCTTCTTGGCGGCGGTCTTCTTTTCTGCCTGCTCCCCGGCGGCAGCTTCGGCACCTTCCGCACCGGCCTCCGCCTTGGACTCCTCTGTCTTCTTCCGGTAGCCGCCCCGCTTCTCCTCAGGCGTGAAGTTGGAACACTTCTCATTGATGCAGAAGGGCTTGCGGAAGCCCTTGCCGGACTTCTTGAACATGGTCTGGCCGCACACCGGGCAGTCGTCCGCCACGGGGATGTCCCAGGTCATGAAATCGCACTTGGTACTCTCGTCCTTGTCGCTGTTGTGCTCACAGCCGTAGTAGGCGTAGCCGTTGCGGGAGGTTTTCTTAAGGATGCGGCCGCCGCACTTGGGGCACCGGCCCGGCATAGCCACCACCAACGGCTTGGTAAAGGTGCACTCCGGGTAGCCGGGGCAGGCCAGGAATCGGCCAAAGCGACCGCTCTTGATGACCATCTTCCGGCCACAGACGTCGCAGACCTCGTCGCTCTCCTCGGCAGGGACCTTCAGCCGGACCCCCTCCAGTTCCTTCTCCGCCTTCTCCAGGTTGGCCTTGAAGGGCTCGTAAAACTCACGCAACAGGGTCCGCCACTCCTCGGTGCCGTTCTCCACGTTGTCCAGCTCCTGCTCCATCTCGGCGGTGAAGCGGGTGTTGACGATGTCGGCAAACTTGTCGCACATGAGGCCGTTGACTACCTCTCCCAGGGGGGTGCTCTTGAGGTACTTGCCCTCCTTCACCACGTACTCCCGGTCCAGGATGGTGCTGACAGTGGGAGCGTAGGTGGAGGGGCGGCCGATGCCGTTTTCCTCCAGAGCCCGGATCAGGGATGCGTCGGTATAGCGGGCAGGTGGCTGAGTGAAGTGCTGCTCCTTGTCAAAGCCGTGAAGGATCAGGGTCTGGCCCTCCTTCAGCTCCGGCAGGCGGGCCTCCTTGGCCTCCTCCTTCTCCTCGTCCTTGCCCTCCTCATAGACGGCGGTATAGCCAGAAAACTTCAGGCTGCTGCTGGAGGCGCGGAAGCTGTGACCTGCGGCCTCCACCTCCACAGACACGCTGTCATAGATGGCGTTGGCCATCTGGCAGGCCACAAAGCGGCTCCAGATCAGCCGGTAGAGGCGGTACTGCTCGGCGGTGAGGTCATTTTTGATCTGCTCCGGGGTCAGCGTCACATCGCTGGGCCGGATGGCCTCGTGGGCGTCCTGGGCCCCCGCCTTGGTGCGGAAAGTCCGGGCAGAGCCGGGATAGTAGGCCTCACCATAGCGGCCCAGGATAAAGGTTCTGGCCGCCGCCAGGGCCTCGTCGCTCAGCCGTAGGGAATCGGTACGCATGTAGGTAATGAGGCCCACCGCGCCCTCACCGGAGATGTCCACACCCTCATAGAGCTGCTGGGCGATAGCCATGGTCCGCCGGGGGGTCATGCTCAGCTTCCGGCTGGCCTCCTGCTGGAGGGTAGAGGTGGTGAAGGGGGGCGAGGGAGAGCGCTGCTTATCCTGCCGCTTCACGGATTTCACCGTAAAGACGGCGTTCTCCACCTGGGAGACCACCTGGGCCACCTCGTCAGCGGAGTTCAGTTCCCGCTTCTTGCCGTTTTCCCCGTGGTACCGGGCCAGGAAACGGCCCTTTTCACCGCTGTCAACACCCAGCTTTGCGTCCAGGGACCAGTACTCCTGGGGCTTGAAATCAGCGATCTCCTTTTCCCGGTCGCAGACCATCCGGGTGGCCACCGATTGGACACGGCCGGCGGAGAGACCCCGCCGGATCTTTTTCCACAGCAGCGGGGAGAGCTGGTAGCCCACGATCCGGTCCAGGATCCGTCGGGCTTGCTGGGCGTCCACCAGGTTCTGGTCGATGTCCCGGTAGGCGGCGATGGACTCATTGACCACCCGCTTGGTAATCTCGTTGAAGGTCACCCGCCGGGCCTTGTCGCCGGAGAGGCCCAGCAGCTCCCGCAGGTGCCAGCTGATGGCCTCCCCCTCCCGGTCCGGGTCGGTGGCCAGATACACATATTCACTGCTCTTGGCAGATTTCTTCAGGTCGTTGATGATGTCTTCTTTGCCCTTGATGGGGCGGTAGTTGGGTTCAAAGTCGTGCTCGAGGTCCACGCCGAGAGTACTCTTGGGCAGGTCCCGCAGGTGACCCATGCAGGCCTTCACCTGGTAATCCGGCCCCAGGTACTTGCCAATGGTCTTGGCCTTGGCCGGGGACTCCACGATCACGAGATTTGTTTTTGCCATGGTATCCTCCTGGGCACGGCTGGGCCGCGCCGCTTGTTTTGTTGTCGGAAGGTCTCATTGGTCCCGCCCGACCCGGCAGTCAAAAGGTCCGCCGGAAGGTATGAATATCATTCCTGTCCCGTTACAGTTACCGCTAAGGAGAAGCGCTTGCCGCTGCTTTGCTCCACAACGCCGTCCAGCTCCAGCATGGTCAGCGCCGACAGTACCCGTCGGGCAGGTATCTCTGTCTCTTCAATAATGTCATCCACCTGCAGCGTCTGATCCCCCAGAGCCAGCACGATCTTTACCTGATCATCGGTGAGGCCGTGGTCTCCGGAGAGGTTCAGCACCGGTTTCGGCGGCGCCTGGGGCGGTGCCTCCGGCGCTTTGGCCGAAGATGTTTGCTTCTCAGGCGCCGGTTCCTTCTCCCCACCGACACCGAAGTGTCGGGGCTCCTCCGCCCGGAAGGACCTGAGCTTGTGAGGGAACCGGGCGGCGTAGCAGCTGAGCACATCCCAGCCGTCAATGACCACCCCGGCCCCGTCCCGGAGGAGGCGGTTGCTGCCGGTACAGTGCCAGTCGTCTGCCTGTCCCGGCAGGGCGAATACGTCCCTGCCCTGGTCCAGAGCGTGGTTGACGGTGATAAGGGTTCCGCTGCGCTCCGGGGCCTCGATGACCACGGTGCCCAGGCATAGTCCGCTGATGATCCGGTTACGGACCGGGAAGTGGGTGCGGTCGTGTGGCGTTCCCGGTGGATACTCCGAGAGAATTACACCCCGGACGCCGATGTCCTCGTATAGGGCGCGGTTCTCCCGGGGATAGATCACGTCGTGGCCACCGGCAATCACTGCGGCGGTAAATCCTCCGGCACGGAGGGCACCCCGGTGGGCGGAAGCATCGCCGCCCGCAGCCAGGCCCGACACGATGACAGCGCCCAGTCCCGCCATCTGGAAGGCAATCTTCTCTCCCATCACCTGGGCGTAGGGGGAAGCCTTCCGGGACCCCACCATGGCGATAGCAACCTCGTCGTCGAAGCTGGGCATCCGTCCCTGAACATACAGCACCAGCGGTGGGTCATAGATATTGCGCAGGCGGTCCGGGTATTCTGCATCCTGGATGGTAATGATCCGCAGGCCCAGGCGAGCGCAGTCACCCAAAATCTGATCCACCTGTTCCAGAGACTTGTTCTCCAGAGCAGTCATGGCTTGGCGGGTCATCCCCTCCACCAGGGCATACTCGCCACTGTCACCGAAGTAGACCTTGTCCGGCTGGCCGAAGTGGTCCAGCAGTGAAAGTCGCTGCTGAATGGTCAGTCCTTCCAGATTCGTCAGCCACAGCCAGTATTTCAGAGAAGCCATTCCGCCGCCTCCTTCCCACTAGGCGCAGGCCGCCCGGCATTATCTGCCGGGCGCGCACTGTCGGTATCCCTCCCACAGGAGGGTCGCCGCCGCCACGGCGGCATTTAAGGATTCGCACCGCGCTCCCATGGGAATGCGGATAGTTCCATCGCAGGCGGCAAGAGCTGCCTCGCTGAGGCCTCGGCCCTCGCTGCCGATCAGCATAGCTGCCCTCGTCAGGTCAACCTCCCGCACATCCGTAGTGTCATCACGGAGAGCGGCTCCCAACAGGGGCAGCTGCGCTGCCTTCAAAAGCGGCAGCAACTCTGCCAGCGTACCACTCCAGGCACTGCGGCGGAACACCGCTCCCATGGAGGCCCGGACGGTCTTGGGGTTGTAGAGGTCCGCGCAGCCCTCCAGCAGAATGAGGCCGTCGGCCTCAAAGGCGTCGGCAGTGCGGAGGATGGTGCCCACGTTGCCCGGGTCCTGGACCCCCTCCAGGACCAGATACCGGCTGCCGGACAGCTTTTCCGGCAGAGCCGTGTCCGGCTGTTTGGCCAGGAACAGGGCCCCCTGAGGGGCTTCCATGGGGCTGATGGACTTCATCACATCCTCCGGCACCTCTACTGCCCGAATCTCAGGGGGCAGAGGCGGCAGCTGGACAGCAACGGTATAGACCACGGTGGTCACCGCCGCTCCCCAGGTCAATGCCTCCTCCAGAAGCTTGGTGCCATCTCCCAGATACTCCCCAGACTTTGCCCGGTAGGAGCGGGAGGAGGCGAGCTTCCGGATGTGGGTCATGAGCGGGTTTGCGCGGCTGGTGATTCGTTCCATCATCGGTATACCCCTTCCGTTCAGATATCTCGCGGGAGGGATCTGCGTCCCGGCCGCTTCGTCCTACTGCCCCATAGCCTGCTGTTCGATACGTTCATCATGTCCATACAGCTTTTCCGGCTGATTCGATGCCATAGACCCCCTCCACC